>WFNZ01000057.1 GCA_015488335.1 Thermovibrio sp.
GGGTCGTCTGTGAATACTCCAGTTCTTGTTTCTTCTGTTGTTTGGTTGTTTCCTCCTCCGCCTCCACCACAGCTTGCCAGAATAAAGACAGTTGTTGCAAGTCCTAAAAGGGTTCTTATTTTTTCTTTCATTCTCTTTCCCTCCTGTTGTTTTTAGATTTCTAATATTGGATTTTAGATTAATCAATTTTAGAAAGACAGTCAAGAGAGAGAGGACAATTTTTACAGTTCGGTCTCTTTCTGCATTTTGTTTTTGAATGTTCAACGATGAGGGCGTGGAGCTCCCTGTAAACTTCAAGGTTTTCTTCAACCGGTGGAATTTCGCTCTCTACAAGGCTTTTAACGGCTTCATAACTTAATTTTTCGGTTTCAGTTATCCCTAACCTGTAAAAGAGCCTTTTTGTGTAGGCGTCTACTACAAACGAGGGTTTATCAAGGGCATAGAGGAGTATGCTGTCTGCCGTCTCCTTTCCAATTCCCTTTACTTTAAGGAGCTCCTTTCTTAACTCTTCCTTTTCTCTCTTCTTCAGTTCCTCAATTCCGCCGTTTTCCAGTATAAATCTGCTCAAATTTTTCAGGTATCCAGCCTTTTGACGGAAAAAGCCGGCAGGTTTTATGAGCTCCTGAAGTTTCCCATTGGGGCACGATAAAACAGCCTCTGGAGTTAATAGGTTTTCCCGTTTCAGGTTCTCTACAGCCTTTTCTACGTTTTTCCAGTTCGTGTTCTGCGTTAAAACGGCTCCAACGCACACTTCAAAGGGGGTATCTGCCGGCCACCAGTTCTGTTTTCCGTAAGTTTTCAGTAGAACTTTATAAATCTCCGTTATACTTTTCATACTTCAGAAATCTATTTCGGAGTTTGAAGAATGATAGATCTTCACACGCACACGTTTTTTAGCGACGGGGAGCTCCTTCCCAGCGAGCTTGTAAGAAGGGCAGAGGCCATAGGCTACAGGGCAATTGCCATAACAGACCACGCAGACTTCTCAAACTACAAATTTCTGTTAGAGAGGCTATACGAAACCTTAGAGGTTCTCAACGAGAATACCTCGGTTGTTGTCATTCCCGGCGTTGAGATTACGCACGTTCCACCTGCGAAAATTCCAGAACTGATAGAAAGGTGCAGGGAAGCTGGAGCTAAAATCGTTGTGGTCCACGGAGAGACTGTTGTTGAGCCTGTTGCTCCGGGAACAAACAGGGCCGCAATTGAGGGGAGGGCTGACATCCTTGCCCATCCAGGCCTCATTACTCGGGAAGAGGTTGAGCTTGCGAGGGAGAACGGCGTTTACCTTGAGATTACGACCCGCAGAGGCCACAGCATAACGAACGGTCACGTTGTGAAACTTGCTACAGAGGTGGGAGCTCCCCTGGTCATAAATACAGACTCCCACTCACCAGGAGACCTTGTTACAAGGAGCTTTGCAATAACAGTTGGCGTTGGTGCCGGCCTTACAGTCCAGCAGGTTGAGGAGTGCTTTGGAAACAGCGAGGAATTAGTTAAGAGGTTGACTGGGAGAGAGCTCCGTTAGAAATTTAACTTCCTGGAGGCGGACGGGGGCTGGTGTCCCCCCCGGACTTCAAATCCGGTGGCCCCGCTAAGAGCGGGGTGGTGGGTTCGATTCCCATCCGCCTCCGCCACTAAACGAGGAGTTTCTCAGGAATTTCAGATATATGCTTTATTCCTTTAGCAA
Source organism: Thermovibrio sp. (assembly GCA_015488335.1). Lineage (GTDB taxonomy): Bacteria > Aquificota > Aquificia > Desulfurobacteriales > Desulfurobacteriaceae > Balnearium. The sequence continues at coordinate 1,691 of WFNZ01000057.1, forward strand.
CTTCAAATCCGTTCTTCTCTGCCTCTTTCTGGCGGAGCTCCTCTAACCTTACCTTTCTTACTTCCCCCGTTAAACCTATTTCCCCAAACAGCGCAACTTCCGGTTTTACAGGTCTGTCAAAATAGCTTGAGATAATTGCTGCGGCTACCGGCAGGTCTACGGCAGGCTCATCAACCTTTACTCCGCCAACAACGTTTACAAAAACGTCAAAATTCCTTAAGGGAATGCCAAGCTCTTTTTCAACGGTTGCAACAATAATGGAGAGCCTGTTGGCGTTAATCCCCTTTGCCTTTCTCTGTGGAGTTGTGAAAACAGCCCTTGTTACAAGTGCCTGAACCTCTAAAAGGATTGGCCTGCTACCTTCTATTCCTGCAAAAACAACGGAGCCTGCCTTCTCCTTCGGCCTCTCCTCTAAGAAAAACTGAGAAGGGTTTGGAACCTCTTTCAGTCCGGTTTCCGTCATCTCAAAAACGGCTAATTCTCCTGTTGAACCGAACCGGTTTTTAATACTCCTAAATATTCTGAAGTTGTATCCCCTATCTCCCTCAAACTGGAAAACGGCATCAACTATGTGTTCCAGAACCTTTGGCCCTGCAATTGTTCCTTCCTTTGTAACGTGCCCCACTATGAAGCTGGTTATCCCTTTTCTTTTTGAGAGGTTTGTTATGAAAGCTGCACACTCTCTAACCTGAGAGACTGAACCTGCTGCAGACTCTATGTAGGGAAGGTAGAGGGTCTGAATGGAGTCGTAAATGGTTAAAACGGGGTTTACCTTTTCAACCTGTTTGGATATCTCTTCTAAGTTGTTCTCTGAGTAGATAAAAAGGTTTTCTTTTTCAGCCTTTAACCGCTTTGCCCTCAGTGCTATCTGTTCCGGAGATTCCTCCGCCGTTACGTAGAGGACCTTTCCCCTATCTGCAAAAAGGCTTGCAACCTGAAGGAGAAAGGTTGATTTCCCGATTCCGGGCTCTCCGGAAATCAGTGAAACTGAGCCTTTTACTACTCCACCGCCTAAAACTCTGTCAAACTCTAGTATCCCAGTTTTCTCTCTCTGCTCTTGGGAGCTCCCAACTTCCGTTATGGGGACAGGGGAAGATGTTGATGGGCTTACCCACGAAGAACGGTGTTTGGGCTCTGTCCTTCCAACTTCCTCAACCAAACTGCTCCACTCTCCACACTCGGGGCACTTTCCTACCCATTTGGGAGTTCTGTATCCACACTTCTGGCAGACGTAAACAGTCTTTTTCTTTGCCAAGTTTCACCTAAAATTCAGTTCACAAAAGAACTTTTGCTACGTGATATGTGATAAAGGCCAGAATCCAGGCCATTGTTAAATCTATTGCAATTACTCCTAAAGTGAACTTCCAGCTGTTACTCTCCTGCCTTATTGCAGCCATCGTTGCAGCGCACGGCGTGTAAAGAAGCGTAAATACCAAAAACGCCAGAGCACTTTCCGGAGTAAAAACACTTCTGAGAACTTCAACAAGCCCCGACTCTCCCGTCCCGTAAAGGGTTCCAAGGGTTCCGATAACGACCTCTTTCGCCAGAGCTCCCAGTATCAGTCCAACAACCGGTTTCCAGTCGTAGATCCCTATGGGATGAAATAGAGGAGTTAGAGCTTTTCCTACATGGCCTATTAAACTGTTTTCACCGGCATATTTCGCACCGGGAGGGAGCGAAGCAAGTGCCCAGACGAGAACTGAAACGGCGAATATTATCGTTCCAGCCCTGTAGAGGAAGTCCTTTACCTCAATCCAGGTTTCGTTGAAGACAACGTTCCAGGAGGGGAGTTTGTAAGAGGGGAGCTCTATAAAGAACTCATCCTCTTCCTGCCTGTAAACAAACCTTGACATAAAAAAAGCAAGGAGAAGGGCAAGAACTATTCCAAGCAGGTATAGTCCCATTATTACCGTTGCCTGGTGTTCTTTAAAAAAGGCGGCAACAAATACTGTATAAACCGTTAGCCTTGCACTACACGACATCCAGGGAATTGCGGCCATTGTGACGAGCTTCTGAAAAGGAGACCTCATTGCCCTTGTTGCGTAAACGGCTGGAACGTTACATCCAAATCCTAAAATCATTGGTATAACGGAAGCACCACTAAGGCCAAAAACTTTAACAAAGTTGTCCCAAAGTGCTGCAGCCCTTGCCATGTAGCCTGAGTCTTCAAGGATTGACATCAGAAAGAAGAGGATTCCAAGTATTGGAAGAAAGACAACAACAGCGCCAACTCCACCTAAAATTCCGTCGTTTATGAGTGAGAGCAGGGGCTCTGGTAGAAAGCTTAGATACGTCTTAACAAGTTCCGGTAGCCAGTTGCTGAAAATTCTGTCTATCAGCTCTGTGAAGGGCTGGCTGAATGCGAAAGTCAGTTTAAAAACCAACCACATTATGAAGAAGAAGATGGGAATTCCCGTTATGGGGTTTGTTATTACGCGATCAATCTTATCGCTCAGTGTTTCAGATTCGGCCGGCGAGGAGCTCCCTACAACCTCTTTAGCAATCTTAGAGGCCAGTAAAAACCTTTCTTTTGAAACAAAAGTTGGAAGATCCAGGCCAAACCGCTCTTTTACTTCTTTCTCTATTTGTTCTATTTCTTCTAAAATAGTTTTACTATCCTTTAGATATTTTTCAGCAATTTTTAAGATTTCTGGATCTTTCTCAAGGAGTTTTATCGCAAACCACCGTAAATTGTAGGGGAAGTTTGAATCAACCTGATTTTCTATTTTAAGTTTTAGTAGATCTATAGCTTCTTCTAAAAATTCAGAATATACGGGAGTAAAACCTTCAGGTTTTATATCTCCCGTTGCCATCTGCAAAAAAATTTCTGAGAGGTCGTTAAAACCTTCTCTTTTAGCAGCGGAAACACTAACGACTGGAAGTTTCAGTATTTTTGAAAGCTTCTTTTTGTCTATTGAAAATTTCAGTTTCTCAAGTTCATCAATTTTGTTTAGAGCAATTACAGGTTTAATTCCCATATCCAACAGTTCAAGGGTCAGGTAGAGGTTCCTTCCAAGGAGGGTTGCATCAATAACGTTTGCAACAACGTCGTAGTCGCTGCTCAGTAGGAAATTCCTTGTAACCCTCTCTTCAAGGGAGTAGGAAGTGAGACTGTATATACCGGGAAGGTCTATGAGTTCAATATCAAAACCCCGAAAGTGGTATCTGCCAGTCTTCTTCTGGACGGTTACTCCTGGCCAGTTCCCAACCATCTCATTTGTTCCGGCCAGGGCGTTCATAATGGCTGTCTTTCCAACGTTCGGATTACCTACGAGAGCTACCCGTATCTCCCTCTTCATACCTCTTTCACCTCAATCTTTGCTGCCATTCCCTTTCCAAGGGCGATTCTGCTTCCCGCTACCTCAACAATAAGGGGTCCGGGTGGGGACTTGACGACTTTGATGGGAGCTCCCGGGTAAAGTCCAATAGCAGATAGTCTGTTTCTGACTCCCATCCCACCTTCTATATCAACAACCTGAACCGTTTTCCCTTCAGGAACATCTATGAGTTTCATACTCCATCCTCCTGTAAGTTAGATAGTATTAACTTTATTTGTAATTGTCAACTTCAAAATCCTGTTAAAGATTCAATTGAAGCAGAGATATAAAATTTTGGCTAAAAAACGGGAATGGGGTTGAAAGTCATGAACCTGGTGATAGTTTCTGTTGTTATTTTCATCTTAATTTCACTGTACCTTGTATGGCCTATTATTCGCCAGAAAGATAGGTTCATATTCAGTGAAGATGAGCTGAAAAGGAGTTTGCAGGAGATTTATAAGAATGTTAAAGGAGAAGTTTTTGTCCATGCAGGGGAGGCCAATGTTAAAACTTATTCTCAATTGAAACCTGTAATTGAGAGTTTTCTCAACAAGAATCCACAGAATAGAGTTATTTTCGTTATAGGACCAATTATTTCTATTAAACCAGAAATATACAAGCGGTTACAGAAGAATAAATTTAGTGATTTAAAAGTGGAAGAATTGCACCCTCTTTTTGATTTACTCTTTAAATATCCGGATAAAGTTAATATTTATTATAAAAAAGATGACAGTTTCAAAGATATAAACCACTTTGCTATAGGTGGTAATTACCTGTATATGGAGGCTTTTCATAAGCCACTTCAGGAGAGGAAAGCCATACTTGTAGAGAGCCCTGTGTCAAGTCTGCGGAAAAAATATGATAAATTTAAAAAATTACTCTTAAATAGTAAAAGCAAAATAATTAGATTAAGTCCTGATAAAGAAAAGTTAAAAAAACTAATAGAAAGTGGACAAATAAAGTTCAGTGACTTCCGGGCTGCTTAGCTTACGGAGGGAAAATGACAGATGCTGCTGTCCTGACAATGATTTCTACTCTAATTTTGATGGTTTTAACACTGTCAAGTGTTATTTTATTTCAGATACCTCTTTTAGATTCCTCTTTTCTTGTTTACGAGAAATTTCATATTGGTAAAATTGTTGTTGTAATACATAAATTGGTTAGTAGTTGGAGTATAGTGATAGGTATCCTGTGGCTTTTTTATTTCTGTTTTTTTGACAGTTCCACTTTTTCAAAATGTAGCAAGGGTTAAGTTTTTATTTATTCATTAAGCTTAGAATTAGTTGCTGTTTTACTTATACTCTCCGGGTTTATTGGCTTTGCGATTCTCCGTTTATTACCTCCAGAAGTAATCGCCATAAATAGAACTAAAAAGGAAGTCGGGTTATAATCCTCCCAAAATGTATAGGGAGGTTTGATATGGACGTAAAGAAAATACCACCAGGAAAAAAACCACCGGAAGATATCTACGCAGTTATTGAGATTCCTCAGGGTTCCAACGTTAAGTATGAGGTTGATAAGGAAAGCGGAGCTGTTTTTGTAGACCGTTTCCTCTTCACTCCCATGTTCTACCCTGCAAACTACGGTTTCGTTCCAAACACGCTTGCAGACGACGGAGACCCGATAGACGTTCTGGTCATCTCAAGGCAGCCTGTTGTTCCCGGAAGCGTTATAAGATGCAGACCAATAGGCGTTCTTGTAATGGAAGATGAAAACGGTAAAGATGAGAAAATAATTGCTGTTCCAGTTAATAAGTTAGACCTCACATTTAAGAACGTTAAAGAGATTACAGATCTTCCAGAAGCCACACTCAACGAAATTAAACACTTCTTTGAGCACTACAAAGACCTTGAACCCGGAAAATGGGTAAAAGTTAAAGAGTTTAAGGGAAGCGAAGTTGCCAAAGAGATGATAATGAAGGCCGTTGAGAACTTCTCAAAATAACGACTCTGCCCCCAACTTGGGGGCTTATATAAAATCATTCTGTTTTTTGCCGATAAGTTAACTGTGAATCACTATTCAAAGAGGATGACTTGAAGTTTCTAAACAGACTTTCCCTGGGAAAACAGGTAGCTCTTGCTGGAGTTTTGGGGATTCTCTTTCTTGCTGTTGTTTTGGGATATTTCTCTTATCAGAGTTCAAAGAACAACCTTCTTAAAGTCGCTTCTCAGAAGCTTGAGGTAATAACAGAGTCAAAAAAACAGCACATAAACGACTACTTTGACTATATGGGAGGACTCTTACTATCAGAAGCCCAGAATTCAGCAACTCTAAGTGCATTAAAAGAACTGACCAGAGGTTTCTATCTGCTTCAAGAAGAAATCCCTGTTGATTTAAACCAGGTTAAAAAAGAGCTCATAAGAGAGTACGAACAGAACTACCTCAGCAGAATTGATACATCAATACCGGGAACGGAGCCAATTAAACCCGTTGAATACTACCTGCCTAAAAACCCTAACGGGCTGATTGCTCAGTATATCTTCATAGTGAAAAACCCATACAAAATCGGAAAGAAGAATCTCCTCTCAGAAAACAAAGAGTTTGACTGCACGTATATGAGAGCTCACGCGAAATACCACAAAGACTTTAACTCTTTACTTAAAAACTTCGGCTTATATGACGTTTTTCTGATTGATAAAAACGGAACTGTGGTATATACGGCTTTTAAAGAAAAGGACTTTGCTACAAATTTGATATCGGGACCTTATAAAAATTCCGGACTTGCCAAAGCATTTAAAGAAGCTCTTAGTTCTGGAATCAGCAAGGTTTTCTTCTCCGATTTTTCGCCATACGAGCCGAGCTACAACCAGCCAGCAGCTTTTATAACCACCCCAATTTTTGACAGAAGCGGAAAAGTTGCTGGAGTTCTGGCCTTCCAGCTTCCAATTAACAAAATAGATAGTATTGTGAACTTTAACTACAGGTTTAAAGATGTTGGACTTGGAGAGACAGGAGAAGTCCTGCTTGTAGGTTCTGATTGCAAACTTAAAAATAATATTAGATTTTTAGATAAAATTGATAACCCGATTGTTAGAAGGGCAGGAACTACGATAGGAATTCTTGAACTAAAGGACAAAGCAGCTCAGCTTGCCTTCAGCGGTAGGAAGGGAATTGTTGAAACCGTAGATGTTCTTGGGAAGAAGGCTCTGGCAGCTTTTGCTCCTATTGACGTTTACGGAAAACGATGGGCTATCATCTCCGAGATTGAAGAGAGTGAGATACTGTCTGACCTGCTTTCTTTCAGGAAAAACAGAGCTCTCTTAATGTCTCTGGCCTCTCTCTTAATCTTAGTTGTGCTATTCCTCCTGTTCGTTAAGGTAAACATCATAAGACCTCTAAACCACTTCCTTGAGATGACTAAGGAACTTTCAGAGGGAAGTGGGGACTTAACCAAAAGGTTACAGGTTGAGCCAGATAAGAATGACGAGATAAATTTGGCTTCCAAGTATTTCAATATCTTCCTTGATAAAATCAGGGAAATTGTCAAGAAAGCCCGCAACTCCGCAGAGAACAACCTGGAGACTGCTGAGGAGCTTCGCAAGAACTCAGAACTCCTCAAGGAGAAAATCCTTAAAGAGATGGAAGATATAGCAAGATCTTCAGAGCTTGCCGCCAACATTTCAGTTCCCATTAAGGAGTTTGAGAAGCTCCTATCAAAATCTCAGAAAGACATTGAGAAAGCGCTGGAAGACCTTGATAACGCAAAACGCATTATCAATAAACTTCAACAGATAGTTGAAAATACAAGTGAAGAGAATGCAAAATCTGTAAGAGAACTCCAGGAACTTAACAAAAAGGCAAAAGACATAGAGAACATAATCAGGATAATAGAAAACATAGCAGAAAAGACGAACCTTCTTGCTTTAAATGCTGCCATTGAAGCGGCAAGAGCAGGGGAATCTGGTAAAGGATTTGCCGTTGTTGCCGATGAAATCAGGAAGTTAGCAGCTCAAATTCAGAAAAACACCGAGTCTATTGGTCAGATTCTCACGAACATTATGGATGCTGTCTCTGAAGTTACAAACAGTATAAGCAAGAGAAGTCAGGAAAATAACAGATACTTGCAGGATATTTCCTCAAAAGTTATGGATGAGATGGAGAGAGTGTCTGAAGCTATGGATGAGACGGCCGAAGTCCAAAGGACGATATTTAATACTTCATCTCAGATAATCTCAGACCTTGAAGAGCTTACAACTCTCATTCAGGAGATGGATGTCCACTCCAAAGAAAACGTAAAAGTAATTGAGGAAACCTTAGACAAAATAAGAACTATCTACAAAGAGGCTAAAGAGCTCCACGAGATTCTAAACCAGTTCAAAGTTTAATCTGTGGTGCCCGGGGCGGGAATCGAACCCGCACGGCCTTGCGGCCAAGGGATTTTGAGTCCCTCGCGTCTGCCAGTTCCGCCACCCGGGCTTAAGTGTTGAGAGGTACGTCCTCAAACTCCCCTGAAATTTGATTCTATAATATAGGCAAAATGTCTGGGAGAGTGAAGATGAACGTTAGGGTAGGTTTTATCGGCGGCGGAAATATGGCTGAAGCCTTTATAGATGCCCTTGTCGGTGGGGAGTTTTTACTTCCATCTCAGATAACTGTTTCAGACGTTAATGAGGAAAGGCTGAAACTCCTTTCAGAAAAGTTCGGCGTGAAAACAAGTTTAAAGAACTTAGACGTTGTTGCAAACAGCGACGTTATCTTCCTTGCAGTTAAGCCTCAGGTTCTCTCTGCCGTCTTAAAGGAGATTTCAGAGGCAGTTTCTCCTGCTCAGATTCTTGTCTCAATGGCTGCTGGCTACCCTATCAGGAAAATTGAAGAGTTTTTGGGAGACGATAGGAAGATTGTTCGGATTATGCCAAACATTCTGGTAAAGGTGAGAAAAGGAGTGATTGCCTACTGCGATAATTTCAGGCTTTTAGACGAGGAGAAGAAGCTGGTCAAGGAACTTCTCTCTCCCTGCGGTAAAGTGGTTAACGTTGAAGAGAAGCTCTTTGACGCCGTGACGGCGGTTTCAGGGAGCTCCCCGGCCTTCCTCTTCATTGTAATTGAGGCCATGTGCGACGGAGCTGTAAGGACTGGGCTTCCAAGGGATGTTGCAAAAGAGCTCATTGTTGAAACCCTTATAGGCTCTGCCGAAATGGCCAGGAGTGAACACCCGGAAGTTCTAAAAGATGCCGTTACATCACCTGCCGGAACAACAATTGAGGGCGTTGCCAAGTTAGAGGAAAAAGGAGTGAGGAGCTCCTTTATAGAGGCTGTAAAGAGTGCCTTTGAGAGATCAAAGGAAATTACTAAAATGATTGAAGAGCTCTGATGTTTACCCTTCCTGAAAAGCGGTTCTACAGGGTACTCCAGAAGCCAAAGGGATTCAAGGCCTTTAACGTTGTTGCAGGGGAAAGCGACCTCTGGATAGCCGTTTTAGAGAGTGAATACAGAAGAGGTGTTGAAGAGGAAATCCTTTCTACTCTCATATCTGTTCGGGAGCAGATAAAGGCCTTTGGAGAGAAAAATCCTGAATTTTTTAAATCTCTAACCCCCGTTAATCTCCCAACCTTTGTTCCTGAAATTGTAAGAGTTATGGGGGAAGCCTCTAAAAAGGTTGGAGTTGGCCCAATGGCAGGGGTTGCCGGGGCTGTTAACCTCTTTATCGGCAGAAAACTTACAGAGCTTGGATTTTCACAGTTCATCATAGAAAACGGCGGTGACCTCTACATAAGGGTTGAAAGGCCGGTTGTTGTCTCTCTCTTCTCTAAAAATCCGAAACTTTCGGGGAAGTTGGGGGTGGAGCTCCCCCCAGGAGAGTGGGGCGTTTCAACCTCTTCAAGTAAAATTGGCCACTCACTTAGCCTTGGAAGAACCGAGCTGGCAACGGTTATTGGTAAAGACCCGGTAGTTACAGACTGCAGCGCCACATACCTTGGAAACAGCAAAACGGTAATTGAGGCGAAGAAAAGAGCAGAAGAGCTGCTGAAAATAAACACAGGTGCCGTTGCCCTCATAGAGGGAAAGTTTGTAATGGCCGGAGAGGTTAAACTCGTCCGCTTGACTCAATAGTAGCTCCAAAGTATAACTTAATTGCAATATTTGAATCGTAAGAGAGGAGCGTTATGAGGATAAAGCTTGCGGCACTTGTTCTTCTCCTTGCAGGAACGACAAACGCCTTTGGAATAACATTAGACGAAGCTGTGAAAACCGCCCTTGAGAAGAACAACCTTTTAAGGGCAAAGAGGGAAGAGGTAAAGGAGAAGTTCTATGACTACAGGATGGCAAAAGCCCGCCTACTGCCAAGGGTTGACCTCTTTTCCGAATACAACAAAACAACAGACCCACCGTACGCCATAATGAACAGGATGGAAGTAAAAAAGCTTGACATGATGGGAACAAACTTCAACGACCCGGGGAAGTCGCAGCTCTTTAAAACCGGTCTGAAAGTAACCGTTCCTATCTGGTTGGGCGGAAAGCTTAGAACTGCCGTTGATTTAACGAAAAAAGAGGTAAAAGCCGCAAAAGAGCAGCTCAAAAAGGATGAGAACGCGGTTATCTATAACGTTGTAAGGGCCTACTACTCGGTTTTAACTGCAAAAGCTTTTGTTGAGACCGCTCAGCTTGCCGTAAGGGATGCAGAAAAACACCTGAAAGATGCAGAAACGGTTTACAAGGCAGGAATCGGCTTAAAGTCAGACGTTTTAAGGGCAAAGGTTTACTTAGAGCAGATGGAAGAGAACCTTGTAAAGGCAAAGAGCAACTACAGTGTTGCCCTTAGAGCTCTGGCCGTTGCTATGGGAGAGTTCCCTAAAGGGGAGATTTCTGTAGAGGGAGACCTTACCTATAAACCTTTTAACTTTAACCTTGATGAGCTTATAGAGACGGCCATAAAGAACAGGCCTGAACTGAAAGAGCTAAAGGTGAGGCTCTCTCAAACGAAAGATATGGAAAAACTGGCAAAAGCAGACTTCCTTCCGCAGGTTGGAGCCTTTGGAGAGGTTTTTTCCGCAGACGATACGGCTCCCTGGAACAAAGAGAATTCCAGCTGGGCTGTTGGAGTCAGGGCTTCAATCAACCTCTTCAGCGGCGGTGAGAAACTCTACAGGCTGAGAAAGAGCAGAATTGCACGGCTGAAGGTTAAAGAATACGAGGAGAGGGCTAAAAAGGGAATAGCCTTTGAGGTTTCTAAGGCTTACTACAACTTTATCTCTGCCAAAAAGAGGGTTGACCTTGCAAGGGCTGCAATAGCCTCGGCTCAGGAATCCTTGAGGATAGTTGAGAAGAGATACAAGAACGGGCTTGCCACAATAACGGAGCTCCTTGATACTCAAACAGCCCTCAACCAGGCACGGAGCAACTACGTGGCAGCCCTTTCAGCCTACAGGCAGGCCATTGCACAGGTCTACTACGCCGCCGGAATTCTCCCCGAGCGCTACCACGACCTTGTTGAGTAGATTTTCTACTTGGCATAGATTGTTATGCTGGAAAGCGTTTCGGGAGAAGTAAGCTATGGGAGAAATTATCATAAAGGTTCCGGGAGACATTAAAGAAGTTATAGAGGTTTCCGACTACTCGGTTGTTAAAGAGATACTGAAGCTGAAAGATCGTACTCCAAGAAAAGAATGGAAAGAGAAATTTAAAAAAGGAAAAGAAAAACTGTTAATAGAGGACGTTTTTGCAGATGAGGATCTGAGCTGGTGGGAGTGGTGAAGGTTGAGCAGTATTCTGTCTGGCTTGTAAATTTAGACCCTACCGTTGGTTCAGAGATAAGAAAAACCAGACCGGCTCTCGTAATCTCCCCAGATGAGATGAACGAGGTTTTGAAAACGGTTATAGTAGCTCCGATGACAACTAAAATTAGAGGTTGGCCGACGAGGGTAAAAATAAATTTCCATGGGAAAGAAGGAGAAATAGCTTTAGACCAGATAAGGACAATAGATAAAAGAAGACTTGTTAAGTTCTTAGGAAAGATTGACCCGTCTAAAGTTTTAGAGGTAAAAGCCGTTTTAAAAGAGATGCTCGTTGATTAATACCTCAAATAACAAAATAACAGATTAAAGCGATTACTACTGCAAAAGTTATGTTTAGCATAAACCCCACTTTCAACATATTTTCCTGCTTTATCTCTCCGGTTCCGTAGACTATTGCGTTTGGTGGAGTTGCAACGGGAAGCATAAAGGCGCAGGAAGCGGCGATTCCTGCAGGGATTGCAAGCTCTTCAGCCGGAAGGCCTAAACCTTTTGCTGCCGATATGAGAATAGGAACGAATATAGCAGCCGTTGCCGTGTTGCTCATTAACTCCGTCATGAAAATCATAAAGAGAGTAACAGACAGGACCAGGAAGAATGGAGAAAAGCCGCTGACGGTTTCTACAAAAATGTGGGCTATGAATTTGCTGGCCCCTGTTACTTTCAGAAAGTGGGAGAGGGTAATTCCACCGCCAAAGAGAATTAACGTTCCCCAGTCTGTTCCCTCTTCTATCTCTTTCCAGTTTACAAGGTTAAAAACAAAGAGTAGAACTACGGCCAAAACGGCGACGGCTGCGTCAAAGTATTTGTGGACTCCTAAAAGGTGAGAGATGGGTTTGCTGAAGAGCCAGCCCAAAACCGTTATAAGAAATACAGTAAGGACGAGAGTTCTCTCCCTGCTTATCTCTAACTTTACCTCTTCAAAGGCAAGTCCCCCTTCAGTCTTTGGCCTGAGGTAGAGATAGAGAATGAGGAAAAGGAGGGGAAGCAGAATCAGAACCGTTGGAAGGCCAAACTTGAGCCAGTCTGTAAATCCAATTCCAAGGTCTGCCGCTGTTATTCCGTTTGGCGGACTTCCAACAAGTGTTCCTATACCTCCAACACTTGCAGAGTAGGCAACTCCTAACAGGATAAAGTGTTTCAATCTCCAATCTTTTCCTTTAACAGCTCCTATTACTCCGAGGGCTAATGGAAGCATCATTGCCGTTGTTGAGGTGTTGCTTATCCACATTGAAACGAATGCCGTTGCTGTAAAGAGGAGAAAGGCCGATAAAAGGAAGGAGCCTTTTGAGAAGGAAACGATTTTGTAGGCTATGAGCCTGTCTAACGAGTATTTGGTAAGGGCAGTTGCAAGGGCAAAGCCGCCAAAGAAGAGGAAGATGATCGGGTGGGCAAAAGAGGAAAACGAGCCTTTAACTGAATCTACTCCTAAAAAAACTCCAAGAAGTGGAACTGAAAGGGCTGTAACCGGCAGAGGCAGTATCTCAAATATCCAGAAAACGGCAGCAAAGAGGAGGATAAAGAGTCCTTTTTTAACCTGAGGCTCAACTCCTGAAAGAAGAAGAACTGCAGAGAGCAGGAAAAAGAGAATAAGGCCGGCTATTTTCTTCATAACTTCCTCACTTAACGGTTACAACCTTTAAAAGGTTCGTGGTTCCCGGAACTCCGGTGGGAGCTCCCGCCAGAACAATTATCCTGTCTCCCTTTTTAACCAATTTTCTCTCTTTGGCCGCTTCTATTGACCTTGTGATGATTTTATCTGTTGACTCTGCCGGAACTGTTAAGAGGGGTTTAACTCCCCACACAAGGTTGAGCCGCCTGAAGGTTTCCCTGTCGTGGGTTACTGCGTAGATGGGAACGGGAGGGCGGAACTTTGCGACTGCTAAGGCCGTTGCTCCGCTCCTTGTAAATGGAACAACAGCCTTTACTTTTACCTCCCTTGAGAGGTTGCAGGCCGACTTTGCCAGTGAGTCCTGAAGTGAGTCTGCCGGGAATTCTGAATACCTCTTGTATGGGTATATTTTCTCGGCCTCGGCGGCAACTTTTGCCATAGTTCTGATTACCTTAACCGGATATTTGCCAACGGCGGTCTCCTCGGAGAGCATTAGGGCGTCTGTTCCGTCTAAAACGGCGTTTGCTATGTCTGTTACCTCAGCTCTTGTTGGAACGGGGAGGTCAACCATAGACTTGAGCATCTGGGTTGCAGTTATTACGGGCTTCCCCGCCTCGTTGGCCTTTCTTATGAGCTGTTTCTGGATCACCGGGACTTTTTCAACGGGGAGCTCCACTCCCAAGTCTCCCCTTGCAACCATTATCCCGTCTGAAACCTTCAGGATTGAGTCAATGTTCTTAACGGCTTCAGGCTTTTCAATCTTTGCAATTACGGGAATCTCTTTTCCTAAAGCTTTTAAGAGGTCTTTCAGCTCCAAAACGTCCTCAGCCTTCCTCACAAACGAGAGGGCTATAAGGTCAACTCCCGCCTCAACGCCAAACTTAACATCCTCCCTGTCCTTTTCCGTTAAGGCCGGAACGGAAAGCTTTGTGTGGGGAAGGTTCACCCCCTTATGGGAGGTTAGGGGCCCGCCGACCAGAACTTCACAGATAATGTCTTTGCCCTTTACTTCCTTTACTTTTAGACGGAAAGCTCCGTCTGCAAGGAGGATTGTCTCTCCCTTTTTGACTTCCTCATGGAGTTTCGGGTAGTTGACCGTTATCTTCCCCTTTTCCGGCTTTCCCGTTGTGAGAACTACCCTGTCTCCCCTGTGGAGGAACAGGGGCTCTTTTTCAAGCTTTCCTATCCTTATCTTCGGGCCGCACAGATCCATCAGTATGGGTAGGGGTTTTCCCGTCTCCTTTTCAACTCTCCTTACAAGCTCTATTCTCTCCCTGTGCTCTTCTTGAGTTCCGTGGGACATGTTCAAGCGAACGACGTTGAGCCCTGCATCTACCATCCTTTTTAGAACTTTCAGGTCGGTTGAAGCGGGGCCTAAGGTTGCGACAATTTTTGTTTTCTTCTTCAAGGCTTTACTCCTTTAGGGTCTGTTATAGAATATTTTAACTCCTTAGAGGGAGGAGGACTTGAAAAAGAGGCTCTTTGTGGGAACTCTTGTCTCAATTCCAGAGTTTAAAGAGGTTAAGAGGTTCATCTCCTCTTTGAAGATTGAGGGAAAGTGGGTTGAGGAGGAGAACCTCCACTTTACATACAGGTTCTTGGGAGACGTTGAAGAGGAGAAAATTCCTCAAATTGTCGGTTTTCTGAAGCAGAAGCTCAAGGGAGCTCCCTCTCCGAAAGTGATTTACAGGGGGCTGGGAGTTTTCCCAAACAGAGAGAGGCCGAGAGTTCTCTGGGTTGGGGTTGATTCTGAAGGGGTTAAAGAGGTAAAAAGCCGTGTTGATAGGGCTCTAATGCCCTTCGGCTTTCAGGTTGAGGAAAACTTTACCCCCCACGTTACCCTATTGAGAATAAAGAAGATGAGGCACAGGGGGAAGTTCAGCTCATACCTCTTTAAAATGAAAGAGTTTGTCTTTGCAGAGAGGGTAGAGCCGAAAGTTGCCCTGATTGAGAGCAGGCTGACAGAGAAAGGTCCTATCTACTCCGTTTTGGAGGAGTTCTGCCTTGGTTGAGCTAATAGTTCCCCCTGCGGTGGGAGCTCTCATCGGCTACTTCACAAACTACGTCGCCATAAAGATGCTCTTCAGGCCTTACAGGGCTTACTACGTTTTTGGAAAGAGAATTCCCTTTACACCCGGCCTTATTCCATCTAAGAGGGACAGGCTTGCCGATGCGATAGCTAAGGTGGTTAAGGAGAACCTCTTAACTGAGGAAACCCTCAGGAAACGCCTCAACGAGGAGAAGATAAGGGAGAGCCTGCGGCAGCTTGTTGAGGGCTTTTTGGAAAGCTTTAAAGAGAACTCCGGTGAGTTCCTCTCAGAATTCTCATCCCGTTTCGGAGACAGAAAAGTGGGAGAGGTTTTCGGAGAAGTTTTAGATGAGGGAACAGAAGGAGCTGTAAACTTCATTTTCAAACAGCTCCACGGGAAGAAGGTTGGAGAGGTTATTCCTCAGAGTTTAAAGATGGAATTTGAGAAGTTTTTAGACGAGAAGATTGACCAGATAGTTGATTACTTTGCAGAGGAGTCAAAGAGGAGCGAGTTCAGGGATGTTGTTTATTCCCTTATAAGGGAGAACCTTTCAAGGCTCAGGGAATTTATCCCGTTCCTTACAGATACAATGGTCTCATCGTTCAGCGAAAGGCTTACAAACCTTGCTGTTGATCTAATAGAGAAAACTTCAAGTTCCCCAGACTTTAAGCTAAAGGTCTCAAAACTCATCTGGAGCAGAGTTCAGGATTTAATGAACAGGGAAATAAACACGGAAGGTGAAGGTTTTAAAAAGTTCGGGGAGATTTTAGAGAGAGCTCTCTCTTCATATGTTTTACAGCTAAAGGAGAGGGAACTCCGCCAGTTCCTTGAGGGAGAAACCTCTTTGAAGGTCTCTCAGTTTTTAGGGAGGTTGATAGCTGAGAACAAAGAAGCCCTCTCCTCTTTTATAACAGATGAGCTTTTGAAGGTTATTGAGAGGGAGCTCCCGGTAATCCTGGAAGCCATAGACATAGAAGGGCTTGCTCGTGAAAGGATAAACAGCCTTCCGATAGAGGAGGTTGAAGGGATGGTTTTAAAATTGATAGATGAGGAGCTCCGCTACATCACCCTCATGGGAGGAGTGCTGGGAGCTCTCATCGGGGCAGTTCAGATACTCATCATTTAGGAGGGAAAATGATAAAGTTCGGAACGGACGGATGGAGAGGTGTAATCTCAAAGGACTTTACCTTTGAGAACCTTCGGAAAGTTGCAGTTGCCCACGGCCTTATGCTGAAGGAAGAAGGAGCGAAAAGGGTTGTTGTCGGCTACGACCTGAGGTTTCTCTCTGAGGAATACGGAAAGTTTGTTGCGGAGACGTTGGCAGGAATGGGACTTGAGGTTGACCTTTCAGACGGTTTCTGCCCGACTCCTGCGGTCTCTTACAACACAAAGTATGGAAATTACGACAACGGAATTGTCATAACGGCTTCCCACAACTACGGGAAGTACAACGGCTACAAGGTAAAAGAGAGCTTTGGAGGAGCTGCAAGGACGGAAATAACAAGGAAAATAGAGGAAAAGCTCCCCGAAGCTGAAAAGATGGAAAGACCCGTTGGGGGGTTCAAGACAAAAGACCTTGTTTCTCCTTACGTTGAGGGGGTAAGGGAGCAAGTAGAGCTCTCCCTCTTTAAGGAGAAACCTGTAAAAATCGTCCACGACCCGATGTACGGAGCCCAGCAGGGGCTTATGTACAGAGCTCTCCTTGGAACAAAGGCCGAGCTCACAGAGATTCACGCCTACAGAGACCCCCTCTTTGGGGGGAAACACCCGGAACCCATAGTTGAGAAGAACATAACGGCCTTGATGGAGAAAGTGCGAGCAGTTAAGGCCGACATAGGAATTGCCCACGACGGAGACGGAGACAGGGTCGGAATAGTTGACGAAAACGGCCATTTTGTTAACTCCCAGATAGTCTATGCCCTGCTTCTTCTCCACGTTGTTAGAAACAAGGGAAATAGAGAAGGTGTTGTTGTTAAAACCGTCAGCACAGGCTATTTAGTAGATAGGGTCTGCAGGAAGTTGGGGTTAGAGCTCCTTGAAGTTCCAGTTGGATTTAAGAACATCAGCGAGGTAATCGTTAAGGAGAAAGTCCTCTTTGGAGGAGAGGAGAGCGGTGGATACGCCCTCGTTGACTACCTGCCGGAAAGGGACGGCCTCTTAATGGGGCTATTAATGGTTGAGAAGATGCTGGCAGAGGATAAGACCGTTTCGCAGATGGTTGAAGACCTCTTTAAAGAGTTTGGAACAGCCTACTACAAGAGGATTGACCTGCCGGTTTCAGAGGAAGAGAGGAAAGCCCTTGAAAGGCTCAAGGAGAACCCGCCGAAAGAGTGGAAAGGGCTGAAGGTCAGCAGAGTTTTAACAATAGATGGAGTTAAGATAATCTTTGAGAACGACTCCTGGATTCTCTTCAGGCCATCTGGAACTGAGCCCGTTTTCAGGGTTTACGCAGAAACTCCAGATGAGAAGACAACAGAAGAGCTTTTAAACTGGGGCGTTAGTTTAGTTAAAACCAATTAGGAGGGAGAGATGGCAGAAGGATACAGCTACAGCGAAAGGCAGCCTCAAGTGATGAAAGACTACGTTTACGTTCTTGGAGAGGCTGTAAAGAAGGCGCCGGAGCTCCGGGGCGTTCCAACCGGCGTAAAAGGATTAGATGATCTTTTTTTCAAAGTTGAGGTTGAAGATGGGAAACCTGTCCGCAAGCCCTTAGGGGGAATTCCCGAATACGCCGTTGTAAACCTTACGGGAATGCCCGATACCGGTAAGAGCCTTATGGCCGAACAGTTCACGATAAAACAGGCCTCTATGGGGCAGAAGGTCTGCTTTGTAACGGTTGAGAGCCCTGCAAATTTCGTTGCAGCGGGGCTGAAGGAGAGAGCTCTGGCAATGGGGGTAAACTTTGAGGAAATTGAGGATAACATCATCCTGATAGATGCGGCCAGCAACTCAAGGCTGAGAGACGACATCCCTACAATGCTTGATACCCTTGCTTACGTTTACAGAACCTACCACTGCCACAGAACGGTGATAGACTCAATTACGGGGCTATATGAAGCGAAAGAGATGCTTGCCCGCTCAATCGTAAGAGCTTTCTTTAACTTCATGAAGAAGTGGTATCAGACCGCCATCTTCGTTTCACAGAAGAGGAGCGGACACGACGAGCTCTCCGCAGAGGCCGCCGGAGGCTACGCCGTAGGACACATTGTAGACTGCACAGTGGTTCTATCAAAAGAGATTCTCCTTTCACCTTCAAGGGCAAGGGCTTTCAAGAAGGAGCTCGGAGACATTCTGAGACTTTTCAGGATAGACGGCTGCAGGCTCTGTGGTCACGATACGAGGCTCCACCTGATGGAGATTACAGAGCTTGGCCTGGTTGAGATAAAAGAGCCACTTGTTGAATACCTGAGGGGAAGGAAGTGAAAACAGTTTCAGTTATAGGTGATGGGGGAGCTCCCGAGGGGAGTCTCCTCTACGAAACAGCAAGAGAAGTAGGGCGGCTTGTTGCAGAGAGGGGATACGTTCTAATTACCGGCGGGCTTTTCGGCGTTATGGAAGGGGCATCAAGGGGAGCAAAAGAAAAAGGGGGACTTACCGTTGGAATACTTCCACACTATGAAAACCTCTCTAATCCTTACGTTGACATTAAAATTCCTTCAGGAATGGGTCATGCAAGAAACGTTATAGTTGTTTCATCGGCAAGTAAAATAGTAGTTGCAGTTGGGGGAAACTACGGAACTCTCAGTGAAATAGCCCACGCATTAAAGCTCGGGAAAAAAGTTGTGGGCTTTAGAACGTGGGAGATAGAGGGAATTGAGAACTATGAAAATAGTAAGGACTTTGTTGCTTACCTTAGTTCTCTGCTTTAGCTTTGGCCTTTTTAGTAAGGTTTTACCAGAAACAGATGCAGGAGTTAAAAATAAACCTTCTCCGCCTGTGTCGGTTTATAACCTTCTTCTGAAACTTGAAGAAGATTTAAAGTCAGGAAAACCCAAATCCACCATTCTTTTAGACCTGAGACAGATTGAAAAGGCTAAAGGAAGTCTTCCTGTTTCTTATATACCCGATTTAAACTACTTGATGGGTTCGCAGGTAGAGAGAGTTCCAACGACAGAACTTACTCTTTTCAAAAAGTTGGCCTATTACATCTATCCGTTGGAAGTTGCTCTTAAAGTTTTTCTATTTCTTCTCCTTTTTTATACGTTTATCTTCTATTTTCAGAATACTGAAATCCAGCCTCTTATGAAGAGAGTCCTTACTGTAGCTGGAGTTTCCTTTTTAGTTTTGTCTTTTGTTGTCAATATTGGCTCTCTGATTTATGTTGTTGTAGGGTTTGGTTTTATACTTTTAGCAGTTTTGAAGAAAAAACGTTTAAGTTTCTACTTATTATTAGCTGCTTCTCTCCTTTTTATTTCACAAGTAATTTACGATAATGCTTTTCAAAGAGTAGAGTCAGACAACTTACTGTACTACATCAAAGTAAGTAGAGACGGTTATGCTCCAGACTATCTAATTAAGAAAGTTTTTTTGGATGAGAGAAGTTCAACTGTTGAAAGCGTAACTTCTCAGCTTGCCCTTGGCAAAGTTGATGCGGTTAAAAGGCTTGAAAACTTAAAGTTCTCTGATCCTCTTCGTCAGTCTATAGTTTTTAACGATTACGGTTACGTCTACTTTCTTTTAGGGGATTTTAAGAGAGCTCTCTCTCTCTTTAAGAGCGCTTTCAAGCTCTACCCTTCTCCAGAGTTAAAGTACAACCTCTACCTGACCTACTCTTCCCTTCTCAAGTTAGAGGAAGCCAACCGTTTAAAGGGCGAACTCCTTAAAAAAGGAATTTCAGTAGAGAAACTGCCGCCTGTCCCTGTTCTTATTCACCTGTCTGCTCCTCTGCCGGGTTATGTTTTCCCGTTTGATTACCTTATCGGTTTTCTGTTAGGAATTCTTGCTGGCGTAGTCTTCGCCCGGTTTTACCTGGCTACTTTTGGCAATTTTGAGCCGGAGCTCCTTTTAGTTCCCGGTATGAGAGCGTTTATAAACTCTCGCGTAAGACACATTTTCCTTGCATCCCTTATAGTTTTCCTCGTTAATATAATCTTAGGAAGATTGATATGCAGCGTGTAAAGGGGCGGCTGAACAGCTTAGATGATTTAATAATTTTTATTGATAGATTAAAAGAGACGGGTGGGCTTTTAGACCTTTATCTTCCCTATTTTAATGAGGAAGTAGAGATCTGTTACGATGGAATAAATTTTCACCTCTCTACAAATATCTCAGATTTTCCAGAGAAGAAGGCACTGAAAGTTTTTATAGAAAAGTGGCTTTTAAACGACCTATCCCCTGAATTTGAGTTTATAGAGGGAGAGCAGTGTACATCTGGAATACCGGTTTTTGAAGATGAGCTGCTTCAGGTTATTAAAGACCCTTTTTTGGAGATGGTGAAGGAGCTCCCCTCCTACTTTGAAATAACAAAGATAGACGTTAAAAGAGTTCCTTCGTTTTTGGTGGCTCACTGGACTGCAAGACGGCCTGTTAGTAGAGAAGAGGTTTACAGATACGGCTTGACTCTCTCTGACATTTTAAGGTATATTGAAGCAGGTTTAATAGAAATTAAACAATTTACGGTTATGGAGAGTTTCCCCTATAAACTTAGGCTTTTTGTTCAGGCTCTGGCTCTTCTGGTGGTTATCTACTTTGCTCTCCCTTTGGGCTATTTGAAGTTTAACCGACTGAAAGTTCCAGAATCTATCAACTGGGGACTGAGAGACCAGATAGTAAAAGGCAAAGTGAGGGAGAAACTGCCGGTTAAGGGGTGTTTGCGAACCAACTTCTACTTGATGGGAGATAAGGTCGTCAATCCTGGAATTGACGGAATTGTCGGAACAGGAGACGACATTGCTGTTAAACTCCCTGACAGCGGTTACAGACCTGTATTTGCCCTTCCGGTGAAGTAATGAAAGTAGTTTTGATAGGTTTTATGGGTAGTGGCAAGTCAACGGTAGGAAAACTCCTTTCAAAAAAGACCTCTCTACCTTTTGTAGATCTTGATTCGGTTATTGTTGAAAGAGAAGGTAGAACCATTCCAGAGATTTTCAGAGAGGAAGGAGAAGAGTTTTTCAGAGAGTTAGAAAGGGAAATGTTAATCTCTGAACTTCGTAGAGAGGGAAGTTTTGTCCTCTCTACCGGAGGTGGAGCTCCTGCCTACAGGAACAACATGGAAGTTATAAACTCACTTGCCACTTCTGTTTTCCTCTACGCTGATTTTGAAACCCTATACGGCAGGATTTCAGGGGACGGGAATAGACCTCTCGCTTCCCTTGAGAAGGAGAAACTGAGGGAACTCTACCAGAAAAGGCTTCCCTTTTACAGAAAAGCCCACTTTACAGTTGACACAACGGGAAAAACGCCAGAAGAGGTTGCCGAAGAAGTTATTTCACTCTTATCCGTCGGGAAAGGTAAACCCAACCAAGAAGGGCAAGGAGGCCAGACATAGTAAAGAGAAGAAGGTGAAAGTAGAAGGCTACTGTTAGAGCGTAGCTTCCCTTAAATCCTAAAAGGGCAAAGCCTCCAACAAGACCTGCCTCGTAAGTTCCAAAACCGCCAATGCTGTGAATGGGTAGAACCGTTGTCAGCTCTCCGAAAGTCGCTGCAAAAGTGCTCTCAAAGAAGTTAAGGTTCAGCCTTCCTGCCTTCATTATGAAGTAAAAGGCGGTGAACTTTGTAAGCCAGTTGAGGAGGGAATAGAGGAAAACAAAAATAAGGTTCCGTGCCGACTTGAACTCGTAAAAGAAGAAAAAGAGGGCTGAAGCGAAGCCGAAACGCTTTTTTAAAAGTTTTAAAAGTTTAAAACCCAAAATTAACGTTAGAACTATGAGAATACATAGAAATAAGGAGACCCAGAGGAACTTCCTGTTATTTACCGAAACCCCAAACGTTGCAATCGTGAACAGGATTGAGAGGGAAAGTAGGTCAAAGAGCCTTGCAACAACAAGGGCTGCAGAGGAGATTACGCCTTCAACTCCAAATAGCTTTTTGAGGATTATCGGAAAGGAGGCTTCCCCTGAGCGAAAAGGGAGTAAGTTGTTAAAAAAAGTGTGTACAGCCATAACTGCTGCAAGGTCTTCCGTTTTGATTTGAGGAAAGAAGAGCGTAAATCTCTTTGCCCTGAAGTAGTAGGTAAGGGTATAGAGGAGAAGAGAGAGGATGAGGAACGGAAGGTAGAGCTCTCCTAAAATCCTCTTCAGGTTGTGAAAAACGTCGTACTCGTAGAGGAAGTAGAGGAAAACGGCAAGAATTATTAAGGAAACAGCTAAACTACCCCTCTTCAACGTTGAGAGCTCTCCTTACAACGTAGGGTTTCTTGTTCTGGGATTCAAAGTAGATCCTCATCAGCATCTCACTTATCAGGCCTGTTGTGAACATCTGAATTCCGGCAAGGATGAACATAACAGAGATGATGAGCAGAGGCCTGTTCCCTATGGAGTGGCCTGTTAACTTCAGGATTACAAGGTAGGTAAAGGGGAGAGCTCCCAGCAGAAACAGAACTATCCCCAGGAGACCGAAGAAGTGGATGGGCTTCTGGAGAAACTTCTTCATAAACCAGATGAAAAAGAGGTCGGAGATAACTTTAAACGTCCTTGAAATTCCGTACTTTGACTTCCCGTAGATCCTAGGGTGGTGCTCAACGGGTATCTCAATAATCCTGTCAACGGAAGTTACTGTTGAGGCAAGGGCTGGGATGAACCTGTGGAGCTCCCCGTAGAGCCTAACCCTCTTTATTACATCACTCCTGTAGGCCTTCAGCGTGCAGCCGTAGTCGTGGATCCTTACGCCCGTTAACTTTCCAATCAGCCAGTTTGCAATTTTTGACGGAAGCTTCCTTGAGATTGCTGCGTCTTTTCTGTTTTTCCTCCAGCCGCTGACTACGTCGTAGCCCTCCTCAATCTTCTCAAGGAGCCTTGGAATGTCTTTGGGATCGTTCTGGAGGTCTCCATCCATAGTAATTATTACGTCTCCCGTTGCGTAGTCCATTCCGGCAACCATTGCAGGAGTCTGGCCAAAGTTTCTGGCAAACTCAATAATCTTAACCTTTTTGTCCTTTTTCGCCAGCTCCTCTAAAATCTCCTCTGTTCTGTCTGTGCTTCCGTCGTTTACAAAGATTATCTCGTAGTCGTAGGGAAGAGAATCAAGAACCTCTTTCAGCCTCTCGT
This sequence comes from Thermovibrio sp., assembly GCA_015488335.1. Taxonomy (GTDB): domain Bacteria; phylum Aquificota; class Aquificia; order Desulfurobacteriales; family Desulfurobacteriaceae; genus Balnearium. The sequence continues at coordinate 24,584 of WFNZ01000057.1, forward strand.
AGAGAATCGGAACGTTCTCCTCTTCGTTGTAAACGGGAATAACAACAGAAACCTTCTTAACCTTTTCCATAGAGCCTCTCCTTCGGGTAGTTGGATATTACAACTATGGAGTGTTTGGGAAGGAGCTCCCGCCTTTCATCTATCCTGTAGTATTTAATTCCTTTAAGTTTTTGGAGTCTATTTTCCCTCGTAATCACAACAACGGGTTCTTTACTCTGAAGGAGTTTTTCAACAGTTCTGACGTTTAAATCCCTTAATCTACCTTCCCTGTAGTAGTAGACAATTTCGGGGCTTGAGAAGTCTAAAAAGACAACTCTACACTCTTTGCAGTGCTCTTTAATTTCTCTAACTTCTTTCCCTATGAAGGGTTTTGCCCTCAGCGGTTCAAGTGCTGGCAGCGTAACCCACTTAAAGAGAACCATTCCCGTCAAAAAACCCAAAGTTATCGGTTTAAGGGCATCCTTCGTCCAGATTGCCCACCACACGCCTATGAGTGGGGGAATCAGGAAAAGAAGACCTACAGGTGGCCAGTGTTTCAGTTCCCAGAACACACCACCAGCAAGGGCAAGAGTTGTGAAGAGAAAGGCTGTAAGGTAGAGTGAGAGCTTTTCCCTCAGGTTGAACAGATACCAGGTGGTTATAACGGCAAAAGCGGGGAAGGATGGAAGGAGGTAATGGGCAAGTTTTGTGTGTGCTATTTGGAAGAAGAGAAAGACTGTAAAGAACCAGACTGTTGAAAACTCCAAAACGTTGTCTCCCCAAACCCGTTTTTCCTTGAACAGATAGTAGAGTGCAAACGGGAAAAATAGAGAAAAGGGGAGGTAGAGCCAGAAGTAGTTGACAAAGTAGTACCACCAGGCCGTTGGGTGGCCGGGAATTTTCCCTGTAAATCTGTGGATGTTGTGGAAAATTATGAAGTCTTTGAAAAACTGGTAACCGTGTTTTTGGAGAATTGCTCCATACCAGGGCAGAACAACGGCAAAGTAGATTCCAAACCCTGAAAACCAGGGAATCTCCTTCAGAGTTTTAATAAGGTCTCTCCTTAAAGCGAGATAGAAAATGGCAATGAGACCGGGAAGAACAAGCCCTACAGGTCCTTTTGTAAGGGTTGCAAGGCCTGAAAAGAGGAAGGCAAGCCTGTAAAAGTTTGCGCTTTTCCTGTGGTATCCCTCAAAGAAAAAGATGAGAGCTCCCTCTATGAAGAAGGTCAGGGCGATATCTGGCATTGCAACAGAGGACATAACGATGAAGTCAAGGAGTGAAAGGAAAACTAAAGAAGACCAGAATGCAAACCTCTCACTCCTCCACCTTGAGAGCCACCAGTAGAGAAGGAGAACGGCGAAAACGCCGCACAGTGAAACGAAAAACCGGCCGCCAAACTCGTTAATTCCAAAAATTTTATACCCAAGGGCTATCAGCCAGTAGATCAAGATCGGTTTATCAAACCTATACTGGTAGTTGTAGTAGGGGGTGATGTAATCTCCGCTCTTTACCATCTCATAAGCGGCCTCAAGGTATTTAGGCTCGTCCTTGTCAAAGGCAGAATAAAGGCCATTTGGTGCCACAAGGAGAATGAACGAAACAATTAAGAGAATTAACAGGTTTTTCCTTTTCATTACCGTTTCCACCGGTTAAATTCTGTGGTAAGAAAGTATAGCCTAAGGCGTGGAGAGTAAAGATGGTTTACAGGAAGCTCTTGAAGTGCTCAACCTGTGGGAATGTTGGAGAATTTGAATACATAGGCTCCCGAGATGTTAACAGAGAAGGAGAAGTTTCGGATATAATCGGCTCTACCTCTATGTGGATAAGCTACTACAGGTGCCCTAATTGTGGTTCTGTAGAGGTTGAGTTCGGTCCTGTGGGAGAGAGGCCAGACGTTCCAGAGGAGGTTTTCAGGGAAGTTGGAAAAGACGGGAAAGAGGTGGGAGAGTAGCTTTCTTAGATGGTTTCTCTCTCTTCTTTTTATCTCCTTTCTGGTTAATATAGGAGTTTTAGTTCTTATTCACGAGGAGCCCCGGCGGGGGATTATCACCTTTGAGATGCTTAAGAGCCACAACTTTCTCCAGCCTACAGTTCTTGGAATTCCCTACTTTAAAAAACCCCCTCTCCACGAGTGGATAACGTCTCTGTTTTCCGTCCTTTCCGGAACGGTCTGCGAGTTCTCTCTCAGGCTTCCTTCCGCTTTATCTGTTGTTTTAACCTCTGTCCTGATTTTCTTGGCGATGAAGAGAAGTTTTGGCGAAAGGATTGCCCTGTTCAGTAGCCTTATTTACCCCACCTTCTACGTTGTTCTGATAGGCTACGGGACAAAGTGTGAGCCAGATACACTTTTCTCCTTCTTTGTTTCTTTTGCCGTCTTTAGCTGGTTTTACCTGTTTGAGAGGGGAAGGGAGCTCCCCGCCTGGTTCTCAGGCTACTTCTTCACATCCCTTGCTCTCTTAACAAAAGGGCTTCCGGCGTTTCAGTTTTTTCTGTTCTTTGTATTTGCCTATTTTCTGGTAAAGAGGGACTTAAGAAAACTCCTTTCCATTCAGCATTTAATAGGCCTAGTTTTAGGTCTTTCTCCCTTTCTCCTCTGGCTTTTTGCAGTTAAGACGGATCAGGCAGTAAAAACCCTCTTTTCAGAGGTTCTCTCAAGAGCTCCCGGTAGAGTTTCAGGGATAAAAGCCCTGAAAAACTACTTCACCTACCCATTCAGGCTCATTTTGGCAACGTTTCCCTGGTCGTTTGTTTTCATCTACTCTTTGCTTAAAAAGAAAAGAGATTTACTGAAACTTCCAGGAGGTGAGAGTTTAAGAGTTTTTCTTTTTGCCTTTACCCTTGATGCCCTTCTTTACTGGCTCTTTCCGGGAAGCCGGTTGAGGTATCTGATTCCTGCACTTCCCCTTCTTTCAGTTATTCTGGCCTACTACCTGGTTGACTATCAGATAGTCCACAAGAGAGCTAAAGAGATTGTACGGTTTACAGCAGAAATTGTTGTTCCTTTGGCTATAGTTGTTGGAGTTATCGTAACTAAAAATCCATCAATCATACTTGAATCAACCATAGAGTTTATTTTTATTCTCTACGCCATCTATTTCTTGTTTCTTCCAAGGTTTAACTTTACCTACATTGTTATCCTTATCTCTGTTCTAATGCTGATTTTAAGAGGATTCTACAGCTCTTACTACTACCCGATTGCCCAGTTTAAATACCCCCCTGTTAGGGAAGTTGCCGGGGAGATCGTTAGAGATTCTGCAGGGTATCCCCTCTACACGAAAACGACATACCTTCAGCTCTGCTTTTACGTTGAGAGGGGAAGGAATGAAATCTTAAAGTTCAACCCCAAGCCACCAGAAGGAGCCCTCTTCCTTTCTCAAAGGCCGGAAGGTAACGTTTTAAAGGAATACAGGTTGGGAAGACACAGGTTTTACCTCTGTTCTTACGGTATTACCTCTTTAAAGCCTCAAGGAGCTCCTGAAGGCCAGAAGAAGCGCTCTCCCTCAGAGTTAAATCACAGTAGGGGGAAATAGGTGTTTCCTGAGGATTTACCTCAATGAGGAGAGCTCCCTTTCTCTTTGCAATCAGGGGTAGCGATGCGGCCGGCTGAACCACTCCAGAGGTTCCAACAACTATGAGAACGTCACAGTTTTCAGAGAAACCAAAGGCCTTCTCAAGGGCATCTTCAGGTAAACTCTCTCCAAACCAGACGACTCCGGGACCAACAATCTCGCCACAATTTGGGCACCTGGGGAGTTCCCCTTCATCAACCCTTCTGAAAACCTCTTCCTTCAGCTCCTCCTCAGAGATAGTTCTCAGAAAGCTCTTTGAAGCAAGGGGATAGAGATTTCCGAAAGCCTCTGCATGGTAGTGTTTTCCACAGAAACGGCACTTCCCGTCAAAGATGTGGCCGTGGAGCTCCACAAACCTTTTATTTCCTGCTTCTCTATGGAGGCCATCAACGTTTTGGGTAATATGCAGGAACTCTGGAAAGAACTTTTCCATCTCTACGATTGCGTAGTGAGCCAAATTAGGCCTTGCATTTGCAATCAAATGCATTCTCCACAAATACCACTTCCAGACCAGATTGGGATTCCGGGAAAAAGCCTCAAAAGTTGCAAGCTCAGTTGGGTTAAACTTGTTCCAGAGCCCATCTTTTCCTCTAAATGTGGGGATTCCACTTTCAGCACTTAAACCGGCTCCAGAGAGAACACATACTTTTTCCCGCTTATTTAGGTGTTTAATAAGTTCAACCATTTTTAAAGTTCCTCCTGTTGAAAAATTCTAATATTAGATACCCTGTCAAACTAACAATTTACTGGGGGGAAGTTGTATTGGAGTAAATTTTATTCCCTGGAGAACCTTTCCACTTTACCAGATGGAAAGTTTGTTTTCAGCATCTACCTTCCAGAGGATTTGTTTTTTGCCCTTGTAAACGCCAGGGGTGTTAGAACTTATTGGTTGGGAGTTCTAAACAGCTCAACTCTGGGTAGAAAACATGGGAAAGAACTTGTAGTAAGGTTTTATCTCCATCACTATAGAGGTTTTACAGTTAGTGTTATCACCAGAATTCTCTATATGGGAATAGCCAACTCCATGAAAAAGGAGGTACCGACTCTTTTAACCCACAATCCCTGTCTCAAGTATCTCCTCTCTGATGGTATAAAACTCGGTATAGCTGTAAAGCCTGTACCAAATTTTGAAGACGGAAAAGCAGAGATAGAGAAATTCCTCTCAGAAACCTGTGGATTCTGTTTTCCTGCTTCCTGTGGGTGTGGTTTATGTGAAGAACTAGGAGGAATTTCCGTTCCTACGTTTATAGGCCGTACAGAGATCTGCTAAGTGGTGCCCGGGGCGGGATTTGAACCCGCACGGGCGTGAGCCCACAGGATCCTGAGTCCTGCGCGTCTGCCAATTCCGCCACCCGGGCTTTCTGCCATACAAAATTTAGTCAATCTGGCAAAATTAACAACACTTTTTCTGAAAAGGAGGTTGTCTTGAAGTTTGTGGGAGCCCACGTCAGCACTGCCGGTGGCGTTTTTAACGCCCCTCTCAACGCTAAAGAAATCGGGGCAAAAGCGTTTGCCCTTTTTACTAAAAATCAGAGGCAGTGGAAGGCCAGACCATTAACCGAGGAAACTATTAACAAGTTTAAGGAAAACCTTAAGAGGGTAGGCATTAAACCGGAGCACGTTCTACCACACGACAGCTACCTGATAAACCTTGGAAGCCCCGAACCTGAAAAGAGGAGAAAATCCTTAGAAGCGTTCATAGATGAGATTGAAAGGTGCTACCGGTTGGGACTCAAATATCTGAACTTTCACCCGGGAAGCCATCTCAAGAAGGTTTCTGAGGAAGAGTGTTTAAAGATAGTTGCGAACTCTTTAAACGAGGCTATTTCAAGGACTAAAGATGTTGTCTTGGTTATTGAGAATACAGCAGGTCAGGGTTCTAACGTAGGCTACAGGTTTGAGCACATTGCACAGATTATAGAGCTTGTTGAAGATAAGTCCCGTATAGGGGTGTGTTTAGATACCTGCCACCTCTTTGCTGCCGGCTACGACATCAGAACCCGGGAAGCTTACGAAAGGACGATGGAAGAGTTTGACCAGATTGTAGGGTTTAAGTATTTGAAAGGTATGCACCTGAACGATGCCAAATCACAGCTTGGGAGCCGTGTTGACAGGCACCACTCAATTGGAAAGGGAAACATTGGTTTAGACGCGTTCAGGTTCATAATGAACGACCCGCGGCTTGACAACATTCCGTTGATTCTTGAAACGATTGACCCTTCAATCTGGAAAGAGGAGATAGAGCTCCTCTACTCCCTCGTTGAGTAGTTGAGTTTCTCCCTGCGTGGCAGTAATTTGAATTAAAAAGATTTGGAGGGAGAGATGGTCTTTAGAGACAGGCGCCACGCAGGGGAGCTCCTTGCCCGTGCAATTTTGGAGAAATTTGACGGAACTCTTGTAAACCCGGTTGTTGTTGCAATTCCCAGAGGTGGAGTTGTTGTTGCAGAGCCGATTGCTGAGGCACTGGGAGCTCCCATTGAGCTCGTGATACCGAGGAAGATAGGAGCTCCCTTCAACGAAGAGTTTGCCGTTGGGGCTGTAACAGAAGTCGGATATGTCCTTCTGAACCCCTCCGTTCCGTTTGAGGCTCTGGGCATAACTAAAGATTACATAGAGAAAAAAGCCCGTGAAGAGATTGGAGAAATTGAGAGGCGCAGGGAGAAATACCTTTCAAGTCTAAAAAGGATTCCTTTGGAAGGTAGAGATATTATCTTGGTTGATGACGGGATAGCAACGGGATTAACAGTAAAAGCTGCAATCTCTTCTTTAAGGAGACAAAACCCCAACAGGGTAATCCTTGCAGTTCCCGTTATGCCGGCAGATAAAGTTCCGGAGTTTAGAGAGCTCGTTGACGATTTAGTAGTTCTATACGCTCCTGAGTTCTTTCAGGCGGTGGGGCAGTTTTACCAGGATTTTTCACAGACAACAGATGAAGAGGTTATTGAAATACTGAGGAGAAACAGGGAAATGGCGGGGGAGTAACCCCGCCATTTGTTACATTCCGCAACCAGAACATCCGGAACAGCCGTGGCCGTGTTGCTTTGGCCCTTCAATGGCTTCCTGAAGAAGGGCGTTAACGGTTTCAAGCATCTGGCTGAACTTCTGGTTCGCTTCCAGATACTCCTTTCCTACGGGGTGCTCTGCAAACTTGTTGAACGCTTCCTCAAGCTGCTGCATAGCTTCAGGGCTTCCAGACATCTGTGCCATCTGTTGAAGTCTCTGAACTTCGTTTAAGAGCTGGCTTGCCTCCGGATCCATTCTGAGTTTGGCTTCGGCGGCCCTGAAGTTTGCAAGCTCTTCACTTTCTGCAATTGCCTGAGCAAGCTCAGACGCTTTTTTGATTACCTCTGCAGACATACTGCCTCCTGTATCCGTTGTTTCCAATTGAATTTATGCTGTAATTGGTTTTAAACCACCTTTCCTTTGATGAGCTTGGGTTTTTCTACCGGTTCTTTAGAAAATTGGAAAGCCGAGAGGAACTTGATACTGAGGTTTTCTACACCTCCTGCGTTGTAGTAGATTTCCCCTATTGGCTCGTCTTTTTCCACTTTATCTCCAACTTTTTTGAAGAATGCAAGGCCTACAGAGTAATCTATTTTGTCTCCTGCCTTTCTTCTTCCTCCTCCCATCTCAACTATGAGCCAGCCTAAGGCTTCTCCATCTATACCTAAAACGTAACCATCAGCTGGAGATTCAACAACGAACCGCTTTGCTCTTATTTCAGGGTAGGGGTTTCCTCCCAAGTACTCTACCCAGTTTATGAACCTCTCTGCTGCTCTGCCGTTCTTAATCACCTCTTCAGCATCGCTTTTTCCTTTTCCAAAGGTTCCCCTGCCCGTAAGTTCGTATAGAGCCCCTACAAGTGAGGAGACTACCTCCAAAAGATCCGGTTGAATAGTTCCTCTTAAGGAGTCTAAAGCTTCACGAACTTCAAGAGCGTTTCCTGCAAAAAGACCTAAAGGCTGGCTCATCTCGGTTATGAGAGCTCCCGCCCTCTTCCCGTAGAGCTTGCTCACCTGAACAAGCCCTTCTGCAAGGGCTTTAGCCTTTTCCATTGTCTTCATAAAGGCTCCGCTTCCTACCTTCACGTCAAAGACGATTGCCTCTGTGTTAACGGCCAGCTTTTTACTGAGAATGCTTGAAACGATTAGCGGAATGCTCTCAACAGTTGCCGTTGCGTCTCTGAGAGCGTAAATCTTCCTGTCTGCCGGAGCAATTTCAGGCGTTTGAGCAGAGATTGAAAAGCCGAACCTCTCTGTGACTTCCGAAATTTCTTTATCGGAGAGCTCCACCTTCATTCCGGTGCTCTCAAGCTTGTCTATTGTTCCCCCGGTAAACCCTAAAGCCCTTCCTGCAAGGAGTGGAGCCTTAAAACCGAGCTCTGCGAGAACCGGAGCGATAATAAGAGAGACCTTGTCTCCAATTCCTCCTGTGCTGTGCTTGTCAACGAGGGTTCCTTCTGCTTTTACAACGACCTGTTTACCGGAACGGAGCATTGAATCTGTGAGGTATAGGGTCTCATCGTAGTTGAGCCCCTGGAAAAAGATGGCCATTAGAAGGGCTGCCATCTGGTAGTCGGGGGTTTCTCCCTTTGTGTACGAGTTCACTATAAATTCAATCTCCTCTTTGGAGAGCTCTCTTCCATCCCTTTTCTTCTTAATGAGCTCTTTAAAGACCATAATTTCCTCTCAATCAGGTTAAAAAGAACATTGCTCTAACCATTCCGTTTACCAGAGGAACCAGAATCCAGTTCAGAACGGGGCTTATCAGGAGGATTATGAGAATTATCGGGCCGTAAGGTTCAATCTGTTTATACTTGATCCAGAGTTTAGGAGGAAGAAGTGCTTCAAGGATTTTTGAGCCGTCTAAAGGAGGAATTGGGAGGAGATTGAAGACTCCGAAGGCGACGTTTATAAAGACGGCGTATTTAACCATCAGGAATAGGGGTTCGGCTACGGAAGGGGGAAGTGCTGAAAACGGAAAGTATTTAAGGAACAGGACAAAAATAAATGCACTCAAGAAGTTTGCAAAAGGGCCTGCGAAAGCTACTAAAATCTCTCCCACTTTCCAAGATGGAGCTCTTCTGAAGTTCCGCGGGTTTACGGGAACCGGTTTTGCCCAGCCAAAGTGGACCAGGAAAAGGGCAATGAAACCTAAAATGTCTATGTGGGCTAAAGGATTGAGGGTTAACCTTCCTGCAAGTTTTGGTGTGTGGTCTCCAAGCTTGTAGGCAACGTATCCGTGGGCGAACTCGTGAACGCTCATTGCCCACAGAATTCCAGGAACGGCTATTAAGAAGTTCAGTATCCAGTCGTGCAACGTCTCCTCCTTAAGAGATTTTCTCCTCTACAACTTCCCCGTAGGGTTCAGTTTCTGTAAATATCTGCCCCTGAAACTTATAGAACTGGCACCTTGGGTCAAGCCAGCAGTTTGGTGGAAGGCCTGCCTTTACGCAAGTTTGAGCCAAAAACTCCTCCTCGTTCCAACCCCACTCTACAGGAACCTGTGGGAGCAGGAGTCCGCTGGCGTATCCACACCGAACTATCAGGCCGTCCCTTCCAACTTTTATGGCCTTGGGGAGCTCCTCTGGTGGAACCTCTATCGGCTGGGGTGGGGTAAGAACTGTTACCTCAAAGAGTAATTTTGGAAGTTCCTCAACTCCAACCGGGTAAAACCGGGGGTCTCTTGTTGCTGCAGAGATTGCCGCATCTATCGTTGCAAGGACTAAGGGCATTATCGGTTCAGGGTAGCCTATACACCCACGGAGCTCCTTCTGTGGATACGTTTTCAGCGTAACAAAAACTCCCCTGTTCTCGTAGAGGTCTGGAGGCGTTTCAGGGGGCGGTTCTATCTTTACTCCCCTTCTCAGGTATTCCTCAACGGCATCCCTTGCAAGTTTTACGAGAAACGTTCCTCTTTCAAGGTCAAACAACATCTCTCCCTCCTCAACTGTTTTCTGAAATTAAATGTAGGAAGGGAGAGGGAAAAGTTAAAGCTTGAAGATTGACTGAAAGAGGGCCATTCCAGAGAGGGTTGCTGTTATGCAGAGAACCACGTTCAGTGTGATGTTGAGAAGGGCTTTTGCTATGAGCCCTTCCTGAAGGAGAACAGTTGTTTCGTAGCTGAAGGTTGAGAAGGTTGTGAGAGCTCCTAAAAATCCCGTTATGAAAAAGGCTTTCCACTGAGGGGCGATTATGTTTTCAAACAGGGGAACTAAAAAGCCTATGAGGAAGCTACCCAGAACGTTAACAGTTAACGTTCCAACGGGAAAAGTTGTTCCAGCAATTTTTTGGGCAAAACCGGCTATCAGAAACCTTGAGATGGCACCGAAGAAACCGCCCAGTCCTACAAAGAGCCAGGTCAATTTACACCTCTACCTCTTTCAGAAGTTGCTCTGTAATGATATCAAGGGCTCTCTTTCTGGTTTCGTCAAAATCTATGTTTTCAACTACAGGAACGCCCTTTTCCTTTGCCTTGCTGTAGATAAAGTCCTGAATCTTCCTTATGGCTTTAAAGTTTTTCAGGTATTTCTTGCTGGTTCTCTGGGAGCTCTTCTCCCTTGATGAGAACCTTCCCCTGTGGAGCTCCTCGTCTAAAGTTGTAAGAATTATATGGACAACGTAGGCTTTATCCTTAAAGAGATCTGCAACTCCCGGTATCAGGTGAATTCCCTCAACAACCAAACTCACGTTCTCTTTTATCGCCCTGTTTACAACGGCTTTTACTCCCGTTAGAACCTTATCGCTCTGGTCTAAAAACCCGTAGATTATCCTTTCTTCTTTAGGAGTCTCTGAAAGCTGAGGGAGGAAATCCCCTGCCTCGTAAGAGGAAACGTGGAGGGAAGGGGCAAGCTCCTTTGAAACCATCTTCCTCATAACTTCCCTTATGGAGTCTGTAGAGGCCGTTCTGTTTATCTCTAAAGTTCCGGCAAGCTCAGAGGCGAGCCGCGATTTCCCTACTCCCGTAGCTCCGCCTATCAAGATAATTATCGGCTTCTCTAACTTTTTGGCCTTCCGCCACAGGAGGTATCTCTTTGAGAATTCTTCACCCAACCTCTTTTTAATGAGCTTTGCCGTTAGCTGTCGGAGCTCCGCTCTCTTAACTCTGAACTTTCCCTTCTTTACGAGTGTGTCGTGAACCTCTTTCGCAATCTCAAAAGCTTCATTAGTATCAACTCCAGCAGAGCGGATAGAGGCCGCAAGAATTCCCCTTGAAAAGGGAACGAAGGCCTTTCCACACTCCTCACAGACAAGAACTTCTCTTTCTTTAACCTGAGCCTTGTATCTGTTGGCAACCTTTTTACCGAACTTTTCTTTAAGGGTTTTAAAAACCAGGTCTATAAGTTCGTCTGTTGTAACTGTTCCACTTAACTTTGCTGAAACGGAGTCTGCCACTCTGTAGGCGTCTTCAACCGATAGTCCCACTTTCATTAAAGACCTTGCAAGAACACCCTTAGAGAAGGGATACTTTTCGCCTGAACCGTCTACTACAAACCGTTTTTTCTTTGCCATTTCCTGAACTTTTCAACGTTTTTTAAGTGTTGATTATAGCTCCTGCTGAAAACGTGACCGCCCTTTCCTGTAGCGACAAAGTAGAGGTAATTGACATCTGCCGGGTAGAGTGCAGCTCTTATGGAGGAAAGTGATGGATTACAGATAGGGTAAGGAGGTAATCCTTTAACGTAGTAAGTATTGTAAGGGGATGGAACCTTGAGATCTCTGTAGGTTAGTCTCTTAACATCTTTTCCCTTCAGTTTTAGGGCGTAGATAACAGTTGGGTCGCACTGGAGCTCCATTCCCCTTTTCAGTCTGTTGTAGATAACCGCAGCTATCAGTGGTCTTTCTAAAGGTATTGAAGTTTCCTTTTCAACAATAGACGCAACGGTTACTATCTGGAGGAGGTCTGGCTTTCCAAGGGCATCTCTTACTTTTTTTGGAGGAGTGTAGTTCCTGAAAAGAGGTTCCACAACCTCTTTAAACCGTTTAACTGCAACTTCAACAGCCTTTCTGCAGCCATCTTTCTCGTTTATGTAGTAGGTATCTGGAAAGAGAAACCCGTTTAGAGACGGAACACCGAGCTCTTTCAGGAAACTTTTGTCTTTTGATAGAGAGAGGAGTTCCCCC
>WFNZ01000058.1 GCA_015488335.1 Thermovibrio sp.
ACATAGAAACAATAGAACAGGTTATTCCTGGATTTATCCACGTTTCTAACCTTAAGAACGACTACTACATCTGCGTTCCAAAGCAGTACTGTTTGGTTGGAGAGAAAACGGGAACAGTATTTAGAATCGGAGATAGAGTCCTTGCAAAGCTCTTAAGTGTAGATGTTGAAAACAGAAGGGCAGAATTTGAAATAGTGAGGAAGCTGAGTTGAGAACTGCAGTTATCTATGATGAGATATTCCTGAAACACGACTTACCTACACATCCTGAAAACGCTTTAAGGCTCAAATACTTCATGGAGCCTGTTCAAGAGATGGAAATTCCTGTTCTAAAGCCCAGGCAGGTTTCCTACGACCATTTAAGAGCCGTTCATTCAGAGAACTACATAACAGACGTAATCGTTTCCTGCAGAGAAACCGCCCCCGGTTTCTTTGACCCGGACACCTACTACAACTCCTACACCTGCGATGCTGCCCTTGTAGCCGCTGGAGCGAACGAGATGGGGGTGGAGCTCCTCCTCTCAGGCGAGTACGATGCCGTCTTCTGTGCAGTTCGTCCACCGGGCCACCACGCAGAGAGAGACAGAGCTATGGGCTTCTGCATCTTCAATAACGTTGCAGTTGCAGCTGTTAAAGCCCTCTCAATGGGAGTGGGAAGGGTTTTCATAGTCGACTTTGACGCCCACCACGGAAACGGAACAGAGCACATCTTCTACAACGAGCCGAGAGTCTTCTACTTCTCAACCCATCAGTACCCGTTCTACCCAGGAACGGGAAGCGATAAAGAGAACAACAACCACATCTTAAACGTTCCAATGAGAGAAGGAAGCGGAGACATTGAGTATAAAACCGTCTATTCCGGAATTTTCCGAGAGGCCGTTAGGAAGTTTAAGCCTCAGATAATTCTGGTTTCAGCAGGATACGACCTCCACAGAGACGACCCGTTAACAGGACTTGAAGTTACAGACGACGGCGTTGAGTTCATAGTGAAGGAAATTGTTGACGCAGGGAGGGAGCTCTCCGCTCCACTCCTCTTCACCTTAGAGGGTGGCTACAACCTTAGCGCTCTGAAACGCTGTTCAGAGAGAACTTTTAAAGTCCTGCTGGAATCCTAACCTGAGGGAATTTCAGGAGATGGTTTACCTAAGTAGAAGCCCTGGCCGTAGTCTACTCCAAGCTCTTTGACTTTGTTGAGTATTTCCTCACTGCTGACAAATTCGGCAACAGTTTTAATTTCAAGATCTCTTGCAAACTGGACTATGTGAGAAACAAGCTTCTCTATTTCTTTTGAAGTAACAACTTTTGTTATAAGGCTTCCATCTATTTTTATGAAGTCTGGTTTTACTGTGGCAAGGTATTCGTAGTTTGAGTATCCGCTTCCAAAGTCGTCTATGGCAAGGGAACTCCCCAACTCTTTTATTTTGAAGTAGAAATTCTCAAGTTTCTTTATATCACTGAAAGCCTCTGTTTCAACAACCTCAAAACATATCCTCTCAGCAATATCGTAGTGTTTAATGGCAGCAACTATCCAGTCAACCATTGTAGAACTTGCAATATCCTCTGCGGAAAGGTTAACCGATATATTCACACCCTTCTCTGCAGCAACTTTAAAGGACTTCTCAATAATAACTTTAGAAAGCTTCCTGTAGATTGAGATCTTTTTAGCTACAGGAAGAAACTCTCCCGGGTTAAGCAGATTCCCGTCACTTCCTACTATTCGCATCAGTGATTCATACTTCACAGGTTTAAGGTTAGAAAGTTCAACGATCGGCTGAAAGTAGGGAACAATCCTATCTTTCTCCAAAGCTTTCTTAATTTCAGTCGCAATTCTTACGTTTTTCTCAAGGTTTTTAAACTTCTCTTTCAATTCTTCATCAAAAACGTAGAGGTCAATTCCTCTAATTTTAGCCTCTTCTTCTGCAATTTCAGATTCTATTAGAAACTCATCTGGGTTTTTTGAGATTCCAGCAACAACATCTAATCTGAAACTGATATCTCCAACAGCAAAGTCTTTCACTTCAAGGTTTCTTATTACTCTCTGAATCAGATCTATAAATCCTGCATCGTTAAAATCACACCCTAAAACGCCAAATTTATCACCTCTCACTCTGTAAACGGAACATCGGCGCTCTTTCTTTTTGACAACACGGCGGAGCTCCCTACCAAACTCTTTAAGTATGGTATTACCTTCCTCATAGCCAAAGAGCTCATTAACATCCCTGAAGTTTCTTATATTGACAAGGGCAAAATGGAGATTTCTGCTGGTCCTAAGATTGACAACATCCTCTAAAAGTTTTTTCCTGTTTGGTAAGCCGGTAATTTCATCTTTAAAAGCTGTAAGTTTTAATCGTCTGCTGAGATTCCGGAGTTCTCTTTCCCTTTTCTTTAAGAAAGAAATTGTTTTAATTAGCTCTCTGTTTGACCTGTAAAGGCCTAAACTTGCGGCAATAACTATAAGAGCAACAAAAATAGAGCTAACTCCTAAAGCCGTATTAACTCTTGTAAGAAACTGCTCCTTCAGGTAATAAACGGTTTGAAGGAGGTCGTTTCCAGTAACGTAAGAGCCGACTATCCAGTTCCAATCTGGAAAATATTTAACGTAATAAATCTTATTCTGATACTCTATAAGAACCCCGTCTTTTAGATCAGCCGTTTTTAAACCTTTCAAGAAATTAAACTGGAAAATCTTATTTTGATCAAGGTCAATAATAAAAACGTTAAACGGAGTCAAGGTTTTAAGAACGTGCTCTTTTACTTTACTTTCAACGTAAGACTTGTAGAAACCGGCTCCTATAATCCAATTTAAAGGCTTAAAATACCTTATAAAGGAGATTTTTAAATCAGTTTTTTTAGATCCAGGCAGATACCAGTAGTAGGAAACAAATCCTTCACCAGATGGAGAATAGAGAGCTATCTCTTCAAACTTCCTGTGGACGTAAGTACCCCTCAAGTCCTTCCAGTTCCACATACTCTTTCCTTCAATTTCTGGGTAAGCAGGGTTCAGAACTACTTTTCCCTTGACAGAGTCTATAAAGATGTAGCCCTCACCGTCAAAGAAACGAAATTTAGAGAGAGCTCTCCTTATAAGAGCCGCCGTCTCCCTTTTACTACACCCTTTACTTTTACAGAAAAGATAAATAGCATTTGCAACAGCCCAGGCGTTTTCTACCTCATTCTTAGCTTCTTCCTTCGCCATCTGAACAAAAAGTTTTTCTTCAACCTTAGACATATCAACGGCAGAATCTACTATTGAACTCAGTTTCTTTTTAGACTCCGCAACAGTAGTTGTGTAGATAGCACCCTGTATCTCTTTTTCAAAGAAGTAGTAGTTGAACCCTGTAAAAGCCAGAACACAGAGTATGAACACCCACAAAATAACGGTGTAGAACCTGCTACTACTGAACATTTACCGACCCCAGCTGGTAAAATTGGAACAAACTAACTGGAGGATTGGAAGTTGAAAAAGCCACCCTACAGGGCTTACAGGAAGAAAGAGAAGGAAGAACCGAAAGTTCCGATACCTGAGAAAATTGACACCCCGCAGGCAGAACAGCTTGTCTCAGACCTTTACTCACTCCTCCACTTCCTTGAGAAACACAGGAAAAAGCTACTTTTATTTATTTTAGCACTTCTCGTTATCGGCGGAACCTATGGAGGTTACACCTGGCACCTTTCGTCCGTTGAGTCAAAAGCGGCAAGGATAGTTGACGAGGGGCTCTACTATTTGGATAAAGGGGAGAAGAAAAAGGCGTTTTCCCTGTTTGAGAAGGCGGTTAAGGAGTACCCGGGAGCTCCCTCTTCAAAAGTTGCAGAGTTTCTTTTAGGAAAGCTTGACGGAAAGGAGAAATACCTTGTGGAGCTCTCAAAAGGTAAGAGTTTCCTTTTCTCTCCCCCGTCTAAGACTTCACTGGGAGCTCTCTACATAGACAGAGGAAAACTGAAAGAAGCGGAAGGAATTCTTGAGAAGGTTAAAAGGGAAGAGTGGACTCACCCGGAAGCCCTCTACGACAGGCTACTAATCGCAGTTAAAGAGAAGAGAATAAACGATGCGAAGAACATCCTTGATACTCTTAAAGGAGACTACCAGGACTTACCGATAACTCAACTGGCAGAGAGGTTAATGAAGTGAAGTTAAAGGTGATTGAGGGGGCGCTGAAGGAGGAGCTCCTTTATAGACTGAGGAACAGGGAAACGCCACCTGAGGAGTTCAGAGAAGCCCTTGAGAGGATTGGAGTTCTCTTGATTTCAGAAGCTCTGAAAGAATTAAAAACAGAAAAAGCAGAGGTTGAAACGCCGGTAGCAAAGGGCACTGCAAAAAGGATTTCTCAGGAAGTTGTTTTCATAGCCATTCTAAGGGCAGGGCTTTCACTCATTCCGCCGGCTGTCTCCATCTTTCCGAAAGGAAGGATAGGCTTTATAGGAACCTACAGGAACGAGAAAACTCTGAAACCCGTTAACTACTACATTAAGTTTCCGAAAGTTCCCGGAGCCCAATACGTAATCCTTGACCCGATGCTTGCAACGGGAGGAACGGCAGAGCAGGCCGTTAACATCCTGAAGGAAAACGGCATCCCCGAGAGTGAAATCACTTTTGTCTCTGTAGTTTCAGCACCTGAAGGGATAAAGAGACTAAAGAAGTTTCCTGAGGCTAAATTAATTACGGCATCTGTTGATGAGAGGCTTAACGATGCCGGATATATCGTTCCCGGCCTTGGAGATGCCGGAGACAGGTTCTGCGGAACAGAAAAGGCGGAGGTGGTAGAGAGCTATGGAGTTTAAGGCTATAAGGGGCGTTGAGGATATACTGCCGCCAGAGAGCTTAAGGTTTGAGAAGGTTGTTGACGCCTTCAAGGAGACTGTGGAGCTCTACGGGTTTAAGGAGGTAATTCTTCCCATCTTTGAGGAGGCAAAGCTCTTCTCAAGGAGCGTTGGAGAGGCAACAGACATCGTCCAGAAGGAGATGTACGTATTTGAGGACAAGGGAGGCAGAGTAATTGCTTTAAGGCCTGAAGGGACGGCATCTGCCGTAAGGGCTTACGTTGAGCACGGGGTTTTCGCTAAAGAGCCCTTTACAAAGTGGTTCTACGTTGGGCCTATGTTCAGGTTTGAGAGGCCTCAAGCGGGAAGGAAGAGGCAGTTCTTCCAGGCAGGGTGTGAAGTTTTCGGACTCAAAAACCCTGGAACAGACGCAGAGCTCATAAAGATGGCATCTGAAGTTTTAAAGAGGCTGAAGGTTGAAGCTGAGCTTGAGATAAACTCAATTGGGTGTAAAAAGTGCAGGCCCAACTACAGGAGAGCCTTAATTGAGTTCTTGAGGGAAAAGGTTGACTCCCTCTGCCCAACCTGCAGAGAGAGGCTTGAGAGGAACCCTCTGAGGGTTCTTGACTGTAAGGAAGAGGGCTGCCAGGCGGTTGTGGGGGGAGCTCCCAAAATCACAGACTACCTGTGCGATGAATGCAGGGAGCACTACGAAAAGGTTAAAGAATACCTGAACCTTCTGGGAGTTGAGTTTAAGGAGAACCCACTCCTTGTCAGGGGATTAGACTACTACACGAAAACCGTCTTTGAGTTTAAGAGCTCCCGGCTTGGAGCCCAGAGCACAGTACTTGCCGGCGGCCGTTACGACGACCTTGTTAAAGAGATTGGAGGACCGGACACTCCCGCTTTAGGCTTTGCAATGGGAATAGACAGGGTTTTACTCCTTTTGCCGAAAGAGGAGGAAAAGAGGGAAGGAGTTTTTGTAATTACAAGGGGAGAGGAGGCATACAGGAGAGGGCTGAAAGTTGCAGAGTTTTTAAGGAGTAAGGGAATAAAAGCTCAGATAGACCACAGGCAGGGAAGCTTTAAAGCCCAGATGAAGGCTGCAGACAGGGAGAGGGCGGCCTTTGCTGTGATAATCGGAGAGGAAGAAGTTGAGGGAGAGTTCTTCTCTCTGAAGGAGCTTGAGACGGGAAAGCAGGAGAGGGTTGAGAGCCTGGAGGAGCTCCTTGGAAGGCTCTAAAAAAGTTTTAATACTCGGCTCAACAGGTTCAATAGGGGAGAACACGCTAGAAGTTGTTGAACAGTTCCCACAGCGGTTTAAAGTTGTTGGCCTTGTTGCAGGGTCAAACAGGGAGAAACTGCAGGAGCAGAAAGAGAAGTTTAACGTTGAAAGAGTAGCCCTCTACTCAGAAGTAGGCCTTAAGGGAATAAAAAAGCTCATAGATGAAACAGAGTTTGACGTTGCAGTCTGCGCAATTTCCGGGTCTGCAGGAATTCTCCCGACCTACTGGGCTGCAGAGAAAGGGGAAAGGTTAGCCCTTGCAAACAAGGAGTCTTTGGTCTGTGCTGGAAACTTTATAACAGAGGTTGCGAAAGAGATTATCCCTGTTGACAGCGAACACTCTGCAATCTTTCAGTGCCTTGTAGGAGAAAAGAAGGAAGAAGTTGAAGAGATAATCCTTACAGCCTCGGGAGGAGCTTTCTTAAACAGGGAAAACCTTGAGGACGTAAAACCTGAAGAAGCCCTAAAGCACCCTAACTGGGATATGGGGAAAAAAGTTACGGTTGACTCCTCAACACTTATGAACAAGGGGTTAGAAGTTATTGAAGCCTACTGGCTCTTTGGTCTTCCCGTAGAGAGAATAAAGGTTGTTATACACCCTCAAAGCATAGTTCATTCACTGGTTAGGTTCAGAGATAACTCCGTTAAGGCTCAGCTTGGAGTTCCCGACATGAGAATTCCCATAGCCTACGCCCTCTCCTACCCAGAAAGGCTTCCGCTAAAAGGGGAGGAGCTCCGCCTGAACCTTTTCGGACTGAACCTTACATTTTTGGAGCCGGATACTGAGAGGTTTCCCTGCTTAAGGCTTGCATACGAGAGCTTAAAGATGGGCTACCCGTACCCGATAGTTTTAAATGCAGCAGATGAAGTTGCTGTTGAACTGTTCTTAAAAGGGAAAATCAGGTTTACAGAGATTCCAGAGCTGATTGAGGAGACGCTCAGCAGGGCAGACTTCAAACCGCCAGAAGACATATATGAGGTTGCAGAGATAGACAGGAAGGCTAAGGAGCTCTCTCTGGAGGTTTTCAGGAGTTGGCACTGAAAAAGGGCTTTGTCCACCTCTATACGGGGAACGGCAAAGGTAAGACCTCTGCCGCTTTGGGGCTCTGTTTAAGGGCTGTTGGGAGAGGTCTAAAGTGCACCTTTATCCAGTTCATAAAGGGGTGGGAGACGGGGGAGCTCCTCGCTGCAAAATACCTGCCCGGTTTTGAGTTTATCCAGACGGGAAGGCCAGACTACGACTTCAAGCCTACAGAGGAGGACAGGAGAAGGGTTCACGAGGGAGTGAAGTTAGCAGAGGAGAAGTTGAAAGAAACAGACGTTTTAGTTTTAGACGAGGTAATCGTTGCCGTTCATCTGAACCTATTAGAGGAAAACAGACTCCTTTCCCTTATAGAGAGGAAACCTGAAAATGTTGAGTTAGTTCTAACCGGAAGGCACGCAACAAGCCGTTTAATTGAGGCTGCCGACTACGTAACCTACTTCCAGCTTGTTAAACACCCTTTTTACAGGGGAGAGGGAGCAAGGAAGGGAATAGACTACTGAAGGAGGAAGAGATGAGATACCTGCTCCCTGCCGCTTTGCTTCTCTGTTTATCTCTAACGCTCCAGAGCTGTCTTCCACTTCTTGCAGCTGCAGGAGCCGGCGCCGCAGGTGGATACTACGTTGGAAAGCACTACAATGTAAAGGTTCACTCGCTTGTAGAGGTTGAGAAGAGAGATGATTAGAGTCTGTGAGATATTTGAGTCTGTTCAGGGGGAGGGGCTTACCGTTGGAGCTCCCTCACTCTTTATAAGAACCGGCCGCTGTTCTGTTGGCTGTAAGTTCTGCGACACAAAGTATTCGTGGAATTCTGGAAGGGACTATTCAGCAGGGGAATTGAGAGAAATAGTTGAGAAAACTGGTCTTCCAGACGTAATAATTACGGGAGGAGAACCTTTAGAGGAGCCGGAGATTGACAGGGTTCTCTCTAACATCTCTCAGGTTAAAACCGTTAGAAGGATTACACTTGAGACCTGCGGCCATTTTTTCAGGGAGCTCCCCACTCAAAAACTCCACCTTGTCGTCTCTCCAAAACCGCTGACGATGGGAGTTGAGTTCCCGTTTAGAGAGGTTGCCAGGTTCCTTGAAAATTATGAAGACGTTGAGCTGAAGTTCACCCTCTTTTCAGAGAAAGACCTTGAAAGAATTAAAGAGTTCCTGAAAGAATACCGAAAGCTTGTAAACTTTTCCGTTGTTCTTCAGCCTCTCCACCACCCAAAAGAAGAATACAGGAAAACCTGCCGGAGGGTGGTTGAAATGGTTCTGAAGGAGAGGGAGCTCCTCTCACAGTTTGAGATAAGGGTAATCCCTCAGGTTCACAAGCTTATTGGGGTAAAGTAGTGTTCTGGATATACAACTTCCTTGTAGCCCTATCTGTTCCCTTCTTCCCGATAGTAAAGCTGAAGGCAAAGGAGAGAGGAGACGTTTACCTTAAGCCGAGGCTTTCAACTGATTTCCCAAGTGCCGAGAATAAAATCTTTCTCCATGCAGCAAGCATAGGAGAGGTAAACACGGTTAAACCGCTGGTTAAAAAACTAAAAGGAAAGGTTGCCCTTACAACCTTTACAGACTACGGCCTTAAGAGGGCTAAGAAAATCTACCCTGAAGTTCCGTCAAGGGTTATCCCGTTAGACCTCTACCCTTTAATAAAAAAGTTCCTGAGAAAGAACAGACCGAAGGCTATTCTTATTTACGAATCTGAAATCTGGCCCTCTCTCTTAAAAGCAACGACAGAGCTCTCCATTCCACTCTTCTTTGTAAGCGGGAAGATAGGGGAGAGAGCTTACAGAAGGCTCTTAAAGTTTAAAAAGTTCCTAAAACCGCTGATTGAGGACAAAACGTTTCTTGCAAAGAGCGAAACAGACGCAGAGAGGGCAAAAGAGGTAGGCTTTAAAAAGGTTGAGGTTGTTGGAGACCTGAAACTTGACTACGAGCCGCCAACAGAGGGAGCTCCCTTAAAAATAGAAGGAAGGCGATTTGTGGTTCTTTGGGGAAGCACCCACGCCGGAGAGGAGAGATTAGCGGCAGAAGTTCACCAGAAGCTAAAGGAGGAGTTTCCCGGCCTTTTAACGGTAATAGCTCCAAGGCACGTTGGAAGGGCAAAGAATTTAAAACTTCCTGGTAAAACGGTTTTCAGGAGCGAGTCTCAAACGGTTCCGAAAAGTGCAGAGTTCTACATAGTTGATACTGTTGGGGAGCTCCCTTCCCTCTATTCCTACTCAACTGTTGCAGTTGTAGGAGGGAGCTTTGTTCCGGGAATTGGAGGCCACAACCCGGTTGAGCCGGTTGCAGTTGGCGTTCCAGCTGTAATGGGAACTTACGGAACAGAGTTCTTAGACGTTGCAGAACGGCTGGGAATAGACGTTGTTCCACCGGAGAAAGTGGCAGAAACTTTACGAAATCTGCTTCAGAACCCTAAATTAAGGCGTGAAAAAGGAGAGAGGAGCTATCTAAACTGGAAGATGGAGAGAGGAGTTTCTGAGAGAATACTGAAAAAGGTTGGGGAAACAGTTGAACTATGACGAGCTGAGAAAGAAGGTTTTAAGGAGAGAGGGACTTTTTACGCTCCTCTATCCGCCTCTCTACATCCTGTCAAAACTCTACTGCCTTGGAGCTTCTATCAGGAACTACCTTTACGATTCAGGATTTTTCACTGCTAAAGAGTTTGGATTTCCTGTAATATCCGTAGGAAACATAACAGCAGGGGGAAGCGGGAAAACACCTCTAACCGAAAGCGTTTATCAGATTCTTGAGGATGCAGGCTTCTCGCCGGCAATCGTCTGCAGGGGATACAGGGGAAAGGAGAAAGGGCCAACTTTTGCAGAACCAGACCCAGAAAGGTTCGGGGACGAGTGTGCCGTTTACTCACTGAAAAAGTACAGAACAGTTGTTTCAAAGGTTAAGGTTAAAGGGGTTGAGTTTGCTTTTCAAAACGGAGCAACGGCTGTAGTTCTTGACGACGGATTCCAGCACAGAAAGGTAAAACCGACCCTTTCTTTAGTTGCAGTTGACCCTTTCAATCCCTTTGGAGACAACCATTGCTTACCCTTAGGGCTTCTGAGGGAACCTATTTCAGGCCTTGAGAGGGCAGACGCCTTTGTAATAACGAGGAGCAACCTTGTTTCAGAGGAGAGACTGGAGTCTTTAGAACTTTTTTTAAAAACCTTTAAAAAGCCTGTATTCCGGGCGGAGCAGACCTTTAGCCATTGGGTTGACGGAAACTTCAACAGAATAGAACCGCCTCAGGAGAAGGAGGTTGACCTTTTCTGCGGAATCGGAAACCCGGGGCAGTTCGTTGAGATGGTTATAAAGATGGGCTACAAGATAAGGAACCTCGTAGTCTTCAACGACCACCACAGCTACACGGAAGAAGATATAGAAAAGCTGAAGAAACTTAAAAACCCGATAACAACAGAGAAAGACCTGATAAAACTGAAAGGGAGAATCCCACAGGTGAAGGCTCCCGTTTTGAGGGTTGAAGCCTACGGGCTGAAGGAGTTTATTCTTGCAAACATAAAAAACGTAGAAAAGGCAGAAGAGGAAGCCGTTGAAGGAGATTTCTCACCTTCTGGAGTATCTACTTTTAAAGTTCCTCATTAGTGGAACTCAGAAACTCTCAAGAGAGAAGGCCTTTTCCCTTGCAGAAAAACTGGGAGAGGTTGCCTACAACTACCCGAGGATAAAGAGGATAACTGAGGAAAACTTAGAGTTTACAGGCTTCCCGAAGGAGATTGGAAAGGAAAGTTTTAAGAACTTCCTCAAGTGCTCTGCAGACTTCTTCAGGCTTCCTACCTATACGCCGGAAAGCTTAAAGGAGCTTTTTCTTCCCGTTGACACGTCTGTCGTCCCTGAAGGGGGAGGTTTCCTCTTAACGGCACACATAGGGAACTGGGAGGTGATGGGAGCTCTCTTTTCCGTTTTAAGCGGCGGGAAGCTATCGGTAGTTGCAAAGCCCATGAAGAACAAAAGGGTAGACAGGCTCATAAACAGTATAAGGGAGCAGTGGGGAGTAAGGGTTATTCCAACGGGAAAGGGAACGGCAGTTCTCAGGGAGTTGAAGAGGGGAAACTACGTTGGGATTCTCTTAGACCAGAGGCCAAAGGTAAAAGAGGGGGTTCTCACAACTTTTTTAGGAAGGAAAACGTACACAAATAAAGGATTGGCTCTACTCTCTTTAAAAACGGGAAAACCTGTAATTCCAGCATTTTGCTTTTTAGAGGGAGATAAGTACAGGATAGCCGTTTACAAGCCCATATACCCGGAAAAGAAAAGCGTTGAGGAGCTTACTCAAGAATACACATCTGCAATAGAGAGGGCTGTAAGGGAACACCCTGAACAGTGGTTCTGGTTCCACAGACGCTGGAAGAACTCACCTGAGTTTAAGGAGTGGAAGGGTGAAGGAGTGGCTGAAGGCGGTTAAACTCTTCTTCAGGGGAGCCGTTTCAGATTCGGCAACAGACAAGCTGGAATATAAGGCTGCTGTTCTGAACGATACCCTCTTAACGGTTGTTCTCAGCGAGAGGCTTGGGATTCCAAACCCGATGGCTTACTACACGGTGGAGCTCCTTCCCTACATCGGGAACGACCTGCCGGGCTGGGAGAGGAGAATGGCAGACAGGGAGAGCGTTATCTCAAGGGTTATGGGAGAGGTTGGGGAGCCTTGAAACTGACGGAGTTTAAAACGGTATTCCTCTCTGGAAAGGGAGGGGTTGGAAAGAGCACAGTTTCTTCGGCACTGGGGGTCTATTTCTCGGAAAAGGGATACAGAACTCTGGTTGCCTCTTTAGACCCGGCCCACTCACTCTCTCTAACCTTTGACACTGAAATCAGAGAAAAGCCAAAGAAAATTGCCGAAAACCTCTTTGCAGTTGAGATAAACCCTGAAAAAGAAGCCCAAAGATACCTTGAAAGGGTAAAGAGGGAGGCAAGGGAGCTCCTCTCACCTGTCGTCATTGGAGAGATAGAGAAACAGATAGAGCTCTCCTACTACTCACCGGGAGCTCTGGAACTTGCAACGGCAGACCTGATCTACAGAATAGCCGTTTCAGAGAGGGAGTTTGAAAGGGTTGTCTTTGACACGGCACCGTCGGGCTACACGGTAAGGATGCTCACATCTCCTGAGCTCACAGAGGAGTGGTTTAAAAGGCTCATAGCCTTAAGGAAGGAAGCTCTGAAGTACAGAAAGATGGCAGGGGAGAAAATAGAGGAAGACCCGGTTCTGAGAATCCTTGAGAGGAGACTGAGGGAGGTGAGGGAGCTCCGCAATCTTCTACTTTCCCCTGAAACCCTCATAGGAATAGTTGTTAACCCACAATCACTTCCCGTAGAGATAGGGAAGCGGACTGTTGAGGAGCTCTCCTTTGCCGGCATAGAGGTAAAGCTTATAGTTGGGAACAAAATCTCATCGGAAGATGAGAAAGAGCTGATTGAGAGAGAATTTCCTCAAATTCCTAAATTCTTTATACCGGCAATGGGAAAAGAGCCTAAAGGAGTTGAAAAACTGAAGGAGATAGCAAAACATTTAAAGGTGAAACCTAAACGAGGGAATTAAATGGCTACAAAAGTTCAATCTCTTGAAGAAGTAAAAAAACTCATCAAGGAAAACGAAGAGAAACTGAAAAGTATGGGAGTTCTCTCTCTGAGTATCTTCGGTTCCTTTGCCGAAGGGGATTTTAAAGACACCAGCGACGTTGACGTTCTAATAGAGCCAAACTACGAAAAACCATTTACTCTTTTTACACTTATAAAAGCTAAGTTTTTCCTTGAAGAACTTTTAGGAAGAAAAGTTGACGTTAAAACAAAAAATAGCCTGAGAGAAGAGCTCAGGAAAAATATCAAAGAGGTCAAAGTCTTTTGAAGGGCAAAAACTTTCAGAAAACACGCTCAGCTCTTAATGACATATATCGTGAGTGTAACTATATAGTTAAAAAACTCCCTCAACTATCGGCAGAAAAACTGGGTAGCGATGAAGATTTAAGAAAAGCAATAGAGAGAACACTTGAAATAATTGGAGAAGCTGCAAAAAGAATTCCAAAAGAGTTTAGAAAAAACCATCCAGAAATTCCCTGGAAAGAGATGGCAGGCCTTAGGGACGTAATAATCCACGACTACGGCAACGTTGACTACGTTATTCTCTGGAATGTAGTTCAGTTTGAAATCCCTAAACTGAAAGAACAGATAGAACAGCTAATAAAATCCCTTTAGCCCAATTCCAACCTATATTTAACGAGAACCGTTTTCATTAAGAGGTGGTTTTGAAAAGAGTGGCTTTCTATACCCTTGGTTGCAAGATGAACATCCACGAAACGGCCTACATGGAGGAGCAGTTTAAGAAGGCCGGGTATGAGATTGTTCCATTTGAGGAAGAGGCAGACGTTTACGTTGTTAATACCTGCACGGTAACCCACACGGCAGATGCAAAGAGCAGAAAGGCCTTAAGAAAAGCAAAGCAGAGGAACCCGAAAGCTCTGGTAGTTTCAACTGGATGTTATTCAGAGGTTTACCCTGAAGAGGTTGAAAAGGTAAAAGAGGCCGATTTCATAACGGGAAACGTTGAAAAGTTCAGAATTGTTGAGCTTGTTGAGAAGAGGATGAGGGGGGAGCTCCCCCGGGTTTTCGTAAAAGGAGTGTGGAAGGATAAGCGGTTCTACCCGTTAACCCTGAGGCAGTTTGAGGGAAAAACGAGGGCTTTTCTGAAAGTTCAGCAGGGGTGCCAGCTCTTCTGTTCCTACTGCATAATCCCCAAAGCCCGGGGAGCCATGGTAAGTATGAAGCCGGAAGAAGTCCTGAAACAGGCAGAAGAGCTCATTGAGGCCGGCTATAAAGAGATTGTCCTTACTGGAACCCACCTTGGAGCCTATGGGTTAGACATTGAAAAGGGCTGGAACCTTGCAAAGCTTGTCAGAAAACTCACTGAAATTCCCGGCCTTTACAGGTTAAGGCTCAGCTCAATTGAGCCCTTAGAGTTCACAGATGAGCTGATAGATGTAATTACTTCATCTGAAAAGGTAGCTCCACACTTCCACATACCTCTCCAGAGCGGAAGCAGAACAGTTCTTGAAAGGATGAGGAGGAGATATAGGCCTGAAGACTATAGGAGAGTTGTTGAAGAAATTGTTAAGAGAAGGCCTGAGAGCTGTATAGGAACGGACGTTATGGTTGGATTTCCCGGAGAAACGGAAGGGGAGTTTGAGGAGACAAGGAGGCTCATTGAAGATTTACCCTTTGGATATCTCCACGTTTTCCCGTATTCAAAACGGGAAGGAACTGTTGCAGCTAAGATGAAAGACTCAGTTCCGCCGGAAGTTAAGAAGGAGAGGGCGAAAATCCTCAGAGAAATTGGGGAAGAGAAGAGCATCGCTTTTAGGAAGCAGTTTTTAGGAAAGGAGCTTGAGGGATTGGTTTTAACAGAACTCTCAGGTGATAGAAGTGTTGCTCTCACCGGAAACTACATAAACGTAATCCTTGACAGGAAACTCCCGCCGGGAGAGGTTGTTAAGTTTAAGCTGAAAGAAGTTGGAGAAAAGAGAGAGGAGAACTATGGAGAGGTTGTTGGTTGAGCCGTTCTACGTTATGAAAGTCCTTGAGAGGGCAAAGGAGATTGAGAGGAACGGGGAGAGAGTTATCCACCTTGAGATAGGAGAGCCAGACCTACCTGTTCCTCAAAAGGTAAAAGAAGAGGCGAAAAGGGTGATAGATACATACGAGCTGAAATACACCGAAAGCGTTGGGATTCTCTCTTTGAGGGAGGCAATAGCCGGATACTACGAGAGGGAATACGGCGTAAAGGTTAAGCCGGAGCAGGTGATTGTTACTCCGGGGAGCTCCCCCGGCCTCTTAGCCCTTTTAAAAGTTCTGGGAGAAATCCTCGGGGAAATCTCATACACAGACCCGGGATACCCCTGCTACAAGAACATGCTCAAGTTCTTAAACCTTAAAGGAAAAGCGGTAAATGTCTACCCTGAAACCGATTTCAAGGTTAAGCCGGAAAACGTTGAAACTCCCGTTCTAATGGTTAACTCTCCATCAAACCCAACGGGAACCATTTATTCAAAAGAGGAACTGAGAGAGCTCTCAGAGAAAACCTTTTTGGTTTCAGACGAGATTTACCACGGCCTTACATACTCGGGGAGAGCTCCCTCTGTTTTAGAAGTTACGAGAAACGCCGCCGTTGTTAACGGCTTCTCAAAGTTTTTCCTTATGACGGGCTGGAGGTTAGGCTGGCTCATCGTTCCAGAGGAGCTCGTTCCAGACCTTACGGCAATTCTCCAGAACATTGTAATCTCTCCGCCAACGGTCTCACAGATTGCGGCTGTTAAGTGTTTTGACGAGGAGGTATTGGAGGAGCTCCGCAGAAACGTTGAAATCTTCAGGAAGAGGAGAGACCTGCTCCTCAAAGGCTTAAAAGAAATTGGATTTAAGATACCGGCAGAGCCTCAGGGAGCTTTCTACATCTACGCAGACGTCTCAAACTTTACAGACAACAGCTATGAATTTGCCTTTGAGGTTCTGGAAAGGGCAAAAGTTGCAATAACGCCGGGGAGGGATTTCGGATACAATGGAACTGAGAGGTTCGTCAGGTTCTCTTTCTGCACGGAGCTCTCAAAAATTGAGGAGGGGCTTGAGAGGCTCAGAAGATATCTGGGGTAGGGAGTGAAGAGGCACTTAGAGAAGAGGCTTCCCAAACGGTTCAGTCAGGACAGAATCCTTGACATCCTGATGAAGTTCAGAGCTCCCCTCATTATCGGCCTCGTGGCCATAATGGTCTCAACAATCGGCTACATGGTCATCTCAGGCGTTGATCTGTTAAAGGCCTTCTACATGACAATCCTAACCGTTACAACCATCGGCTACGGCGAAATGTGGAACATGACGGCAAAAGACCGGATTTTCAACCTCTTTGTTATGACAGTTGGGGTTGGAGCCGTTATGGGATACTCCTTAGCTGTTCTCATAAACCTTGTAACAAGCGGAGAACTAAAATCAATTCTGAGGTTCAGAAAGATGGTAAGCGACATATCAGCTTTAAAGGGGCACTACTTAATCTTCGGATTCAACGACTACGTTGTTGAGCTGATAAGGGAGCTCCATTACTACAGAATCCCGGTCGTTATCATCTCAGACGACCCGGAATTAGAGGAGTTTGCAAAGGAGCACGAAGTCAGGTTTTACCTGAACCTGAACCCGGCAGACGAAAATACGTTAACTCTTGCAAATATTGAATCGGCAGTTGGGGCAATAGTTGCAACAAAAGATGATTACAGAAACCTTGCAATAACCCTAACTGTTAAAAACGTTGTGTCAAAGAGCAACATCTACCCGTTCTTCATAATCGGCCTCGTAAAAAACCCTGAATTTAAAGAGAAGCTGAAATTAGTTGGAGCAGACTACGTTGAGACAATTCCGTCAATCATCTCAAAGAGGGTGGCAATTCTTGCCAGAAAGCCACCGATTTTTGGAGAGCGATCCCTCTTAGAGGAAATTCTCTTCGGGGAACACACGTTTATAGACATAGAGGAGTTTGTAGTCCAGCCGGACTCCCCCGTTGTTAACAAAACCCTGAAAGAGTTAGACCTCAGAAAACGGTTCGGAATAACGGTTGTTGCTGTAAAAAAGGCAGACGGCAGAGTAATCTTCACTCCCGGTGGGGATACAGTTATTGAACCTTTAGATGTTCTGGTTGTGGTGGCGCCAAAGGAGAAGCTGAAAGAAGCAGTTAAGGTCCTCTTTAAAGGTAAGATAACTTCAAGGAGTGCAATGCTTAAGAGGAAGCTGAAAGAGAGGCTTGGAGGTTAGTTATGGACTGGGGGAAAGTGGGAACGGCGTTTTTCATAATGATGTCTCTAACAACAACTGTAGGGTTCGTTGTTGACAGAGACCCTTACGAACTGATTGCCTCTGTTACATTTAACCTGATCGCAACCCTTTTAAAGGTTGGAAGCAAGAAGACCCTGAGCGCAGAGCTCCTCGCAACCAGCCTTGCGGCAGACCTCCACCTGATACCGGCCTTAATCTTCTACGAGATGGGCTCAAGGAGCTCTTTAATTGAAGCCCTTGCCTGGGGAGCTCTGGTGGCAAATGTCTTCTCGGTTATTCTCCTGATAACAGAAACGGTAATTGAGTCAAAAGAGGAGGAGTGGTGGAGCTAAATCTCCACCACTCTGACGTAAACCCTCCTGTTGGCAGGGTTTTCAGGGAAAATTTGTACAACTTCTCCTTTGAGGAACAGTCCCTTATCCATCAGCGGAGCTACAAGGTCTGCAACCTCCCGCCTCATGTAGCCAATCTTCCTGCCGTCTCTCGTTAGGAACTTAACAGCAAGCCTGTGGTTGGGGTTCTCTTCCCGAACGACAAAAACGGGCTCGCCAGCGGAAACATCTTCCGGGTAAATCTCCCCGTGGCCGTCTCCAGCAATCCGTGTATAGTAGCCGGTTTTAAGGAGTTCCCTTAAATCAATCTCCCTCTCTTTAAGAACCCTCTCAAACTCTTCCCTTAAAACGCCCTCATACTCAAAGGCCTTAGCTCCTTCCAAAGAGAGGTTTAGGGCTCTTTCCTCAGAAAGAAGCTCAGAAACGGCGAAAATTCCAAGCCTTACGGCTACAGTTCCACCTTTAGAGAGGACAACTGCAGCTTCAAGGGGAGCTCCGCCGAAAGCAAGCCCAACAGCCCTTGCAACGGTTAAAACGAGGCCGTAATTCCTCTGGCTCTCCGGGAAAACACCGGTCTTCTTAATTCCCACCTTAACGGGAGCTCCCAGAACCACCATCTCCTGGTAAACATCGGCCGTTCCGCTTCCAGAGGAAGAGAGAGCTCCCAAAGGCTCAGTCTCAGAGAGGAAAATCTCCCTCTCTCCAAGCTTTAAACTGTAAATCACGGCTTCCCTCAAAAACGGTTAACCAGAAAACTTAGAAGTTCTGAAATCTAACGGTTAGAAAAAACGCTTCAGCTTTTTGCGAAAACGCTATAATTGAAGACCGACCAAAGAGAAGGAGGAGGCCATGCTGACAGGGAAGTTCCCGGAGCTCCGCCTAAGGAGGCTCAGGAAGAACGAGAACATAAGGAGAATGGTAAGAGAAACTGTTTTGACTCCCAACGACTTTATATACCCGATTTTCGTTGTTGAGGGAGAGAACGTTAAAGAGGAAATCCCGTCAATGCCGGGGCAGTTCAGGTATTCAGTAGACAGGCTTCCAGAGATTGGAGAGAAGGTTTTAAAACTTGGAATTCCCGCAGTAATCCTCTTTGGAATCCCTGAGCACAAGGACGAGCTTGGCTCAGACTCATACTCAGAAGAGGGAATAATCCAGAGGGCAGTAAGGAAGCTGAAAAAGGAACTGCCGGAACTCTACGTAATCACGGACGTCTGCTTCTGCGAGTACACGTCCCACGGCCACTGCGGGTATCTGGCCTGCTCTGGGGAGGTCTGCGACGTTGACAACGATAAAACTTTAGAGCTCCTCAAGAAACAGGTTGTTTCCCACGCCTCAGCTGGAGCCGACATGGTAGCTCCCTCTGGAATGATGGACGGAATGATAAAGGCCATAAGGGAAGGGCTTGACGCTGCAGGGTTTACAGACATTCCAATAATGTCTTACGCCGCCAAGTACGCATCAGCTTACTACGGACCCTTTAGAGACGCCGCCGAATCTGCTCCCGCCTTTGGAGACAGGAGAACCTACCAGATGGACCCTGCAAACTTCAACGAGGCCTTAAGGGAAGTGGCTTTAGACATTCAGGAGGGAGCAGACATCGTAATGGTTAAGCCGGCACTTGCCTACATGGACGTTATAAGGGCCGTTAAAGAGACCTTTAAATACCCAACGGCGGCCTACAACGTAAGCGGAGAGTA
>WFNZ01000059.1 GCA_015488335.1 Thermovibrio sp.
ATGAAAGCCTCTCCTGCAGGAAGGTTCCCGAAGTCTCCCGGTGAGCAGAGCTTTCCCGTATCTGCAAGTCCTGTTCTTCCCTCAAGAGAAAAGGTTATGTTTGTTCCCAACGGACAGGTAATTTTCACCTCTTTAGCATCTGCTAGAAGTGAGGCAACTTCTCTTGAACGCCTTGCAACTAAGTTCCAGTTGGCCTGGAGTGACGTGTAGAACATGAAGGGCTCAAAGAGGGGCATGCTGGCAAAACGGATTGAGAGGAACTCCGTGCAGAGTTTTCTGAAGAGTGTGTGGCTTATTGAGTGCTGGTTTACGGCTATGACGGCCGTTGGGAGCTCCTCCGGGCTTGTGGTCTCAAGGAGAATTTCCTTAATCTCAAGCTCGTCTCCCTCTGTTATCTCTTTCCTCAGGATTCTCTCAAAAAGGCCTTTCTGCTTTACCTCCTCTAAGAACTCGTTTCCAAAGGCTGCCCGCCAGACCTCTTCAGGGGGCTCAAGGCCGTGTCTCCCTGTTGGTCTGTATGTCAGGTGGGAGATGTTGGGGGAGAACTCTGAACCGAACCAGAAGAGGAGCTCCCCAACTTTTTCTTTATAGTTATCTGTAAGGATTAAAACTTTATCCTCTCTCCTTGCGCAGAGGTTCTGTCTGAAGATGTTTCTAACGGCCCTCTGAACCTGCCTGTCTTTCCAGTCGTTCATCTCCTCCCCCTAACTGAAGATTTCCTTAGCCCTCTCAACAACCTCCTTTGCAACTTTCAGAGGTATTCCAATCTTAGCAAGTTCTTCAGGGGTGGCGGCAGAGAGCTCCCTCAAATCCGGGTAGAACTTCTCAATGAGCTTTCTCCTCTTGACTCCAAGCCCTTTTATTCCGTCAAGGGGGCTTTTGAGCATCTCCTTTGCTCTCACCTTTCTGTTGTAGGAAAGGGCAAACCTGTGGGCTTCGTCCCTTAAAGAGGTGAAGAACCTGAAAAGGTGGGGGTATTTCTTCGTTTCAACAACTTCTCCGTCGTCTGTGAAGACGAGCTCTTCCCTTTTTGCTATTGAGAAGACTCTGAAGTCAAGGCCTAAAGAGTCTCTAACCCTTATGGCAACGTTGAGCTGGCCGATTCCACCGTCTATGAGGACTAAATCAGGTTTCTTTACCTCTCTGTTCTTTATCTTCTTAAACCGCCTTGTTAAGACCTCTTCCATTGCGGCGTAGTCGTTTACTCCTTTAACTGTTTTAACCCTGTAGCGTCGGTAGTCGTCTTTCACAAACTTTCCGTTTTCCCAAACTATACAGGAACCTACTGTTGCCTTTCCCTGAAGGGTTGAGATGTCAAAGGTTTCAACTCTTTCCGGGAACTGGTCGTAGAAGACCCTTTCATACTCCTCTTTGAGCTCTTTTAGGTCGTATCTGACCTTAACGGTTTCCCTGTTCCTCTTAACGAGGGGAAGGAGCTCCTCCGGTATGGGCTCCGTTTTTATTGAAGTTTCAAGGGGAGTAAAGTTTGTGAGGATTTTCTCAGGAAGCTCTCCGTCTCTGTAAGTGTTCTTGAGCCATATCGTTCCAACTACGCTCTCGTCAATTCTTGCCTTTCCGTAGGTGAAAAGCTCCTCTAAAAGTTTCTCTTCCCACGGGTCAACAGGGTCAAAGGAGAAGGTCTCTTTTCCGTAGATGATTCCGTTTCTAACCGTTAATTTAACGCCGTTGAAGAGACCGTTTCTCTCTTCTAAGTAGAAGATGTCGCAGTTTGGGTAGGAGTCAAAGAGGAGGGAGCTCCGAGAGTAGACCTCTTTGACCGATAGGAGCTGATCTCTCAGGGCGGCAGCCCTTTCAAATTCAAGCCTTTCAGCTGCCTCTTCTATCTCCCTGTAGAGCCTCTTTATGAGGCCTTTAACATCCCCTTTCAGGAATGAGAGAGCTCCCTCAACCTGCTTCCTGTATTCCCTCTTCCCAACGTTTCCGGTGCAGGGGGCAGTGCACCTCTCTATGTAGAACTGAAGGCACGGTTTTTCCCTCTTTTTTAACTCCTTGCACTTTCTCAGCTTGAAAACTCTGTGGAGGAGCTCCTTTAACTTCCTTGCGTTCTTTGGTGGGATAAAGGGGCCGAACTTTTCCCCCTTTACAGAGTCTTTCTTCCTCACGATTTTTACCGTTGGAAACTCCTCATCTGTAATGACCAGGTAGGGGTAGCTCTTGTCGTCTTTCAATAGAACGTTAAACGGGGGCAGATGCTTTTTAATGAGTTCGGCCTCAAGCTCTAATGCCTCCCTTTCGCTCTTTACAACTATGTAGTCAAAGTTGCTGGAAGCCTTAACAATCCTATAGCTCTTATCGTTGGGGTCTGTTGCAGAAAGGTGTGTAGAGAGCCTGTCCCTTAAAGATTTAGCCTTTCCAACGTAAAGAACCTTTCCGTTTCTGTCTTTAAAGAGATAAACTCCCGGTAATTCTGGAACGGTCTTTAACTTCTCCCTCATCTTTCGCTGTAAGAGGCACACGACGTTGGAGTTTCGTAGATTTCCACTTTAGAGCACTCAACGCCTAAAGGTTTAACGTTTTCCGATACGAACCTATAGAAGAACCTTGCAAGGTTTTCTGATGTTGGAGAGCCCTTAAAGAATGCCGTTCCGTCAATGAGCCTCTGGTAGAAGTCTGTTAGTGGGCTCTTTTCCTCTGATGAGTAGTTGTTGAAGGTGAAGAATGGAACCTTTTTAATCACCTTCAGGTCAACTTCAGAGGTTCTTCCCGTTTCAAGCCTGAAGCCGGTGTTAACTAAAACGAAATTTGCCTCTCCAAAGGGAACTTTTACTTTTCCGTTTTCAAGGATTCCTAACTTTTCAAGGAGTATTTCAAAGGCCGGGTCGTCGCTTCCGATTATGAGCTTGTGGTCAAAGCAGTCGTCTATGAACTCCTTTAGCCACTTCAGGTGGCCAAAGTCTGTGACCATCTGGGAAGAGTCAAGCTTCTCAGACCTCAGGTAGATGGTTAACCTATAGTTGTGGCCGTGACCTAATAGGCGGCGGCATTTTGGGTAGGAGCTCCCAGCCCACTCAGGGTTTAACTTCTGTGAGTGGACAGAGTGGGCGGCGGAGAACTCAAAGGTTTTTGATATCTCAAACATTACTCCTCCTCAGGGTTAAAGTTTAGGAAACTTACCGTTGTTGTTCCGTAGTGCCTCTTCTCAACTAACCACTCCTCGTCTTCAGGAATGAACGGATTTTTCTTAGGCTCTTCCAAAATTAAAAGGCCGTCTCTGTCTAAAAGGCCAAGCTTTCTCACCATGTTTACAATTCGCGTGTAGTAGCCCTTTTCGTATGGAGGGTCTGCGTAGATAAAGTCAAAAACCTCTCCTCTACGTGCGAGTTTTTTCAGTGCATCTGTGTAGTCTGAGCAGATGATTTCGTAGCTTTCCCTTGGAACTCCTAACTTTTTCAGGTTTTCCCTTATGAGGTTGCAGAAGCGTTTGTCGTTCTCAACGAAAACTACCTTTTTTGCCCCGCGGCTCAAGGCCTCTATTCCAACCGCCCCCGTTCCTGCAAAGAGGTCTAAGAACTTTACTCCATCTAAGTAGTTGTTCAGTATTGAAAAAACGGACTCCTTAACCCTCTCTGTTGTTGGCCTTAACAGTTTTGTGTCTTCCCTTTTAGGCATTGACTTGATAACCCTGCCTCTATACTTTCCACCAACGACTCTCATTCTCTCTCCCGTAGTGGGTTTCAGTTTAATTTAATGGCCGGGAGGCTGTTGTGAAGACCCTGATAACTCTCGTTGCTCTTTTACTCGCTTCTGTAAGCTCTTTGGGAGGGGAGCTCCCCAAAAACCTTTTGAACCTGTTTAAGAACACAAAAACCGTCTACATCGTTTTCAGACAGAAGACCGTTCTTCCCGTTGCCGGAAACGATGTAACCCTTTACAGGGGGGAGATTTTCTACAAAAGGCCTCTGAAGTTCCTCTGGCGCTACACCTGGGGGAGCAGAATGGAGATAGTTTCCAACGGAAAGGAAATTGAAACCGTTTTTGACGACGGCTCCTGCCAGGTATCTTCCCTGAAAGAGAACCTGAACCTGTTTCCTCTCTTGCTCCTTGCAGAATCTCCGGAAGAGTTCTTGAAGGAGTTTCAGGTTGTTGAGGACAAAAAGAGTGGAGACTCAGAGGTGGTTGTCTGCAGGGCAAAGGGGAAAGACCCATTTTTCAGGGAGTTTGTCCTCTTCTTTGAGAAAGGAAAGCTCAAGTCCCTGAAGGCCGTTCAGCGCGACGGGACGGAAGAGACTTTTATTCTGGAGAGGATAGAGAAAAATATTCCTGTTAAAGACTCTCTCTTCAGGCTAAAGAGGTGTAAAGGGTAAGCCGGCCGGAGCCGGCTAAGGAGGGTACCATGGGAACTGGAAGGAGGGAGGGTAGGTGGAAATATAGTCAGACTATTAGAATGTGTCAAGTGTTGTAATGTTAGTAGTGTTCTAATAGTTGATATATGCTAAATTTGTTCTTAAACAGTTCCCCTGTGGTATCTTTAACTCCCCATACTGGTTCAGGAGGAGCTCTTGAAAAGAACTGTCTGCACCTACTGTGGAGTGGGATGTGAGCTCGGCTTTGAGAACGGAGAGGTTGTTCCCCTGAGTGATGGAGTTGTAAGCAAGGGGAAGCTCTGTATAAAGGGGAGGTTCGGCCACCAGTTTGTTAACCACCCTGAAAGGATAAGGGGAGCTCTGGTAAGGGGGGAGCTCCTTAAGGAGTTCGGGATAGACAGCTCTGGTTTGGAGGAAAAAGACGGTTTCTTCATTGTTCCCTACGAAACGGCCTACAGGATAACTGCAGAGAAACTGAAGCAGATAACGGGGAAGTTCGGGGGGAGCTCCTTTGCGGCAATAGGCGGGGCAAGGACAAACTGCGAGAGTGCCTACCTCTTCCAGAAGTTCGCAAGGGAAGTTGTTGGCTCTCCTCACGTTGACAACTGTGCCCGCATCTGCCATGCCCCATCTTTGAAGGGTTTAAGGTTAACAGTTGGAGAGGGAGCGGCATCGGTTCCCTTTGACGAGGTTTACAACGCAGAGTTCATCTTCGTTCTCGGCTCAAACACAACAGAGGCCCACCCTATTGTAAGCCACAGGATAATTGAACAGGCAAGGAAGGGAGTTCCTCTGGCGGTTTTAGACGTAAGAGAGATAGGCCTTTACAGGTTTGCAAAGTACAGGCTCACAATTCCCTATGAGTCTAATCTTCTCTTTTTAAATGCCCTCTCACGGGCAATTGTTGAGGGGGAGCTCTACGATAGAGAGTTTGTTAAAGAGAGGGTCTCAAACTTTGAGGAGTTCAAAGAGAGGATACTCTCAGATGATTGGGCAAAGCCGGAGGTCTTCAAAAAAATTCCCGGATACGAGTACTTAACGGACGAAATCTACCGCCTTGCAGAGGAAATTTCTAAGAAGAGAACAGTATTCCTGTGGGGACTTGGAATAACAGAGCATATAGACGGAAGCGAGTCTGTTGCTGCAATTGCAAACGTTGCACTTTTAACGGGAAACGTTGGGAAGGAAGGGTGCGGTCTTCTACCTCTGAGAGGTCAGAACAACGTTCAGGGAGCCTGCGACGTTGGAATGCTTCCCTACTTCCTTCCCGATTACAGGAAACCTGAGGTTGAAGGCTACAAAACGCCTGAAGTTATAGACGCCATTCTGCGTGGAGAGATAAAGGCTCTCTGGGTTATGGGAGAGGACATTGCCCACGTTCACCCCAATCAGAACAAGGTTAGAGAAGCCCTTAAAAAACTTGACTTTTTAGTTGTTAACGAGCTCTTTCCCTGTCAGATTACAGAGTTTGCAGATGTGGTCTTCGGCGTAAAGAGCTGCTACGAGAAAACCGGAGTCTACATCAACGCTGAGAGGAGGCTCCACCTCTCTGAGCCGGTATTTGAGTCTGAACTGCCCGACGACTGGGAAGTTGTAGCCGAAGTTTCAAAGAGGTTGGGAAACGATTTCGGCTTTAAAACCTCTGAAGATGTGTGGAACGACCTGAGAAAGGCTGCACCTGAGAGGTTTGGCGGAGCGGAGTATAAACTGTTGAAAGAAAGCATTCTCAACGCTCCCCAGTGGCCTGTTAAAAGCGGCAAGGGAACCCCCATTCTGTTTAAAGAGAGGTTTCCGACGGAAGATGGAAGGGCGAAGCTCTACTACTCCCAGTATGAGCTGAGGGGGATGGTGAAAGAACTTATTGAAACCGGCCGGATTTCAGACTTTTACCTGACAACCGGCAGAGTTCTTCCTCACTACAACAACGCCAACCAGACTTCCCGCTGCGAAACTCTGGAGAAGTTTAGGATGTTTAAAGAAGACGTTGTCTATGCAAGCCCTGAAGATAGGGAAAGAATCGGGAACAGTGAAAGGGTGATTCTCGTCTCTCAGTATGGGAAAACAGCTCCTCTGCCGGTTGAGTTCAATCCCCACATAAGGCCGGGAACTTTCTTTGTAACGTTCCACAGGGCTAAGAGCGGCATAAACTTCCTTTTTGGGGATGAAGCCGACAGGTTCGTTAAAACCGCCCGGTTTAAATCGGTTAAGGTGAAGGTTATTCCCGTTGAAGATGAAGCTTAAGAAATCGTTAGGACAGCACTTTTTGAGGGATAAAAACGTTGTAAAGAGGATTGTTAATGCCGGGAACGTTTCACCTGAAGACAGAGTTATTGAGATAGGACCCGGTGGGGGAGCTCTCACAGAGGAAATTTTAAAGAGGGAACCGAAAGAGCTTGTCCTCATTGAACTTGACCCTCAGTGGGTTGAATATTTGAAAGAGAAGTTTGGAAACTCTGTAAGAGTTATCAGAGCCGATGCCACAGATTTTGATTTCTCACGGCTTGGCGGGAAGTGGAAGTTTTTTGGAAACCTTCCCTACAACGTCTCAACTGCGATTATCAGGAATCTTTTAAAGCACAGGAGCGTTTTTAAGGAAGGGATTTTTATGGTTCAGAAGGAGGTTGCAGACCGGTTGGCAGCTACAAAAGGTAAGGAATACGGGTATCTTCCGGCTCTTCTTCACCCCTTTTTCAGGATTGAGAAGCTCTTTGACGTTCACCCAAAAGCCTTTGTTCCACCACCAAAGGTCTGGTCAACGGTTTTCAGAATGGTTCCCACAGGGTTTGATATGGAAGAGGGGGAGCTCCTTTCCTTTGAGAGTTTCTTAAAGAAGGCCTTTTCCCACAGAAGGAAAAAGCTAAAAAAGAACTTAGGATTAAAAACGTTTCCTGAAGGGTTTGAGGAGCTTTCAGACAGGAGGGCTGAGGAGCTCCCGCCAGAAAAACTCCTTTCACTTTTCAGAGTTCTTAAGGGCAATTGACCCGTTTTTTAAGCGGAATAAATTAACGGAACGCGAAATCCTGAAGGGAGGTTGGCCATGGAGCTCTGGGTCAGAGCAAACGGCGAAACCGTTAAACTTCAGGGGTCACTGAAGGCAATCTTTGAGAGACTCTCAAAGGAGTTCAATGAATCTCCCCAGATTTTAGCCTTCAACGGGACAAAAAGGGAGAGAAGGCGCTTTAAGAGGGAGCTCCGCTGTGCAGGAAAAGACCTTTTAAAGGCCGCTGAGAACTACCTCAACTGGTATAAAAGCTGTAAAAGGCTTTTCAGTTAGAGGAAAAGGGGGGAGTTTCCCCCCACCCGGCAAGCTTCCCCGCTCCTTCCCCTTTTTTGTTGCTCAGAACTATAATAAACTATGAAAGAGTCAAATGTTGACTCATTAGCTCTCAAAAACAGATATTCTCAGTTTTAGTATTTCAGATCCCTTCCTTCTGAATCGGTTGAACCTTTCTCTGTTGGTTTTTAAACTGTAACTAAGCTTTGGTTCTTTTTCTTTAATTTTCAGTTCCTTCGCTATTTCAACCATTTCATCGCTTGGAGGAATAAGAGAGAGAACCTTTTCAACCAGGAACCAGCTGACAAAACGCTTCCCTGTAAAACCGACTAAAAACACCTCTATGCCTGAATCTGTAAGTCTTGAGTGGAACTGAGTGGGGAAGAACTTTATCCCTCTTTTAAGCTCAATTTCCGTTGCGTAAGTTCTGGGAAGAAGAGCTCCAAAAATAAACGGTTCCTCGTCGGGAATCTTAAATGTCCTGTTAACAAGGGCTTTCTTCTGCTTTAGAGAAATCTTTTCGTTGAGGACTTCCACGTTTTCAATTCTGCTTACCAGAAAGTTCCTGTAGGTTCTGTCGTCTAACGCTCCAAGGTAGAACTGGCCGTTGTAGGTGAAGAACTTTACGGGAAAAACCCTGAAGGCTTTTCCCCTGTAGATGAAGTAAACTTTCCTGTTCTCAAGGAGAGCTCCTATGAGTTTTTCAACAACAGAAGCCTCAAGGCGGACAAACCTCTCGTTTGGAATGGGAATTCTCTCAAAGGAGAACCTGAGGAGTTTCCTCTCTTCCTCCGGGAGCTCCCTCTCAAACCGCTCTACAACGTTAAAAGCTTTCTGGAAAAAGGGAAGGTTCCTGTAGTGGCGCGGAAAAAAAGAGAAAAGAACAGCAACTGATATCAATTCCTCCGGCGAGTAGGAAGTGAGAAAACGGAACTTTTCGTGGTTCAGCTTCCAGCTGAAAGGTTTTCTTCCCTTAGACTCAACGGCTTCTACATACCTCAGGGCTTCAAGTGTAGATAGAGCCCTTAAAAGTTTTCTCCTTTCAACTCTTGATTCCGAGTCGTTGAGAACACCAGTTTTTACCAGTTCCCGGTGGAGCTCCCCCGTTTCAAGAGATCTGTTCGCCTTTATCAGAGTTTTCAGTATCTCAATGAGAAGGTGGAACTTCTCCAATGCGGAATTTCTCCCTATTGTTTATAATTCCCACTGCACCAACGTAAGGGGTAGAAGTTATGGCTACAGATAAAATTTCCCATATCAGAGATGAGTTTACCAACAAACTGAAATCGGTTTCAACAACTGAAGAGCTTGAGAAGTTAAGGGTTGAGTATATCGGAAGAAAAGGAAAGGTAACGCAGCTTTTGAAAGAGATTCCAAAACTCCCGCCTGAAGAGAGAAAGGAATTTGGTAAGGCCTGCAACGTTTTAAAGTCTGAAATTGAAGAGGCCATAAAAGGAAAACTGAAAGAGCTGAAGGAGAAAGAAAAGAGAGAAAAGTTGGAGAAGGAGAGGATAGACGTAACCCTCCCTGGGAGAAGGAGAGGGCTGGGAGCTCTCCACCCTGTAACAAAGACCCTCAAGGAGATAGTGAGAATATTTACATCTATGGGCTTTACAGTTGCAGAAGGGCCTGAAATAGAAACAGACTTTTACAACTTTGAAGCTCTGAACATCCCCAAAGGCCACCCAGCCAGAGAGATGCAGGACACTTTCTACATTTCAGACGACGTTGTCTTAAGAACCCACACCTCTCCCGTTCAGGTTCGGGTTATGGAGAAGCACCAGCCGCCGATTCAGATAATTGCCCCGGGAAAGGTCTACAGGAAGGACGCAGACATTACACACACCCCAATGTTCCATCAGGTTGAAGGGTTAATGGTTGACGAGAAGGTTACGTTTGCAGACCTAAAAGGGGTTCTTGAGGTCTTTCTGAAAGAGATTTTCGGTTCAGACACAAAGGTTAGATTCCGTCCGTCTTACTTCCCCTTTACTGAGCCAAGTGCCGAAGTTGATATCGGCTGTGTAATCTGCGGCGGTAAGGGGTGTAAGGTCTGTAAGGGAACGGGATGGCTTGAGATTTTAGGTTGTGGAATGGTTGACCCGGCAGTCTTCAAGGCCGTTGATATAAACCCTGAAGTCTACCAGGGATTTGCCTTTGGGATGGGGGTTGAGAGAATCGCAATGCTCAAATACGGAATAGACGACCTCAGGCTCTTCTTTGAGAACGACCTGAGATTCTTAAGACAGTTCAGGGGAGTTTAAGATGAAGATAACCTACAACTGGCTGAAGGAGTTTATTGATATAGATGACCTCTCACCTCAGGAGGTTGCAGACATCCTCACAGACGTTGGAATAGAGGTTGACTCTGTCCGCTACGCCGCAGAGAACCTTGAAAAGGTTGTAACGGGAAAGATTACCGAAATAACAAAGCACCCGAACGCCGACAGGCTGAGGATCTGCCAGGTTGACGTTGGGGATACTGTCCTTCAGATAGTTACCGGTGCAGATAACGTTTACGAGGGAGCCGTTGTTCCCGTTGCGCTCCACGGCTCAAAGCTTCCCATTGGCGTAAGGATAAAGAGGAGCAAGCTGAGGGGAGTTGTCTCAAACGGAATGCTCTGTTCTGAAGAAGAGCTGGGCCTCTCTGAGAGCTCCTCTGGAATTATGATACTTCCCGAAGATACGCCAATAGGGAAAGACATTAAGGAGGTTCTGGGTTTAGATGATTGGGTTATTGAATATGAGATAACG
Source organism: Thermovibrio sp. (assembly GCA_015488335.1). Taxonomy (GTDB): domain Bacteria; phylum Aquificota; class Aquificia; order Desulfurobacteriales; family Desulfurobacteriaceae; genus Balnearium. The sequence continues at coordinate 10,351 of WFNZ01000059.1, forward strand.
ACAAACAGGCCGGATGCCCTCTCAGTTCTTGGAATTGCAAGGGAGCTCCGCGCCGCCCTTGGAAGGAACATTAAGCTCCCTGAAACTACTTATGAGACGGGGGATTTTGAGGCAAAAGACGAGGCCTCTCTAGAGGTTTTAGACCCTGCAGCCTGCCCGAGGTACGAAGGGTTTGTCGTTAAAGGAATTGAGAATAGAGAGTCTCCCCTCTGGATGAAGGTTCGCCTCTACTTGGTCGGCTTGAGGCCGATAAACGCCGTTGTTGACGTTACGAACTACGTTATGTATGAACTCGGCCAGCCGCTCCACGCCTTTGACCTTGATAGGCTGAAGGGTAGAGAGGTCATTGTCCGCCGTGCTAAGGATGGAGAGAAGATAATTACTTTAGACGGCGTTGAGAGGGAGCTCTCCAAAAACGACCTTGTAATAGCAGACGCAGAAAAACCTGTAGCCATTGCCGGAGTTATGGGAGGGGAGGAGAGCAGAACCGACTTTAACACAGTTAACCTCTTTTTAGAATCTGCCCACTTTGAGCCCATGACAATAAGGAGGACCTCAAAGAGGTTGGGCCTCTCAACAGACTCCTCTTACCGGTTTGAGAGGGGTGCAGACATTGAGGCCTGCACCTTTGCCGCAGAGAGAGCTCTCCACTTGATTCAGAAGCTCACCGGCGGAAAAGCGGCGAAGGGGAACCTCTCCTTTTACCCGAAGCCCTATACTCCAAAGGTTATTGTTTTCTCACCTGAAAGGGCTGTTAAGCTCCTTGGGGTCCACATACCTGCAAGGAGGAGCGCTGAAATCCTCTCAAAACTCGGTTTCACCGTTAAGAAGGAGCAGGACTACTTAGTAGTTAAAGTCCCTTCCTGGAGAAAGTATGACGTAAGCAGAGAGGTTGACCTTATAGAGGAAGTTGTCAGAATCTACGGAATGAAGAACGTTGTAAGCACCTATCCCTTAATGCACTCTGAGATTGAAAGGAACTTCGGCTATTTCAGGGTTGAGAAGGTAAGGGAGCTCCTTTCCGATTTAGGCCTCAACGAGGCGATAAACTACAGCTTCATAGGTGAGAAGCTCTACTCTAAGTTCGGCCTTCCTGTTGATAATCTCATCAGAATAAAGAACCCCCTCTCAGAAGAGTGGGTCTACATGAGGGATTACATTTTCCCCAGCCTCGTCCAGAACGCCGTCAACAACATAAACAGGAACGAGAGAGACGTCTTCCTCTTTGAGGTTGCGAAGGCCTTTATTCCGAGCGGTGAGGAACTCCCCTTAGAGAAGCTCAAGTTGGGACTACTCATTACCGGGGAGGTTCCTGAAGGCCTGTGGAACAGGAGAAAGGTTGACTTCTACGACCTTAAAGGAGTTGCTGAAACCCTCTCAGAGTTCTTAAAGGTTCCTTTAGAGTTCAAGGCAACTGATTCCTACACATTTCTCCACCCGGGGCAGTCTGCAGAGGTTCTCCTCAACGGAAAACCTGTCGGCTTCATCGGGAAGCTCCATCCGGACGTTAACGAGGCCTTTGACGTGAAAGAGGAAATTTTCGTTGGAGAGCTGGATCTGGAGGAGCTCCTTAAGGCTTCAGAAGAGGTGAAAACGGAGTTTAAACCTATTCCCAAGTTCCCGCCGGTTATGAGGGACATTGCCGTTTTAGTTGACAGGGAAACTCCCGTTGCAGAGATTGAAAAGGTGATAAGGGAAAGTGCAAAATTCCTTGAAAAGCTAACACTTTTTGACGTTTACGAGGGTAAGGGAATACCTGAAGGGAAAAAGAGCGTTGCGTTCTCTTTAACCTTCAGAGCTCCCGACAGAACCCTATCGGACGAGGAAGTTAATAAAATTTTAGGTGTTATAATTGATTCGCTTGCTAAAATAGGAGCTACTTTAAGGGGCTAAGAGGAAGAGAAGTTGAGCTTACCGCAAACAGTTGAAGTTGTTATATCGGGAAGGAAGTTTAACATAAAGACGGACAGAGACCCTGAATACGTTAAGAAGCTTGCCCAGAAACTGGAAGATATGGTTGAGAAGATAAAATCGGGCAACAGCAGGGTTACGTTTGATAAGGCCTTAGTTGTTGCCTGTTTTTACCTTTTAGATGAGAACGAATCCCTCAGGAAGCAGATCTTTGAGCTTGGAGAGGAAATTAAAAGGTTGGAAGAGGGAGCAAAGCTCCTGATAAAACCCAACAAGCTCGCCCCCTAACCCTTCCCTTAGCCCCAACTCCACCTCAGGAGTTGATGTTGCCATCTAAAGAGACCGTTCGGAGTTACATCCGTCAGCGGAGGAGTCTGCTTACAGAAAATGAGTGGAAGATAAAGAGCAACCGGGTAACAGAGCAGCTCAAAGGAGTCCTGAATCTCTATCCGCACGCAGAAAGTTTCCTCTTCTACTATCCAATAAACAGCGAACCTGACATAACTCCTCTGGCAGAAAAACTCCTCAAGGCCGGCAAAAGAGTTGCCTTTCCGAAGGTTAGCGGGAAGGAGATTCTTCCCATAGAGGTGAGTTCTTTAAGGGAGCTCTCCCCCGGCAGGTTCGGGATTCCTGAACCGCCCCTTGACTTCCGCCGGGTCTTAAACCAGGTTGATGTCGTCTTTGTTCCCGGCCTTGCCTTTGACGTTTACGGCTTCAGGGTTGGATACGGGGGAGGCTTCTACGACAGGTTTCTAAAATCTTTCAGAACAAAGGCCAGAGTTGGGGTCTGCTTCTCTTTTCAGCTCTTTGATAGGGTTCCCCACGACCCATTTGACGTTCCCGTTGACTACATTACTACAGAGAAATTCTGGATAAGGAGGAAGGAATGGAATCAATCTTAGTTGCCATACTGGCAATAGTTTCAGGTCTTGCCGGCGGTTACGTTGTTGGCAGCAGAAGAGGACAGGTTGCCCGCGAAGAGATTGAGAGAACTATAAGAGAAGAAGCAAAAGCTGAAGCGGAGAGAATCATTAGGAGGGCTCAGGAAGAGGCCGAGGAGATAAGGAAGAAAGCTGAGAAGTTTGAGAGGGAAGCAGAGGAGAAGTACGAGGAGCTCCGCAAAAAAGCCATTTTAGAGGCCAAAGAGGAGGTTCTCAAGGAGAGGGAGCGTTTAGAAGAAGAGCTCAAGGAGAAGAGGAAGGAGCTTGCAGAGCTTGAGAAGAGGCTCCTTCGCCGTGAGGAATACTTAGACAAGAGGGAGTCAACGTTAGATAAGAGGGAGGAGAACCTTGATAGAAGGGCAGAGTTTTTAGACAAGCTTGAGACAGAGCTTGAGGAGAAGAGGGCTGAGGTTGAGAAGTTGGAGGCGGAGCTCCTTGAGAAAGAGGTAAAACTGAGCCAGCTCTTAGATGAGGAGCTGAAGAAGCTTGAAGAGATCTCTGGAATGACGAAGGAGGAGGCCGTTGAGGAGCTCCTCCGCCGTATGGAGGAGGAGGTTCGGAGAGACCTTGCCGTTAGGTATAAGAGAATTGAGGAGGAGTTTGAGCAGACTGCAGAGAGAAGGGCTAAGAAGATACTTGCAACGACTATTCAGCGCCTTGCCACGGATACGGTTGCAGAAACAACCGTTTCAGTTGTTGATCTTCCAAACAACGAGATGAAGGGAAGGATAATCGGCAGAGAGGGAAGGAATATAAGGGCTTTTGAGCTTGCAACGGGGGTTGACCTGATAATTGACGACACCCCTGAGGCGGTAACCATCTCCTGCTTTGACCCCGTTCGGAGAGAAATTGCGAGGATAGCCCTTGAAAGGTTAGTTGCAGACGGCCGTATCCATCCGGCAAGGATTGAGGAAGTTGTTGAGAAGGTTAAGCAGGAGATTGAACAGGAGATGCTCAGCGCCGCAGAGGAGGTTCTCTTTGAGCTGGGAATAGACAACGTTCACCCTGAACTTAAGAAACTCCTTGGAAGGCTCAAGTTCAGAACCAGCTACGGCCAGAATGTTCTCCAGCACGTTAAAGAGGTTGCCTACCTTGCCGGAATGATAGCCGCTGAAATTGGTGCAGACGTTCAGCTTGCCAAACGTGCAGGGCTCTTCCACGACATCGGAAAGGCCGTAACCCACGAGGTTGAAGGCTCCCACGCAATAATCGGAGCAGATATCCTCAAGAAATACGGGGAGCCGGAAGCAGTTGTAAACGCAGCTGCCGCCCACCACGGAGAGGTTGAGTTCACAACGGTTGAGTCTGTCTGCGCTGCAACTGCCGATGCCCTATCTGCCGCAAGGCCGGGAGCAAGGAGAGAGAGCCTGGAAGCCTACATAAAGAGGATTGAGAAGCTAGAGAGCATTGCAGAGTCCTTCCCCGGTGTTATGAAGGCCTTTGCAATTCAGGCTGGAAGGGAAGTGAGGATAATGGTTGAGCCCGATAAGATTACAGACGAGGAGGCAGCATTCTTAGCCCATCAGATTTCAAAGAAGATTGAGGAGGAAGTTCAGTATCCCGGCCAGATTAAGATAACCGTTATAAGGGAAACAAGGGCAGTAGACTATGCGAAGTAAGAAGTTCTTAGTTGTTGGAACGGCAGGCCACATAGACCACGGGAAAACTACGCTCATTAAGGCCTTAACCGGCATAGACACAGACCGGTGGGAGGAGGAGAAGAAGAGGGGGATGACAATTGACCTGGGGTTTGCCCACCTGAAACTCCCAAACGGCACACTGATTGGGATTGTTGACGTTCCCGGCCACGAGAAGTTCATAAAGAACATGCTGGCCGGCGCCCACGGTTTAGATCTTGTTCTCTTTGTTGTTGCTGCAGATGAGGGGATAATGCCCCAGACGGAGGAACACCTTACTGTCTGTCAGGTTCTTGGAACGAAGAAGGGAATTGTTGTTCTAACGAAGAAAGATTTGGTTGATGAGGAGTGGTTAGAGCTTGTAAAGGAAGAGGTTAAGGAGTTTACAAAGGGAACGTTTTTAGAGGAAGCTCCCGTCATCCCCGTCTCTTCAAAAACCGGCGAGGGGATAGGGGAGCTCCTTAAAGCCCTTGAAAAACTCTCTGAAGAGGTTGAGCCGAGGAGCTCTGAAGGGATTTTGAGGCTCCCCGTTGACAGGTCTTTTACAGTAAAGGGGTTTGGAACGGTAATAACGGGAACACTCCTTTCCGGGAAAGTAAAGGTTGGAGATGAGATTGAGATACTCCCGAAAGGCCTAAAGACAAAAGTTCGGGGCATTCAGGTTCACGGAAAGCCTGTTGAGGAGGCCTTTGCCGGTCAGAGGACTGCTGTAAACCTTGCCTCTGTCTCAAAGGAGGAGGTTAAGAGGGGAGACCTGCTATCCACTCCCGGCTACCTGAAGCCGACAAAAATGGTTGATGCCGTTTTAGAACTCTCAAAGAATGCCAGCGTAATTGTTGAGAGCGGTTTCAAGGTTCACTTCCACCACTTAACCTCTGAAACCGAAGGTGAGGTTTACCTGATAGACAGGGAGGAGCTCCTTCCCGGAGAGAGTGCCCTCGTTCAGATAAGGCTGAGGGATGAGGTTGTTCCCGTCTACGGAGACCGGTTCGTCGTCAGGAACTACTCTCCTGCAAGGGTTATCGGGGGTGGCTGGATAGTCAATCCTCTACCTGAGAGAAAGTTCAGAAGGCGCTTCAGAGAGAAGTACCTTGAGTTTATAGAGCCCTTAGTTAAAGGGAAGAAGGAAGGGCTCATTTTTCACTTAGTTTTAAAATTCCCGGGGCTTTTAACGGAGAAGGACTTTGTCCAGAGGTTGGGGCTAACACCTGAAGAGGCCAAAAAACTTGTTGAAGAAGCTGTTGAGAGAGGGGAAATTTTTGTTTCAGACGGCAAACTCTACCCGTCAAACTACCTGGGTCAGGTTCGCAAAGAGCTGATTGAGGCAGTTGAGGAGTTCCACAGGAGATACCCGGTTGCTCCGGGGATTAACAGGGAGTCCTTGAGGAGCTCCCTTAAACTCCCCGGGGAGCTCTTCAGCCTCGTTGTCTCTGAGCTCATCGGGAAGGGTGTTTTAGAGGAAGAGGGCTCTTACCTGAGGATGAAGGGCTTTAAACCGAAGGCAGAAGGGGAGTTTAAGGAGATAGTGGAGAAGCTTGAATCTGCCTCTCGTGAAGGGGGATTTACGCCTCCGTCCCTCAAGGAGTTCTCAAAGAGCACCGGTATCCCTGAGGATAAGGTCTACATGGCCGCCTCTTACCTTGTGAGGGAGAAGGGATACCACAGAATTGGAGATTTCCTCTTTTCACCACAGAGCTTTGAGAGGATAGAGGAGATTCTGAAGGAGCACTTTAACAGGAAAGAGACACTCTCAGTTTCGGAGTTTAAAGACTACCTGAACATCAGCAGGAAGTTTGCAATTCCAATCTTAGAATACCTTGACTCTTTAGGGCTTACAGAGAGAAAAGGGAACGAAAGGGTGAGGGGGAGAGCTCTCTAATGGGGAGGCTCCTTCTAAACGTCATCTTTCCCGTTTACCTTCTCATCGGCCTTGGCTACCTCTCGGGCAAAATCTGGAAAGACCTTGAGACAAAAACCATTTCAACGATAGTTCTCTACTTCTTCGCTCCCGCCCTCATCTTCTCCTCATTCAGGGAGCTTCCCCTGAACCTCTCAAACATCTCCTGCATCTCTTTAACGGCCCTTGGGGTCTTCTTCGGCGTCTATGCCTTTTCCGTTCTTTCAGAGCTCCTCTTCCTCAAAAAGAGAAACCCTGCCTTTGAGCTCTCGTCAACTGTAATGAACGCCGGCTACATGGGACTTCCTCTGATTCTTCTCATGTTTGGCGAAAAGGCACTCCCCGTTGCCATTACCTACATGGTTGTTATGGCCGTTTACCACTTTACCTTAGGAATTGTTGTTCTGAAAGGAAGCGTAAAGGAAGGAATCGTCTCAGCTCTTAAAATCCCTCTCATCTATGCCCTTTTTCTCTCCTTTCTCCTAAAGGGGGTGGAGCTCCCCCCGGGAATAGAGAAGATGGTAAAGCTCACAGGAGACGCCACTCTTCCCTTAATGCTCTTCTCAATTGGAATAAGCCTCTCAAAAATTACCCTCTCTGAATTTGAAATCAGCCTTTTGGGCTCAGCCGTCCGGTTCTTCGGCGGGACAGTCTCAGCCTTTCTTTTCTCAAAACTCCTTGGCTGCTCCCCCTTTCTCCAGAAAGTTTTAATAGTTCAGTCCTCACTTCCATCTGCAGTTCTCAACTAC
>WFNZ01000060.1 GCA_015488335.1 Thermovibrio sp.
CTTACCTCTTTCCCGGTCAGTATTCCTAAAAACTCTGAAACCGTTTTAGTTTCAACTTTTCCCTGCCCCAGCGCTATTGCCTGGTCTAAAAGGCTTTCGGCGTCTCTCATACACCCTTCGGAAGAGATAGCTATGAGCCTTAAGGCTTCCTCTTCCCATTCAACTTCTTCTTTCTGGCATACCTCTTTAAGGGTTTTAACTATTGTCTCTTCAGGAATTCGCCTGAATATGAACTTCTGACACCTTGAGAGGATTGTTGGAGGAATCCGGTCAAGCTCTGTTGTTGCGAGGATGAAAACTACGTGTTCCGGTGGTTCTTCAAGGGTTTTTAAAAGGGCGTTAAAGGCCTCTTTTGTAAGCATGTGGAACTCGTCTATTATGTAGACCTTTTTCTTTCCCTTTACTGGAGCGTAGTGGACGGACTCACGGAGCTCCCTTATCTGGTCAACTCCTCTGTTTGATGCAGCGTCTATCTCAATCACGTCTGGATGGGAACCTTTTACTATCTCAACACACTGAAGACATTGATTGCAGGGTTCACCGTTTTTTGGATTTTCACAGTTAAGAGCTTTTGCAACTATACGGGCAGTTGTCGTTTTCCCAACTCCCCTCGGGCCTGCAAATATGTAAGCGTGGGCAACCCTGCCTGTTGCAACGGCGTTCCTGAGAGTTTCTGTTATGAACTCCTGTCCTGTAACCTCTGAAAACCTCTGAGGGCGGTATTTCCTCGGTATAGCTGTGTAGGTCATCACTTCTCCTCTTTAGTGTCTGAAATTATACACTGGCTCAAAGATAATGTTTCCTTTATTAATTAAAGTATGAATACATTAATCTTTTTAATAATTATATTGACATTTGCTATTTTAAGCTATATAAAAATTAGTAGAGAACCCAATAGGAGGTCTTCATTATGGGAGGAATTAGAGGAACCATCTCACTAGCGCTCCTGGCGTTGCTCTTTGGGAGCTCTCAGGCTTTTGCCCACCCTTCAGTTGACCTGAAGGACGTTCTGGGCAACAACATTCTTGACTCAAACGGAAACGTTGCTTCAAAGCTCCCGGTCAGCTACCAGAAGTCCTGTAGTGCCTGTCACGACCTTGACTTCATCAACGAGGGCTGGCACACCCAGCAGGGTAGGCTCTCAACCCTGACTTCAGACATCTACAACCTCTACTACAACAAGTTCGGCGACCAGAACTTCACAAACGGCCTTCCTAAAGATCAGTCAAAGCTCTGGATAAAGTGGTTCGGCCCCAACAACATCTACGGCCCCGGCGGTATGTACAACAGGGTTTCAGTTCCCCACATGTTCCACCTTGCCCCCTACAAAACAAACGACCCGCTTGATATTGATAACACAACTGCAGACTGGGACTTTGGCAAGTGCTCAATCTGCCACCCTGGTGGAGGTTACGGTCTTAAAGACCAGAAAGACCAGCCACTTGACAAGATGGACATGACAAAGGTTGAAGACGGTCTTAAAAACGGCACCTACTACGGCGACTACCTCATGAACTCAACAGACGGTTCCGGAAAACTCATTGTTCAAACCTACCACGCAAAGGCTGGAGATGTAACTGTTCCAAACGTAAGAGACAACGATTGCCTTATCTGTCACGCCTACTCTTATGACCTTGGAAATGCCCGTATGACTTCATGGCATAAGAAGCATCCAGGCTGGGTTGATACAGTCGGAGCAAGGCTTGGAACAATTAACTCAGACTGGACTGTTACATACAATGCCTCTGCCGTTCAGAACTTCAACAAACTTATAGGTTCAACATCTAACGATTCCTGTGCAAGGTGTCACGCAAGTGTTTACGATATAAACGGAGACGGCAAGATTACTCCTTATGACAACATTGGGCTTTTTGGGAACCTATATCTCTTAACTTCTCCAGGATTCTTCAAGAGGGCTCAGGAAATAGGTGATGTTGCTGAACTTGGAAGCGACGGCCTTCCCCATAAAATAATTGATCCTGATAAGAGGCCTGAATACTTTGATCCAAAAACAAAAGAGTGGAAAAAAGTTCCATACTTAGACGTTCACGCCGAAGCCGGCCTTAAGTGTGCAGACTGCCACTATCCTGTTAAGCACGAACCTGTTTCGACAGGAGGACTCGGCTACGTTCCAAACCTCTCAGCTGCAATTCCCTCCCACGACCTTGCTAAGGGAACAGACGGCTTCAACGTCCGCTCAGACCTTGATGGAACAATTACCTGTACAAAGTGTCACACAAACTACATGCAGGATCACGCTGGAGTTTTTGGTCCAGGAGATGCTACTGCCAAACACATGAAGTATATCCACTGTACAACGTGCCACATTCCACAGAAATTTAACGGCGTAATTCAGACTCTTATAAGGACAACAGAAGAGGGTAAAGGGCACCTCTTTGCAAACTTCAGGGAGATAGAAGTTAATGGTGAAAAAGAGTTTGTAACAGTTCCGTTCACTCCAGACTACGTCTGGTTCCCAGACATTCCAGGTAAAGGACAGCCTCCAACACTTAAGGTCAAGCCTGCAAACCTAATTGCAGAGCTCTACTGGAGGCTCAGCGACGGAAGGACAGTTCCAAACAGGTACCTCCATATGGTCTTTAAGGTCTCTCCAGATACCTGGAAGGTTGACAACCCTGACAGACCCGTTGCAGAGTTTGGCCTCATCTACTTCAAAGACGGTAAGCCCTACATTCCTGCAAAAGCCCTTAACAATCCATACATAACTCCAGGTGGAATGGTCTTCTGGGCTTACGTGGGTAAATACGGTGACAACGTTGAGTTCCCCAACTCCGATGTTGCCCAGGAACTTGGAATTGACGATAATGCTCCAATAGTTGGTAGGTTCAAGCCAGACGGAACGATTGACTGGATAGATCCCAACAACAAGACAGGATGGGTTGTTAAGTCAACACTTCCCAACATGCTTGAAAACCCCGAAACTGGCAAAACAATGATAATCAGGAAAGACGATGCTGAAGCCCCATTTGTTGACAAGTCAGACGAAATTCAGTTTGCAGCTCAAGCCCTTGAGGCTGCTATCCACAAAGTAACAGGGAAAACGGTTAAGGTTCAGTACGTTTACCACTTAGGTATCTTTGACGGTTCCTACATTATGAGCCATAACATTGCTCCTGTAAGCAGTAATCCGCAGCTCAGCGGTGGCGATGCTGCCTACGCAAAAGATCCGATGCACGTTCTTCAGTGTGAAGACTGCCACTCTCCAAATGGCCGCTTCAACAGGCCCGTTCAGAAGTATCCACACATAGATACAGTTCCCGGTGTAACTGTGTTTGAAGTTCCAAAAGCTGCAATTGAGGGTTACAACGGAGAGTTTACACAGGAAGACCTGAGGAGGCTCACCTACGCTTATTACTCACCGAGCGATGTTGAGGTTAAGCCTTACGACGGAAACGGCTACATCGCAGCCGTCTGGACTCCAGAGGGTGCAAATATTGATCCTTTAACAGCAGAGCCCGACAGCGTTGATACGAGCTTCGTTCCAAAAGGTAAGGAGATTGAGGAAGCTCTCAAGATTAAACTGACAGGTTCTGAAGCGACATTTGTAGTTATTCCTGCAGTGAGTAAAGCTTCAGACTACTCTGTTGTTGCAGGGCCCAACACTGTAATTAAGAGCACTCAGGTTGAAAACGGCAGACTTATGTTTACCGTAGCTACATCGTCTAAGCAGTCTGACGAGGCAACTGTTGCAATTGTTAAGGGTGGAACTCCCTCAACTACAACACCTTCGGCTCCTGCAGCTCCGGTAATTCCTCAAGTAACAGTTCAAAATATTCAGGATGGAACAGCCGTTCTCTCTGTTAATCTCAACGGCAAGAAGCTGACAATTAAGGCAGAGGCTAAAAATGCTGTTATTCAGGGAACAGCACCTGAAACAGAGGTTCAGCAGATTGCCGAAGAGAAGAAGTTGGCCAAAGTAATTGCCCACTTAGTTGTAGTTCCAGAGTCCACTACGTTTACTGTTACGTTTACTGGCCTTACTCCAGACGAAGTTCAAAATGCTACCGTCGTTCCTGATAGAGGAACTGTTACCAGCGTATCCCGCGACACAACAAACGGAACTATCACTGCAACAATCTCCTTAACAGCAACAAAAGCTGAAGAACCTGTTACTGTAGTTCTTGGAGAACCTGAAGCTACAACCGGTTCAACTTCTGGTAATGAAACAGCTTCAACAGGTGGCGGTGGTGGAGGATGTTCACTTACTCCAAACGCTGGAGCTGGAAACATCCTTTCACTCCTCTTAGGCCTGCTTCCATTTGGGTTTATCAGAAGGAGGAAAAACCAATAGAAGAGGTGGAGCATGAAACGGCGGGAGTTTTTGAAAAACATTGAGCTTGTTGGAATTGGATGCGTTGCTGGGGGCCTGCTGGCCCCCGTTATAACCTCCTGCGGAGGAGGTGGCGGAGTTTCAACACAGGAACAGGCTTCTGCCTCAACTTCTCAGCTGAAAATGCCTGAACCTCCATTCAAGTACGTTGAGCTTGACCCTGCAGAGGTTGCTTCACTTGCTTACAGGTCTCACTATGCAAATAAGAAGATTAACAACGATACTCTTAAAGGCTGTGCCTACGGAACCTTTAACGCTATTATTACTGCACTGGCGCAGAAAGTTGGTTTTCCCTACACAGTTATCCCAACTGCTCTTATGAACTACGGTAGGGGAGGAGTCTTAAGCTGGGCAACTCTGTGTGGAGCTCTCAACGGAACTTTTGCAGCTGTTCAGCTAATCTCACCCAACCCGGAAGATATTATTGATTCCTTAAACTGGTGGTATTCAACAACGAGCCTTCCAACCTACGTTCCAACTTCCGACGACGTTAATGCAGTTGTTAATCAGCTTAAGGCTGCAGGGAAGAGTGACGATGAGATAAAGGCTTATCAGACAGCAGTTCAGAGGCTTTCAACCCAGGCCAACAAATCTGTTTCCAACTCTCCTATATGCCACATATCTGTTGCTGAGTGGCTGTATGCAAACGTTGACTCCAACAACGTTCCACTGTGGGGAGCAGATTCAGCAGAGAGAGAGGAAAGGTGTGCAAGGTTAGTTGCCAGCACCGCCGCTAAGGCGGTTGAGTTCCTCAACCAGCAGATAATTTACAAGAACTTTGAGGAACTTCCAACTACAAGTAGTGCTGTTCAATCCTGCCTTGGCTGTCACGGAAAAGTTGGCAATCCAGAAGCACCAGAAGAACTAAAAAGAGACGATACAAGAATGCAGAAAGGCGTAACCTGTACAAACTGCCACTCAACGATAGATCCCAATACCCATCCTTTCGGTGGCTAACCTTCCTGCTTCTTTGGGACGGCAGACGCCGTCCCAAGCTTTCATTTATCAAGGTTAATAAGTGCCAACTCTTTAGGAAATTTTATGAGAAGTCTTTAAAGTTTTTTGAAAATTAAAAAAAGCTGGCCGATTTACCGGCCAGGCTTAAGAAACGATACAAGAATGCAGAAGGGCGTAATTCATTTCTAATCCAGAATATAGCATAATCCATATTAAGTTGTCAACGAAAATTCTAAAAAAAATAGAAGCGGGCGGGAGCCCGCAGAGAATTAAGCAGAGAAGACTTTTTTGATGAACTTGAAGTGGCCGGGGGCGAACATAAACTTCTTTTCCCAGTACATTTTGAGAACGGCCATTTTAACTACATCGTTGAAAACAAACCAGACAAAGGCATATCCCCATACAAAGAGAGCCCATCCCCATCCAACAGGTGTTATCAGGTTGAACCCATAGACGGCGATAATTGTTCCAAGTAACCTCGTTCCAAAGGTTGCAACAAATAGAATTGCGGATGGCCAGGGCTTTTTCCAGAACCAATCTTTTACCCTTGTGTTGTATATTGTTCCGTGTCCTGCAACTACCAGCTTTGTAAATATGATTGATTGGATTAAGTCCTGAGGTAATTTCCAGTATTCTTCTAAGAGGAAAAATATGGTAAATGAAGAAAGAACGCCGGCAACTCCTAACCAGAATGCCATTACGTTCATTTCGTAAAAATCCCACCTTACCGGTTTAGGAGAGATTTTCTGTCTGTCATAGGCTATCGCCAGAATAGGAATGTCGTTAAGAAGCGCAAGAAGGATAATCATTACAGTTGTAATAGGATAGAACTGGAATATTAATATTGAAAGAGTCATAAAGAACACGACTCTAAGGGTTTCTGCAATTCTGTAAATTGTGTAGGCTTCCATTCTTGCAAAAATTTCCCTTGCTATTTCTATTGCCTTAATAATTACTTTCAGTCCAGGTGCTAATAGAACTAAAGCTGCAGCTGCCCTTGCAGCGTCGGTTGCTCCCGAAACGGCAATTCCGCAGTCGGCTTTCCTTAAAGCTGGGGCGTCGTTTACGCCGTCTCCGGTCATTCCGACTATGTGGCCAGCTTTCTGGAGCTTGTCAACTATGAAGTACTTGTCTTCAGGGAAGACTTCTGCAAAGCCGTTGGCCTCTTCAATGATTTTTATTATTTCAGACTCGTGCCTTTTAACTGTTCCAACAGAGAGCTTTGTATTTTCAAGTTCTTTCTTGACAAGTTCTGCAACCTCTTTTGCCTTTTTCTCTGCTTCTTCGGGGCTTAACCCTTCAACTCTCATTATGGCTTTGGCTATTATCTCAGCCAGAACTGCGTATTCTTCGTTTGTTGCCTCACGGAGCTCCTTTGCGCTGATTATCTTTTCACCAATTCCCAGTATTCTCGCTATGTATTTTGCAATTGCTATGTTGTCTCCCGTCACCATTTTCACTTCAACGCCGTAGCGTTTGGCCTCCTGAACCGCCTCTTTTGAATCTGGCCTTGGTGGGTCGTAGAGTGGAATTAAACCGACAAAGTGGAATTTTTCTTCATCAGGCTTTTTGTGGGCAACTCCAAGGGTTCTGAAGCCGTTTTCTGCAAATTCTTCCACTTTCTTTTCTACAACTTTGGGGTCAAACTCTCTTTTATCTGAAAGCTCTAAGATTACCTGGGGAGCTCCCTTCGTTACGTATATTTCTTCTCCGTCACACTTTACAAGTGCTTCTGTTCTTTTCCTCACAGGGTCAAATGGAATGAATTTTTCCTGAACGCATTTTTTTACCTTCTCGTAAAGTTTGTGTTTCTTCAGCCACTCAAAGATGGGAATTTCTATAGGGTCGTTATTTTCTTCCCGTGAAGCAAGAGCTGCGTAGAACATAAGGTCTTCAGATGTGTAGCCGTTAACCGTAAAAGGGATAGAAACGGTCATTTTGTTCATTGTGAGTGTTCCCGTCTTATCAGAACACAGAACGTCAACACCTGCCAGCTCTTCAATAGAGGCCAGCCGGCTTACTATAACCTGCCTCTTTGCCAGGTAGAGAGCTCCCACAGCCATTGTAACCGTTAAAACTGCTGGAAGGGCTACAGGAATTGCCGCTACCGTAAGAACGAGTGAGAACTGGAGCAGATCAATTATCGGTTTGCCACGATTTATCTCAACTAAAATCATGATTGCTACCAGTATAAGAGTAAGGATAATCAGGAAATTTCCAACCTTAATAACCATTTCCTGAAAGTGGGAGCGCTCCTCTTTTTCTGCCTTTGCTACAAGCTGAACGGTCTTTCCAAAGTATGTGTCAAGGCCTGTTGCCACGACAATTGCGTTTATTTCACCTTTCTTTACTATGGAGTTTGCATAGGCTATATCCCCCGGTTTCTTTGTAACGGGCAGGGATTCGCCGGTTAAAGCAGACTGGTCAACTAAGATGAAATCTCCCCCATGGTCAAGCTTGACATCGGCAGGGATAATATCTCCTATTTTCAGCTTTATTACGTCTCCTGGAACCAGAAACCTGGCGTCAATCAGTTTCCACTTTCCATCTCTCAGGACGAGGGATTTTTTAGCAAGTTTTTCCTTTAAAACTTTTAGAGCCGAGAGTGCTTTGTGTTCCTGCCAGAAGTCTACCCCTGCGTTAACAAAGAGAAGAATCAGGATAATTACAAAGTCTTCCCAGTGTTTTACAAGGGCAGATAGAATAGCTGCAATTTCAATCATCCACGGAATTGGGCCCCAGAACCTGCGGAATATCCTATGCCATAGGGGTTCCTCTTTTTCGGGAATTTCGTTCAGTCCAAACTGTTTCAGCCTTTTTTTTGCTTCCTCTTCTGAGAGCCCTGTTTCTAAAGAGGTGTTGAGTTCTTTAAGGGTTTCTTCAATGGTTTTTTCTTTAAATTCATCTATCTTAGCCATTTTGTTCCTCCCTCTCTTTTTCCTGTTTTTCTTTCCACCAGTCGTAGCTTATGAGGATTCCGATTATTATTACGGCTACAATTACTACTGCTCCAATGGCTTCAAATATTTTGAATATCGGGTCTCCGGGTGATAGATAGTTCTCCATCTCTTCCCTCCAGAATAGGTTATATAGCTAATTTCTATCAGTTTACCATATTGCTATTGTGGGTTTTGTAGAGCTTAATATGGTATAATTATTTCCACTTTGGAAAAATTCGTAAAACTACTAAGAAACCTTAATCACTTTTTTATTGTTCCTTCTGTTATTGGGATTATCGGCGGGTTCTCTGCTATTCTTTTTAGAAAGTTGATAGCCCTGAGCCATTCTATATTTGCTCTGTTTTCCAGTGGTAAACCTCTCTTTTATCCTCTTCTTCTTCCCTTTATTTTTTACATTACCTACCAGATATCCCGCTACTTTGTTGTTTCACCTGAGGATGCAACTATTGATGAGATTGCAAAGAGGATCTCTTTAGAGAGGGGTGGCTTTAACCTGAAAAGGGGGCTCTTGGTTCTCTCTCTCACGTCTTTTAACATCGGTTTTGGAGCACCCGTCGGCCGTGAAGGCCCCATCGCAAAGCTTGGGGGGGTTCTTTCGGAGCTCTTCTCAAAACTCCTGAGAATAGACAGGATTCACCTTCCCATATACCTTACCTGCGGTGTGGCTTCTGCTATCTCTGCAACCTTTAACGCTCCCTTGGCCGCAGTCCTCTTTGGAACTGAGATTGTTCTTGGAAAGATTAACAGCTACGTTCTTATTCCCTTAGTGGTTTCTGCAAGCGTTGGAGCTCTGGTTGCACAGGAGTTCCTTGGAGACTTTACAGCCTTTTACGTTCCTCCCCTCCACTTTCAGGATGCAGAGATTCCCCTTTTTATAGTTGTAGCCCTTTTAACCGCTGTTTCTTCCCTCTTCTTCTTCGTTTCACTCAATTTCTTCACCCGTTTAAGGGCTGCATACCGCCACTACTGGGGAAAAGTCGCCTTCTCCTTCGGCCTTATTGTCGGCCTTTTGCTTCTGTTTCACCTTGAAGCTGCAGGTGTTGGATACGGTGCCGTGGGGGAGCTCTTCAAAAACCACTTCTCTCCGGCCACTGCTCTTGAGATTGCACTTACAAAGTTAGTTGCCGTTGTCCTTTCCTTCGGCAGCGGAGTTTTCGGCGGCGTGATGGCTCCTTCAATCTTTACAGGGGCTTTCCTTGGCTACTTCGTTGGAGATTACTCCCAGTTTGACCCAAGGGTTTTTGCACTTGTCGGCTCTGCTGCAATGCTCAGCGGTATCTCAAGGGCACCTTTCCGTTCCTCCCTTGTCATCATTGAGCTGACCCACAGCTACCAGCTGATAGTTCCGATTCTTCTTACTTCCGTAACTACGAATTTTCTTGTGGGACTTTCAAACGAAGTGGACTTTTTCAAGAGAGCTCTCTTTCACAAAGGGATTAACGTTGAGGAACTCCTCTCCGTCCGCCTTAAAGATTTCAAACTCTCAGACTACCTGAAACCTGTTCCTCCCGTTTACGAGAATGCCCACATCAGATACCTGATAGAGCGTTTCCTGAAAGGAAAGGAGCGCTACATTCCCGTTGTTAAAAGTCCTAAAAATAAAAAACTTGTAGGAATAGTCTCACTGAGGGACTTAAGACTTGCAGCAATCAGCGACCTTTCAGACCTTAAAGTCAGAGACCTTATGACGGAAGAGCCCTTCGTTCTAACCACAGATGCCCCCGTTGAAGAAGTTTTAAAAGTGGTTGCCATATTTGAGGCCAACCTGATTCCAGTGGTTGACAAAAACGGCATCTATCAGGGAATGTTTGACGTTGATACCTTCCTCAGGAAAATTTCGCTTCCCCAATAGCCTGTAGTAGAATATTTCCACTCACCTTTGGGGGTGTGAAATGCTCTTCAAGAAGCCTCAGGTAGCCTTCTACCCTTTTATGGTCTTAAGGGACGACTATAAGTGCGTCAGGTGTAAGTCGTGCGTTGACCAGTGTTCCTTTGACGCCACCTACTACGACGAAGACCTTAACATGATAATGAACCACCACGAAAACTGCGTAAACTGTAAGCGGTGTGAAGCCTTCTGCCCAACAGACGCCATCAAGGTTGTGAAGAACCCTTCAACTTTTCACCCCGATGCTAACTGGACTCCAGAGGCCATCAGAGACATCCACGTTCAGATGCTAACGGGGGCAGTTATCCTCACATCCACCGGAAACGACAAGCCCATAAAGAACTACTTTGACCACCTTCTCTTAGACGCCTGTCAGGTTACGAACCCGCCGATAGATCCATTAAGGGAGCCTATGGAGTTGAAGACCTTTATCGGCAGGAAGACAGACCAGCTCCAGTTTGACTCAGACGGCGTAAGCATAAAAACAACCATAGGAAAACAGTTGGAACTTGAAATTCCCGTTCTCTTCTCAGCTATGTCTTACGGTTCAATCAACCTGAACCTTCAAAAGGCAATGGCAATTGCCTGCAGGGAGTTTGGAACCTATTGGAACACCGGAGAGGGCGGTCTCCACAAGTCTTTGAGGGAGTTTAAAGACCACACAATCGTTCAGGTTGCCTCCGGCCGTTTCGGTGTTGACCTTGAATACCTTGAAACTTCTGCCGCCATTGAGATAAAAATCGGTCAGGGAGCAAAGCCTGGAATCGGCGGCCACCTTCCCGGTGAAAAGGTTAACGAGGGAATTGCTGAGACCCGTATGATTCCCGTAGGTTCAGACGCTATCTCTCCGGCTCCCCACCACGACATCTACTCCATTGAAGACTTGAGGCAGCTCATCTACGCCCTAAAAGAGGCGACGAACTACGAAAAACCCGTTTTCGTCAAAATTGCAGCAGTTCACAACGTTGCAGCAATTGCCTGCGGTATAGCCCACGCCGGAGCTGATGCCATAGCCATAGACGGTGTAAGAGGTGGAACGGGAGCAACTCCTAAATCACTGAGAGACCATGTTGGAATTCCCATAGAGATGGCCATTGCCGCCGTTGACGACAGGCTCAGGAAAGAGGGCTTGAGGAACGAGGTTTCACTGATTGCGGCAGGTGGTTTCAGAAGCGCAGTAGACGTTCTTAAGGCCATAGCTCTTGGCGCTGATGCCGTTTACATAGGAACCGTTGCTAAGCTTGCCGCCGGGTGCACACAGTGTCAGCAGTGCCATACAGGTAGGTGCGCCTGGGGAATTACGACAAACAACCCGAAGCTTGCAAAGAGGTTAAACCCGGACATTGTTGCTGAGAACCTCTACAACCTCTTAAGGGCCTGGGCACACGATATTAAGGAGCTCCTCGGAGCTATGGGTATTAACGCTATTGAGTCTATTAAAGGGAACAGGCTCAGGCTTAGGAGCTGGGGACTTACTGAGCAGGAGAACAAAATCCTTGGCGTTCTGCCCGCCGGAATGTAGGGGGTAAGATGAGCAGGAAGAGAAAGCTGATGAAAGTTTACCCGATAGAGGAGAACTGCATCTCCTGCCGCTACTGCGAAGTTGCCTGCACAATGGTTCACAGCGAAAGTAAAGACCCTGTAAAGGCTTATAAATTGGAAAACCTTCTCCCAAGGGCAACTGTTGAGGTTAAAGAGGCCGTTTCCCTGTCTCTCATGTGCCGCCACTGTAAACACCCGTTCTGCTTTGACGCCTGCATCTCTGGCGCAATAATGGTTGACGAGAACGGTAAGGTTAACCTTGATGAAGAGAAGTGCGTTGGCTGCTGGAACTGCGTTCTCGTCTGCCCGTTCGGAGCGGCCCACCCGATGATTAGAGAGGAGAAGAGGCACTCATTTAAGTGCGATTTGTGTGGAGACAGGGGCTTTCCTGCCTGTGTTGAAGCCTGCCCAAACAGAGCTCTCATCTATGACTTTGAGAGGTAAGAGGAATGAGATACGTAATAGTCGGGAACAGCGCTGCGGCGGTTGGGTGTATAACTGGAATCAGAAAGGTTGATCCGGACGGAGAGATAGTTGTCATCTCCTACGAGGACAGGTGCTACTCAAAGCCTATGATTGCCGACGTTCTGGTTGATATTCCAGAGGAAAAGCTCCTCTACAGAGACAGCTCCTTCTTTGAGGAGAACGGTGTTGAAACGATTTTAGGCCATAAAGCTGTAAGTATAAATAGAAAGAACAAAGTTGTTGCCTTAGACTCAAATGAGCTTGTTCCCTACGACAAGCTCCTCATAGCAACTGGCGGTAAACCATTCGTTCCCCCAATTGAAGGAAGTGACAAAAAGGGCGTTTTTACGTTTACGGAGCTCCACTCGGCAATCTCATTCAAAAACTACTTGAAAGAAAACGGGGCAGAAGAAGTTATTGTAATCGGCTCAGGTTTTATCGGCCTTGAGGTTGCGTACTTCCTTAGGGAAATTGGGGTAAATGTCAGGGTGGTGGAGCTCCTTGACAGGGTCCTTGCCCGTGCCCTTGACAGGAGAGGTTCAGAGATAGTTGAGAACATGCTGAGAGAAAAGGGCGTTGAGTTTATCTTCAACGACACGGTAGAAGAGATAATGGGAGACGAGAAAGTAAGCAGCGTTCGCCTCAAATCCGGTTCCGTTCTAAGGGCAGATGCCGTTGTAGTTGCGATAGGCGTTAGACCAAATACAGAGCTTGCCCAAACTGCTGGCGTTGAAATCAACAAAGGAATCTCCGTTTCAGACACTATGGAAACTTCCGTTCCTGATATCTTTGCCGCCGGAGACTGTATAGAGTGCACAGACATAGTTGACGGTCAGAAAAAACCCATTCCACTCTTCCCCCTTGCCTTTGAGCAGGGATTCATCGCAGGACTCAACATGGCCGGAAAGAATATGGAATACCTTGGAGGACTTGTCCTCAACTCCCTTAAGTTCCTTCCCGTTCCCGTTCTAAACGCTGGAGTTGTTGAGCCGACAGACGACTCCTGTGAAGTTTTTGTCAACGATAAGTTTGAGAAGAAGGGCTTTTACAGAAAGGCAATCGTTAAAAACGGAAAGCTCATAGGGTTCATAGCAATCGGTGAGATAGACAGAACCGGAATCCTTACAAACCTCATAAGGCAGAAGATAGATGTTTCAAATGTGAAAGAGAGACTTGTTGAGCTTGACTTTGGCCTTGTTGACCTTCCCCAGTGGTGGAGGGAGGAGAAGCTGAAACAGGACAAAACGGCCTACAAAGACTGGAGGGCGTTCTGATGGCTTGCGGTTGCTACAGCGAAATGGCAGGGTGCGGCCTTGCCGGAATAGTTAACAGAGACGGAAAAAAGATAAGCGGAAAGTTCATATACGACTCAATAACTGCAATGAAAGAGCGTGGAAACGGAATGGGTGCCGGCTACGCCGCCTACGGCATCTACCCCGATTTAGCCGAATACTACGCCTTCCACGTTATGCTTGACGACCTTGACTACGAGTCTGAAGTCAACGCCGTTCTCAATAAATCCTTCAAAATCGTAAAGTCTGAGATGATTCCAACAAAGGAGGTTCCTTCCCTCTACAAAAAGACAAAACCGCCATACTTTTACCGCTACTTCGTTGAGCCGAGAGACGACGCCCGCCTTCCTATGGAATCGGAAGAAGACCTTGTTGTTAGGACTGTAATGACGATAAACGATAAGGTTAAGGGAGCCTATGTAATCTCAAGCGGTAAGAACATGGGAGCTTTTAAGGGAGTTGGCCACCCGGATGAGATTGGAGATTTCTTTGAGATAAAGGAATACGAGGGCTACATCTGGCTTGCCCACACCCGTTTTCCAACAAATACCCCCGGCTGGTGGGGGGGAGCTCACCCCTTCACACTCCTTGACTGGGCAATCGTCCACAACGGAGAGATAACCTCTTACGGAACAAACAAGCGCTACGTTGAGATGTTCGGCTACAGGTGCACCCTCCTTACAGACACAGAAGTTGCTGCATACCTCTTTGACCTTCTCTTCAGGAAGCACAGGCTTCCAATTAGGGCTGTTTTTATGGCAATGGCTGCACCTTTCTGGAAAGACATTGAACACTATAAAAAAGTTGGCCTTGAGAAGATTTACGAGATGGCAAAGATGATAAGAACTGTTTATGCCTCTGCAATGCTCAACGGCCCCTTTGCAATGCTCTTTGCCTTTAAAGACGGAGTTATCGGCTTTAACGACAGGATAAAGCTCCGCCCCTTTGTCGCTGCAGAAAAGGGAGACACAGTCTATATGGCAAGCGAGGAGTCTGCAATCAGGGTTATCTGCGAAACTCCCGACAGGGTCTGGATGCCAAAGGCGGGAGAGCCTGTTATAGCCCTCTTAAACCACTGTAAGGAAGAAGACGTCTGCTACCCAGCTTAAAGGAGTAGGCCATGGAAGTAAAGCAGATAGGCGACGGCGTTTACGAGATAACCTGCGGAACTACCCACTACAGGGAAGTGAACGCAAAAGTTAGAGAGCTTGTTAATGCGGGAGCTCAGAAAGTTATTCTGAAAGAGGTTTACGGCCAGCGCTACATTGGAACTGGAATTAAGGGAAAAGTGAAGATAGAGGTTCACGGAACGGCAGGAAACGACCTTGGAATCTTCCTCTACGGCCCTGAAATAGAAGTTTTCGGGAACGCCCAGGACGGCGTTGGAAACACGATGAGAGATGGGAAGATAGTCGTTAGAGGCCACGCAGGAGACGTCTGCGGCTACGGAATGAGGGGAGGAAAAGTCTACGTAGAGGGAGACGTTGGCTACAGGGTTGGAATCCACATGAAAGGCTACAAAAATCTTGTTCCAACTTTTATAGTTGGCGGAAAGGCTGGAAACTTCTTTGGCGAGTATATGGCCGGCGGAATTCTCATTCTCTTAGGCCTTAATAGAAAGCCAGGGGAAGACATAGTTGGGGACTACTGTGCTACCGGTATGCACGGCGGAGTTATCTACGTCCGCGGTGAAGTTCCAAAGAGGTATTTAGGGAAAGAGGTAAAGGTATTTGAACCGACTTTAGAAGATATGAAACTCCTTACAGAGGAGCTAAAAGGTTTCTCAGAGGCTTTTAACATTCCCGTTGATGAGATACTCTCTGAACCCTTTACGAAAATCGTTCCCGTCAGCGCAAGGCCTTACGGGAGAATGTATGCCCACAGGTGGGGCATTGCTACCGGTTTAATCAAATAGTAAACTTCTGTTCCATTTGCTGACAAATTTACCTGGAGGCCGGCTTTGTACAGATACCCTGACAGTAGAGGTAAGTACGGAGAGTTTGGTGGTAAATACGTCCCTGAAACCCTGATGGCGGCTCTATCTGAGCTTGAGGAGAGCTACCTTAAGATAAAGAACGACCCGGAATTTAGGGAGGAGTTTGAGGAGCTCCTCAAAAACTACGTTGGCCGTCCAACACCTCTCCAGTTTGCAAAGGGGTTCTCTGAGTACCTCGGGAACGGTATAAAAGTTTACCTAAAGAGAGAAGACCTGAACCACACGGGAGCCCACAAAATTAACAACGCATTAGGTCAGGCACTCCTTGCTAAAAGGATGGGTAAGAAGAGGATAATTGCAGAAACAGGAGCCGGTCAGCACGGCGTTGCAACGGCTACGGCCTGCGCATTTTTAGGCTTGGAGTGCGTTGTCTACATGGGCGAGGAGGACGTTAGGAGGCAGGCACTAAACGTTTTCAGGATGGAGCTCCTTGGCGCCCGGGTTGAGGTTGTAAAGAGCGGAAGCAGAACCCTTAAAGACGCCGTTAATGAGGCGATAAGAGACTGGGTTACAAACGTTAGAACAACCCACTACATAATCGGCTCAGTTGTTGGTCCTCACCCGTATCCGATGATAGTTAGGGATTTCCAGTCTGTTATAGGTGAGGAGACAAAGCACCAGATTTTAGAGGCAGAGGGGCGCTACCCGGACATGATAGTTGCCTGCGTTGGCGGTGGAAGTAACGCAATGGGAATCTTCTACCCCTTTGTTGAGGATGAAGATGTTGAACTTGTTGGCGTTGAAGCAGGGGGATACGGTTTAGATACAGACAAACACGCAGCGACATTGTGTAAGGGAAGAGTGGGAGTTTTCCACGGTGCTAAATCCTACCTTCTCCAGAATGAAGATGGTCAGGTTACGCCAACTCACTCAGTCTCTGCAGGTCTTGACTATCCAGGAGTTGGCCCTGAGCACTCACTCCTTAAGGAGATTGGAAGGGCAAAGTACGATGCTGTAACCGACGACGAAGCCCTTGAGGCCTTTCAGATTCTCTCAAGAACTGAGGGGATAATCCCCGCTTTAGAAAGCTCCCACGCCGTTGCATGGGTGATAAAAAACAGGGAGAATTTGAAGGGAAAACTAATAATCGTTAATCTATCAGGTAGAGGAGATAAAGACGTTGCACAGGTGAAAGAAATTCTAGAGGAGAAAAAGGAACTCCGTTTATGGTAGACGAAGTAACAGGGTTACCTTCAAGACGAGCTTTTTTTGAAAAGCTTTCCCGTTTAGAAGAAGGAACACCGGTTACATTTTTACTTTTAGATATAGACGATTTCCGCTACGTCAACTTTACCTATGGCTATAGGATAGCCGATGCTGTTCTTAAAACAGCGGCTCACTATTTTAAAAAAGTTTTGGATAAATTCTTTTCAAAAGTTTACTTTGCAAAAGTAGGGGCTAACGCTTTTAGTGCTCTTATCTTTGATGATGTTCCCCTTTTAAGGGTTGAAGAGGTTTTTAACCGCTATCTCCACTTGGTTGAATTTAAACTTAGATCTGATGTTATCCGTCTTACCACAAGTGCTGGAGTGAGTTTGGGGATTTCCCGTTTTGAGGAGCTCTTTTCACAGGCAGAAAGTGCCCTCTATTCAGCCAAGAATTCAGGCAAAAATACAATTGTTTTCTATCAAAAATCTAAAGCCCACGATATAGAGAAATTTAAACAGGTTCGCTTTAAGCTTCTTAAAGCTATTCATGAGAAGAGTATTGTTCCCCATTTTCAACCTATAGTTTCTTTGAGAACGGGAGAAATTTACGGTTATGAAGTATTATCAAGAATATTTTACGGTGATGAAATCCTTAAAGGGGACTACGTTTTTCTTGTAGCAGACACTCTGGCTCTTACTCCTGAAATAGATAAGCTTTTGTTTTTACATGCAATTAAGTATTTTGGGGACTATAAGCTCTTCTTCAACCTATCAATGAAATACTTTTTTAAAGAACTCAATACAATTTTCCAGATAGCCAAGAAGTACTCTATTGATCTCAGTAATGTTATTTTTGAAATAACTGAATCTCAAAAGCTAATGGAAGAAGGAATCGCTGTTAGTATTTTCCGCCTTTTTAAAGAGTTTAATGCAGGAATTGCTGTTGATGATTTTGGAGCAGGATACTCCAACTTTATGTACTTGAAGAAATTTCCGGCAGATGTTCTGAAGATAGATGGAGCTTTTGTTAAAGATGCCAAATCGGATACTAAAGACTTGGCGATAATAAAAGCTATAGTTGACGTTGCAAAGTCTTTCAGATTGAGGACTCTGGCAGAGTTTATAGAAGATGAAGAAACGTACAGGTTGATGAAAAACGTTGGTGTTTCCCTCGGTCAGGGGTATTTCATAGGGAAACCGGAACCTGAGCCTAAGAAGATAAAAGTGAATATTTCCTGAGTTTAAATCAGGGCTAGAATCTATCCTGATGTGTTTTATAAAGAAAGGGGGCTCTCGCCCCCAAAGAGATTAAGCCCCTTCAGGACGCTTAACGTCGTAGAGGATGTCGTCCCATGGATGCCTGTAGAGAGGCATAGCGAGGCGCTTCTCGTCTAAGATATGGCCGATAAACCCGATTGAACGGCCTAAAACGAAGAATGCGTTAAAGGCTCCAGCTTCAATGAGCTCATCAATCTCATCTTCGCTGAATCCAAGATTTCTGAACATGTCAACCAGGAGAACGCCAATTGTTCCGTCAACGTTGAGGATGAGGTTCTCTTTTTTGGAGGTTGTAACTTTCTCAACCTCTAAGGCGTAGTCAAGGAGCTCCGTTGACGGGAAGTTTTCCTTGGCAAAGTTCTTGAGGAGCTCCACCCTCTTATCAGGGTTCTTCGTTGACTTAATCCTGTGTCCAATTCCAGGAATCGGCTTCTTCTCAACCTTCTTCATATAGTCAACAAACTCATAAGGGTCCATTCCCTTCTCTTTTGCCATCTTGAAGTACTTGGCAGCTCCGTCAATTGCACCGCCAAACCTTGGGCCAATTGTTAAGAGACCTGTAACGAGTGATGAGATGAGGTCTTTTCCAGCCCTTGCTGTAACCTTAGCGTTATGGGCACCGGAAACTGCTGGGCCGTGGTCTGCAACGATCTTGAGAACCATGTCAATAAACTGAGAAGCCCAGCTTGGGAATTTTCTCTTGAACCAGAGGAGTCCGATAACGTCTCCGATTGAGTAGCCCTTCTCAACAACTTCAGAGATAGGAACTCCGCAGTAAGTAGCTTCCTCTCCCCTGTCGTCTGAGATTGTGCAGATAAAGTGGGTTGGCCTTCTGACCTTTCCAGCCTTCCTGGCCTTGTCGTAGTCTTCAGGAATTGGCGGAACTTCAGGCTCTTCAATCTCTCCAATTTCACCTTTTGCCTTAAGATCCTCGTAAACAGACCTTATAACTTCAGGGAAGTCGTTGAATGAGTCTGGAACGATAGCTCCGGCTTCTTTGAGAGCTCTGTTCTTGGCATCTGCCGTTTCCCTGTCAGCTCCAGCCTTAGCACCTGCGTGGCCGAACTGAACCTCTCCACCGAAATGCTTTGCGATCGTTCCGATACACCAGGCGATAACAGGCTTTGTTATATCTCCCCTTTTAATCGCCTCTGCAACTCTGTACTCAAGCTCTCCACCAACTTCACCTAACATAATCATGTACTTAACTGCAGGGTTCTTCTGGAACCTCATGAGGTGGTCTAAGAAGTCTGAGCCGGGGAACCTATCTCCACCAATTGCAATTCCCTCAACAATTCCGTCTGCGTTCCTTGCGATGATGTTTGAGAGCTCGTTGAAAAGTCCACCAGACCTTGTTACCAGTCCGCAGGAACCGGGCCTATGGAGTTTTGACTTGACAATGTTTTCAAGTGTTCCTCCTGCGTTTCCAATCCTGAAAGCTCCGGCCGCAATTCCACCAACGGTTGCAGGCCCTATTATCCACTTACCTTCGGCCTTAGCCCTTGCGGCCATATCGCGGGCAAGCCTTTCAGGAATACCCTCAGCTGTAATTGCAATTGTTCTAATTGTTGGGATGTTGAGAGCTTCCCTTGTAACGTCGTAGGCTGTTCTGAAAGATGCAAAGTTTACAAGAACATCTGCGTCCGGGTGGGCTTCAGCAGCCTCAGTTGTTGACCTGTAGATTGGAACCATTATCTCTTCTGTTCCGTAGAAGAACTTTTCAAACTTCCTGCTCTGTGTGGGAGCAACGATTGCGACGATTGACGGTGAACGTCCAACAAGGTAGTCGTAGTCAAGCATTCTTTGAATAGCGTTCCTGTTCAGGTTCCAGAAGATTGCTTTCGTGTTCCTGTCAAAGAGTATGTAATCAGGCCTTCCCATATTTCCCCTCCTTATGGATTCTCCTTAAGAGCTTTCTCAACGATAGCTGTGATGTGTGTTTCGGGTCCGTAAACCTCTATTGGAAGCCCGAGCTCATCAGCTGCTTTCTTAATCTTTGCAAGACCGACTTCGTAGTTTGGACCTCCACGGCGGACGTAGATCTTAACTCCAACCTCTTTGAGCTTGTCTGCGTACTCTTTTAGGGCGTCAATGATTCCGTCAAAGGTCTTTGCAACGTCTGTGAAGTTTGCAATAGCTCCACCGATTATGAGGATCTTCGGCCTTCCCTGAGGATCTTTGTGGCGTGTCATTAGGTCTAAAACGGTTTTAACGTATTCTCTGGTTTCGGCCCTTGATGGGTTACCGGAGTACTCACCGTAGTTTGCAAGCTCCTTAACGTACCCAAGGTCTGCAACTGTGTCTGCATAAACTACAGATGCTCCACCACCTGCAACTAACGTCCAGATCCTGCCTTCTGGGTTGAGGATTGTAAGCTTCAGAGAAGCTCCAGACTTTTCGTCCATCTCCTTGATGTATTTTTCTTCGGGGGAGAGCTCCCCTCCAAACCCTGCAGGGAACTCAAGTTCTCCCCACTTCCTTCCAACAAGGAACTGGGCCGTGTCGTCAACCCTTCCAACAAAGTCAAGTGGGTAGACCTTGTTCCCAACCATAACTAGCGGGTTAATCTCAAGGTATGCAAAGTGCATATCCCTGAAGAACCTGTAGAGGCGCTTAACGAAGTCTGCGTATTTCTCCTTGTCCTTAATCTCAGGTGGAACGTTCTCCTCAATCAGTCTGTCAATCTCTTCCTCTGTTGCAAGAGGTGGAATTACAACCTCTTTTACCTTGTCCCAGTTCTCCTCAACGTCAATTCCGCCGAAGGCAGACATGTAGATGTGGTCCCCGTCGTACCCTAGTGTCATTGCAACGTAGTACTCGTCCTCTGGCTTGTGGGGAACGCACGGCTCAATGAGGAAGTGGGTGAGCTTACCTTTCTTCCCCTTAATCTCAACTTCTTCCTGCATCTTCTCTTTAATCCACTGTTTGACAGTTTCGTAGTCAACGTCGCAGGGTTTTTCCTTCTTAAAGAGGATAAGTCCTAACTTCCCCCTCTTACCAAAGAGCATGTCGGGCTTTGCAACAAGGGGCATCTCCTTGAGCCAGGGGTACTTCTCTAGGAGCTTATTAAGGTCTGTTTCTGGAGTTACGAGGACAGACTTAAAGTCGTACTCAAACTCCGGAGCGAAGTACTCGTCCCAGTGCTGGGCAAGTATCCTCTTGCCGTCGTACTCTCTGATACCTCTCTGTGCCATCTATCTCCTCCTAAGTTGTTTACATATGAAAAAGGGGGGCTTCATGCCCCCCTAATTTTAACAACTTTTTTACAACTTGTTTACAGGGAATCTATTATCTCGTTGAAGGTCTTTGAAGGCCTCATTGCGGCAGTAGTCTTCTCATCATCCGGGTGGTAGTAACCGCCAATGTCCTTTGGAGAGCCTTCTGTTGCAGCAATTTCGGAGAGTATCTTCTCTTCGTTCTCAATGAGTTTTGCAGCAACAGGTTCAAATATCTTGGCAAGCTCAGGGTCTTCTGTTTGAGCTGCAAGCTCCTCAGCCCAGAACCTTGCAACCCAGTAGTGGCTTCCGCGGGTATCAAGCTGTCCTACTTTTCTCTTTGGAGTCTTATCCTCGTCTAAGTATCTCTCAACTGCCTTTGAGAGGGTTTCAGCCATAACGAGGATTCTCTTGTTCTCGCTTCCTCCCTGCTTGTAGGCCAGCTTCAAGGCCTCAACAAAGGCAAGGTACTCTCCAAGGGAATCCCACCTGAGGTGGCCTTCTTTAACAAACTGCTGAACGTGCTTTGGAGCTGAACCACCGGCACCTGTCTCAAAGAGTCCGCCACCGGCGATGAGTGGAACGATTGAAAGAGCCCTTGCAGACGTTCCAACCTCAATGATTGGGAAGAGGTCTGTAAGGTAGTCCCTAAGAACGTTTCCAGTAACAGAGATTGTGTCGAGTCCCTTTCTGAACCTCTCAAGGGTAAACTTCATTGCCTCCCTTGGGGGCTTGATGTAGTACTCAACGCCCTCAAGGTCGTACTTCTGGAGCTCCTCCTTAACCTTCTCAATGAGCTCCCTGTCGTGGGCCCTTAAAGAATCTAACCAGAAAACAATCGGGTATCCTGTCTCCTTAGCCCTGTTAACGGCTAACTTAACCCAGTCCCTTATAGCGATGTCCTTAGTGTGGCAGCTTCTGTAGATGTCCCCTTCCTCTACCTCGTGCTCCATGAGGACGTTTCCATCCTCATCAACGATCCTGAACTTACCCTTGCTCGGGGCGAACCAGGTCTTGTCGTGGGAGCCGTACTCCTCGGCCTTCATCGCCATGAGGCCGATGTTCTGAACTGTTCCAACCTTTGTGGGGTCAAACTGGCCACGAACTTTAATGTCTTCAACGATTTCAGAGTACATCGTTGCGTAGCACCTGTCTGGAACTGTAATCACGCAGTCGTCTGTCTCCCCGCTTGGTCCCCAGCCCTGAAGGCCGTTCTTTATAACTGCGGGAATGGAGGCGTCAATAATTACGTCGTTTGGCCTGTGGAGGTTTGTGATACCCCTGTCTGAGTCAACCATGTAGAGCCTTGGGTTCTCTTTGTATATCTCTTCAATCGTTTTCTTAATCTCCTCCTGCTTTTCAGGTGGAAGCTTTGAGAGCTTGTTCTCAAGGTCAATGAGACCTTTGTTTGGATCAAATCCAATCTCTTCAAGCTCTTTACCGTGTTTTTCAAAGAGCTTTTTGTAGTAGACCCTTATTGCGTCCCCGAAGATTGCAGGGTCTGAGACTTTCATCATTGTTGCTTTAACGTGGAGGGAGAAGAGGATATCCTTAGCCTTTGCGTCGTTTATTACCTCCTCAAAGAACTCCTTGAGCTTCTTCCTGCTCATAAAGGTTCCGTCAACAACGTCCCCCATTCCCATCTCAAACTCTTTGAGAACCTGGACGTTGCCGTTTTCATCAACAAACTCATACCTTATCTTTGTGTCTTTCTTAAGGGTTATGGACTTTTCGTTCTCGTAGAAGTCTCCGCTCTTCATGTGGGCAACGTAGGACTCAGACTTAGGGGAAACTTCCTTCATCCTGTGGGGATGCTTCTTTGCGTAGTTCTTAACAGGCGGAGCAATTCTCCTGTCTGAGTTACCCTGCCTGAGAACCGGGTTAACAACGCTACCTACGCACCTGTCGTACTTGGCCTTGATCTCCTTCTCCTCTTCAGTTTGAGGGTTCTCGGGGTAGTCTGGGAGGTCGTAGCCCTGAGATTGGAGTTCCTTGATACACTCAATAAGCTGCGGAACTGAAGCAGAAATGTTTGGGAGCTTAACGATGTTTGCCTCAGGCTTCCAGACCAGCTCTCCAAGGTATGCAAGGTCGTCTGGAGCGTAGCCAAACTGGGCAAGAACCCTTCCTGCAAGTGAGATGTCCTTGAGGTCAACGTTTACGTCTGCGTGCTTTACAAACTGTCTAATGATTGGAAGAAGTGAGTAAGTTGCAAGGAGCGGTGCCTCGTCTGTCTTAGTCCAGACAATAGTTGGCCTTTTAGCCATATCTATCCTCCTCCGGATTGGATTTCAAAGGAAAAGGGGGCTTTAAGCCCCCGAATTGTTAGTTGTTCTTTTGGTTTTCAAACTTCTGCTTAACGTAGGCAAGAACACCGCCGGCCTTGATTATCTCAACCTGACGCTTGTTGAGGCCGTGCTTTGTAGGAATTGAGATGCCCTTTGTCCTGTTGATTACTGTAATGATGTTGTCCTCTCCGGGAGCGAAGTTGGAGAGATCTATCTCTAAAATGTCTCCCTGGTCAATTTTGTCGTAGTCTTCTTTGTTTACGAATACCAGAGGAAGGATTCCGAAGTTGATAAGGTTTGCGTGGTGGATACGGGCAAAGGACTTGGCGATTACTGCCTTAATTCCAAGGTACATTGGGCCAATTGCAGCGTGCTCACGGGAGGAGCCCTGTCCGTAGTTCTCTCCACCAACGATGAATCCGCCGCCCTTCTCCTTTGCCCTCTGGGCAAAGGTTTCATCTACAACAGAGTAAACGTACTCAGAGATTGCAGGAATGTTTGAACGGAGCGGCAGGATTTTTGCACCGCCGGGGATGATGTGGTCTGTTGTGATGTTGTCTCCAACTTTCAGGAGAACCTCACCTTCTAACTTATCTCCGAGAGGTTCTTTGTATCCAACGTAGTTGATTGTTGGCCCTTTAAACACCTCAACTTCATCTGGGTCTGCAGCAGGTGCAAATATCATTGAGTCGTCAATTTCAAACTTCTCAGGTAGGAATACCTTAATCTCCTCAAGTCCTAAGTCTCTCGGGTCTGTAATTACTCCCTTCATTGCAGTTGCTGCTGCAGTTTCGGGGGATGCTAAGTAAACCTGAGCGTCCTTAGTTCCGGAACGGCCGTAGAAGTTCCTGTTGAAAGTTCTAACAGCTACTCCTCCAGAAGGTGGTGCAAATCCCATTCCGATACAGGGGCCACAGGCGTTTTCAAGGATCCTGAACCCAGCCCTTAAGAATACGTCGTAGTAGCCTTCTTTGTCCATCATTCTAAGAACTTGCTTTGAGCCGGGAGAGATGGCTGCTGAAACTAACGGGTGAACCCTCTCTCCGGTTCTCTTGAACATCTCGCCAACGGTCTTAAGGTCACGATAGGAAGAGTTTGTACAGGAGCCGATTGCAACCTGGTGAACCTGTAATCCTTCAACCTCTTTGACTTTCTTGACGTTGTCGGGCATATGGGGGCAGGCAATTAACGGCTCAAGTTCAGAAAGGTCTATATCAATTACCTCGTCGTAGGTTGCGTCCGGGTCTGCCTGGAGTGGTCTCCACTGTGCTTCCCTCCCTTGTGCCTTCATAAAGAGGTAGGTCTGCTCGTCACTTGGGAAGATGGACGTTGTTGCTCCAAGCTCTGCACCCATGTTTGTAATTGTTGCCCTTTCGGGAACTGTAAGGTACTTAACCCCTTCTCCACCGTATTCAAAAATCCTTCCAAGTCCACCCTTAACTGTTAAACGGCGGAGGAGCTCTAAGATGATGTCTTTAGCAGAAACGAACGGTTTTAACTTTCCGTAAAGATTAACCCTTACAACCTTTGGCATTGTGAGGTAGAAAGGCTCTCCGGCCATCGCAAGGGCTACGTCCATACCGCCGGCACCGATTGCGAGCATTCCAATTCCACCGGCCGTTGGTGTGTGGGAGTCTGAACCTAAGAGGGTTTTTCCTGGAACTGCGAACCTTTCAAGGTGAACCTGATGGCAGATACCGTTTCCGGCCTTTGAGAAGTAAACTCCATACTTGGCTGCAACTGTTTGAAGGAAGAGGTGGTCGTTTGCGTTTTCAGGGCCTCCTGCCTGGAGGGTGTTGTGGTCTACGTACGAGACAGAGAGCTCCGTCTGTACCTTTGGAAGTCCCATAGCCTCAAAGTGGAGGTAGGCCATTGTTCCGGTTGCGTCCTGTGTAAGAGTCTGGTCAATCTTAATGGCTATGGGCTTTCCTGGGGTCATATCCCCTTCAACAAGGTGGGTCTTAATGATTTTCTGAACAATGTTCAGTCCCATTTCTCCTCCTGTATAGTAATTTCCGAAATAGCTTTCTAAATCTTGCCAAAAATTATGTAAAAATTTTGTAAAAATTTCAACACTGCCCTTCAGTGCCTATCTTTTACTTTGAAAAGAAACTGAGATGTTTGGGGGTCTCTTTATGAAGCCTATTGTCCTTGAAGGGAAGGTTCCTGTTTACATATACGCAGATGAGGTTGAACCGGAGGTTCTATCTCAGATTGAAAGGGTTAAAGACCTTCCCTTTTTCAGGGATAAGATAGTGATAATGCCCGATTGCCACGCAGGTAAGGGCTGCGTTATAGGTTTTACAGGTTACTTTGACGATGTTGTTGTTCCAAACATTGTTGGTGTTGATATAGGGTGCGGCGTCTATACTTACCCGTTGAATCTCAGAGTGGATTCGGAGAACCCTAAGGAAGAGATCAACCTTCCAAAGTTTGATGCTTTTGTGAAGGGGAACATTCCGACAGGCTTAACTTCACGAACGAAGTCAAACGCTAAGAAGCTGCCTCTTTCAAAGGAAGACAAGGAGCTCCTCTCCGAAATCCGCTCTGTTCTCATAAATACCTACAGGATAGACCTTCAGGAACCTCTTCTTCAGGTTGGAACCCTTGGAAGTGGCAATCACTTTTTAGAGTTAGGTGTAGACGATGAAGGTCGGGTTTACCTTACCGTTCATACAGGTTCAAGAAATTTAGGACTTAGAGTTTGTAACCACTTCCAGAGGAGAGCCTGGGAGTATACGAAAAAGGTTATGCCCAATTTACCAAAAGACCTTGCTTTTCTTCCGATGAAAAAGGGAGGAAGGGAGTACCTTCGGGCTATGAGGTTAGCCCAGAGGTATGCAGGCCTTAACAGGCGGACGATTTTGAAGATTATTGTTGAGAATTTCTTTAAGGAAGAGTTTGACGAAACCCGTTTAATAAAGAGCGTCCATAACTACATAGACGTTGATAGAGATATGTGCGTTAGGAAGGGAGCCATATCTGCCCACAAGGGTGAAAGGGTTGTTATTCCCTTTAACCTGACAGCAGGCCTTGTAATAGGCAGAGGAAAAGGGATAAGGGAGCTGAACTTTTCTGCTCCACATGGTGCTGGAAGAAGAGTAAGCAGGAGAAGGGCTAAGGAGATGTTCTCTGTTAGTGATTTCAGGGAAGCTGTTGAGAAGGCTGGAGTTTACTCTTCTACGGTTTCTAAAGATACTTTAGATGAAGCTCCATTTGCCTATAAAGAACCAGAGAAGATTCTTGATTTTCTGCCTAAAACAGTTGAAGTTGAGAAGTTTGTAAGACCAATTTACAATTTGAAAGGTTAGGGAAGGGACTACCCTTCCCTCAATAAAAGGAGAGCGATTCCTCCTATTACGATGAGAGCGATAGATGAAAGAACGATAACTGTAGTAAGCTCGTGCTTTGATTTCTCTATTATTTTGTTTATTTTGTGAAGTAAATCTTTTGCAATGAAATCCTCAACCTGCTTCATTAGGTTTATTTTCTCTGTTATTGTCTGGAACCAGATATCGGGATCTACATTAAAGTTTCCTTCTGCAGATTTAGAAATGGCAAGTTCCTCGTACTTCTTAACTTCCTGATATGGAGTGGAGCTTTTTACAGTTTTAATGTAGTAATGGTAGACGTTTTCTGGAGCTGCAAGCTGAAATGCTTTTAGAAAGGCTTTCTGCTGAGCCATAAGGTCTATAAACCTTTCAAGATGCTTGTTTGATAAGAACTTGTTGTTGGCAAAGGCAACCGATAGAATTGCTCTCTCAAGGCCTGCCTTCTCTTTGGCATACATGAAATCTGCGTATGAAAGGAGCTCCCTTGCGATTTCAGGGTTTGTTGATTCAGAAGAGAGAAGTCCTATAGAGTCTATAAGTTTGTTGTTGAGCTGTGTGTAAAACTCTATCGCTCTATTCAGAGGTATTGATAAATTGTCAACTTTGTTTCTGATTTCAATGAGCTTAGGAAGTTGATCGTTTATAAGGTTTATAAAGAACTCTCTCTCTTTTGGGGGTAGTGCCTGAACGGTCTTCATAGATAGAACTTCTTTCAACTGGGCTATTCTCCTGTCGGTCTCTGTTCTCTGCTCCTTGAGTTCTTGAGAGAACGTTTTTCCACCGCTTCCTAAAAAACCTGCAGTTCTTCCTCTCTCTTTCTGGAGCTCGTGTACCAGGAGAGAAACCCTTTCAGCTATTGTGATGCTCGTTTTAAGTTTTTCAGATTTGACATAGTCTGTGTAAGCCATGTTTATCAGCTGGTAGGAAAGCACTCCAATGGCAAATAGGGAAAGAAGCGTGATCAGAATAACCTTGCCTTTAAGTTTGTACCCCACGGCTCTCCTCCTTTCATTAATGTCGGTTAATTGTACTTTACAGAGAGCCGTGGGGAAAACTTTAGGCTACAGGGTATGCAAACTCAGGCCTTTCATCAAGAAGCTTGATATCTGTAGCTTCTTTAGGTAGCGGAACAACTTTAACCCTTTCAACCCATCTTTCCGGCAGGTGAATAACTCTCTTTCCAATTCTTATAACTGCCGGCGAAACTTTTGCCTTGTACTTTATCCTGACTCCCCAGACCTTTCTGCCAAACTTGTTCTCAAATTCGCCAGGACCCTCTAATTCAATATCCTTTGCAGAGCCTGGGAAGTAGATCCTCTTTGCAAAGTGTCTGTTCCTCCCTTTGTGGAAGTAGACGAGCCATAAAACCTTACCTTCTTTGTATTTGGCTTCAGTAGGAATGTACTGTTCCGCTTTCTGCTCTTCGTCAAGAAGCCTTTGAACGTATTGTTCTAAAGTTTCATCCTCTCTGACTTCGTTTTCTGTCCAGACTTCAAACTCAACCTGCCATCCTTTAACTGTTGCTATGATGTTTGCAAGTTTAACGTTCCTCTTCTCTTCCTTTTCAACTAATTCATCAATCCTGTCCAGTATGTCTGAAAATCTCTGTCTGAAATCGTCAAGTTTTGTAATTGCAACGATTAAGTCTCCCTGTTTTTTCAACCTTTCAAGGGTTTCTTCGTCTTCAGCCAGTACCATTGCTTTCCTGATTTCGCAGAAGTTCCTGCGGAGCTCCTCTAAAATCTCAGGAGAGAGCTTCAGGTCAACAACGCTCTCTAAAATCTCCTTCATTATCTTTTCAGGAATCTCCTTGAGCTTCTCGTCAATGCTCCTGTTATCGCTTCCCCATGGAGAGTACTCCTTGTCCCAGTTCTTGTACTTGGCAATGTAGTTTGCAAGCCTTACGGTTACTCTGTTCTCCTCAAGGGCAACTTCCCGGAGCTCTTCAACCATCGGGCCAAACTTTTTCTTCCAGAACGGGGAGTAGGTTAGGGTACAAAGGTAATCTGAACGTTTCTTCAGGTCTGTCAGCTGTTCGGGGGTTTCAACTTCTAACATTTCATCTCTAATGATGCAGTTGATACGGCGGATGTCTTCTGGGCCTTCCACTTTTCCGTAGATCCTGGCCATCTCTCCCTCCAAAAATTGGGTTTTGTTTGTTTTAAAGGGGAGGGAGCTCCTCCCCAATTTAATCTTAGTTGAGCTTCTCTAAAGCTTCAAGGATGAGAAGGCCCGCTTCGTTTATGGAGTTCTTACCTATCAGGTTAGATGCCCTCAGTATAACAAGCTCTTTTTCAAAAGATTCAGGGTCAAGACCAGACAGCTTAATTGCTTCTTTAATGTTTTTCGGTAATATCCTTACTTTCCTCTCCTTAACGTAGAGTGTTCCCACTTTCCTTAAAGCCTCAAGAACCCTTACAGCTAATGGAGTTATAGGGTTAGCAAATCCTTCAGGTGTGCCTGAAAGTGCCTTTTTAATGAGCTTTCCAGCCTCTGTGAGGATGATAGCTTCATTTTGAAGGATGTCTATATAACCTCGTGCTTCAAGCTTGTTGAGAGCATAATCAATCTCTTCGTGCCACGTTTCGTCAAACTGGTTGTAAACGTC
>WFNZ01000061.1 GCA_015488335.1 Thermovibrio sp.
AAATTTAAGATCTTGAATTGTTTTTATTTTACTTCAACTTATCAGGCGGGAATTTGGGGGAATCATGGTGGGCCCGGGTGGACTCGAACCACCGACCGTCCGGTTATGAGCCGGATGCTCTAACCAACTGAGCTACGGGCCCATATTGGTGGAGCCGGCGGGATTCGAACCCGCGACCTTCAGACTGCCAGCCTGACGCTCTCCCAGCTGAGCTACGGCCCCAAACTGAAGTGGCGTCCCCGGCGGGATTCGAACCCGCGTCGCCGGCGTGAAAGGCCGGTGTCCTAGGCCGGGCTAGACGACGGGGACGCTAAATGGTGAGCCCGGGAGGATTCGAACCTCCGACCTACGGATTAAAAGTCCGTTGCTCTACCAGCTGAGCTACGGGCCCACTTGCGACGCAGAATAATATAGACAGAACAGTTTAGTTGTCAAGTTTTTTGGCTTTGTGTTTCTCTTTCATTTTATACATTCTTCTATCGGCCATTGTTATCAGTTTGTCTATGTCTGTTCCATCGTCTGGAGCGACTGCTATTCCGTAACTTACTGAAATTGCAAAGTTTTTAAATATTTCTTCTATTCTCTCCTGCAGTTTTTTGAGGATATTTTCTATTTCCCCTTTTGTTCTGTTTCTTACAACGACCATAAATTCGTCTCCGCCAAAGCGGGCTACAATGTCGTACTTTCTGAAGTGTGTTTTCAAAAGTTGGGCAACTTCCTTTAGAACTTCGTCTCCTTTTTTGTGGCCGTAAAGGTCGTTAACCTGTTTAAAGTTGTCTAAATCTAAGAAGATGATGAATAGTTTTTCTCCTTTTTCTCTCTTTATCCGTTCAATCTCCTTCGTAAGGAATTCTATGAGGGCGTGTCTGTTGAAAAGTTTTGTTAGCGGGTCGTATAGAGCTTTTTTCTCAAGCTCTGCAAGAAGTTCCTTCTTCTGGTTGAGGAGCTCCTCATACTGTTCTGTAAGTTCCTCTATGTAGTTAAGGAACAGTTTGAGTTTTTTGTCTTTAAAGTTCATATTTCTCCCTTACTGCTGCTATTACAGATGTTAAGTTGTGCAGTCTTAGTTTCCCGTTTTTCCTTGCCACCTCTCCGTGGGTGAAGAAACCGAAAAGGGGAGCATTTAGGAGCCTTCCATAGAGTTCAATCTCTTTATCCTCAAACTGTTCTAAAATTTTTTCTCTTGCTATGCAGGAGAAGTTGAAACAGAAATCAGCCATTCCAAAGGATTTTTTTAGATCCTTTGCGGTTTTTTCCGCATCTTTTACCAGTTCTGTGCTGAGAACTATTGATAGTTTTAGCCTTTCTCCCTCGTTTACAGGTCCCCAGAGTTCTATGTAGTCGTCTGCAAAGCTTCTTATTACCCTTAGTGCCTCTATTTCATTTTTTTCATTTACAATTCCAAAAGGCGTATACCATAAAAGGAATTGATTGTCGTTTGAAGGTTCAATATCCTTCAGAAGTTTTTTGGGCAGATAACCTGCACGTTTCCCGCTAAGTTCGTATATTTTGAACGTATCTGTTTTTGTTACTGTATAGATAGGGCCTTTTTTGAAAACGCCAGATGAGACCTGAACTTGAAAATCCAGATTGGAAAAGCTTATTATTATGAGGCCGTTTTCTACTACGTTGCCGTTGTGGAACAGATAACCTTTTTGTCTTTTATTTCCCGATACTGGTGTTGCAATTATGCCGCCGATTAGGGGAACTTCCTGAAGTTCTTTCCCAAGCTCTTCAATTAATACGGGAAACTCCCCGTCAATAAAATCGGCTATAATTATGTTCAGTTTGTCTTTCCTTTCAGATAGGAATTCTTCTATTTCCTTTATCACATCTTTTCTGTTCTCTTTTGAAATGTTCCCTCTTACATGGGTGCAGACTTTTGTTTTAGGGCTGCTAAACTTGAAGAAACATCCAACAATTCCATCATTTACTACTTTTATGTTTTCAAAGGCTGAAGAAGAGGTAAAGCCCACATACTCTATGCTTCCAAACTCTTTTTTTATTGTTGCTGGAACGTCCTGGTGGGGGTAGTTAGGAGATATGGAAAATAGGGCAAAGTCAAAACCTTTAGGGGCTTTTTCCTTGAGTTCCCTTACGGCAAAACGGAGAATTGGATTCTGTGAGCTAACAATTACTGTTTCCATATTTTGGATTTTAAAAAATTTTAATTTCAAGCTCAAGCTCAATGTTGAATAGTTTTTTAACCTTATCTCTTGCCAGTCTTATCAGCTCTGAAAACTCGGAAAAACAGCTCTTTCCTCTGTTAATAGTAAAGTTGGCGTGGATATCTGAGAAAAAAACATTACCCACTCTGAAACCCTTTAAGCCTGCTGCATCTAAAAGCCTTCCGGCTGAATTACCCGGCGGGTTTTTAAAGGTTGACCCGGCCGTTTTCAGGTAGAATGGGGGCTGTTTTGAGAGTCTGAGTTTAACGAAGTTTTCTATGCTCTGTTTAACATTTCTGAGAGGTTTTACTCTAAAGGTTGCAGATACAACTGTTCCAATTTCTGGAAATGGAGTTTTCCTGTAGCCGAAGAGTTGTTCTATCTCTTCTCTCTTAAGGGTTAACAGTTCTCCACTCTCCTTTTCTATGTATGTAACAGAGTCAAGGATTTCCTTTACTTCTCTGCCGAATGCTCCGGCGTTCTGGGCTACTATTCCACCAACTGTTGCCCGGGGGATTCCCGCAAGAAACTCAAGAAGGGAGAACTTCTCCCTCTGCTGGAGTTTCAGCACCTGAGAGAGCTTTACTCCTGCTCCAAGGGTTAGCTTCCCGTTTTCAAACTTGACCTCTTTCAGGAAAGCTGTTGATATGAGTGGAGTTTTACTGTCTGATAGAACGGAGTTTGAGCCACCACCTATAACCGGCAGGTTTTCTTTAAGGAGTGAGCGGAGCTCCCCAACACTTTCCGGGAAGTAGACTTTCCGGGGAGCTCCCACCCCAATCGTCGTTATCTCTTCAGGTCTTAAAACCTTAACTTTCAACCCTGTCCCTTAACTCTTTTGCGGCCCTGACGAAGTTCAGAAAGAGGGGATGGGGACTTTTGGGCCTTGACTTAAACTCCGGGTGGAACTGAACGGCTACAAACCACGGGTGGTCTTTTATCTCAACGATTTCAACTAACTTTCCGTCTGGTGATGTTCCAGCTATCACAAGGCCGGCCTTTTCTAAGGTTTCCCTGAACCTGTTGTTGAACTCGTAGCGGTGCCTGTGTCTCTCGGAGATCTCTTTTTTTCCGTAAGCCTCGTAGCTGAACGTTTCCTCTTTCAGAACGCAGGGGTAGGCCCCAAGCCTCATTGTTCCCCCTTTCTCCTCTATCCCTTTCTGCTCCTCCATCAGGTCTATAACGGGGTAGGGGGTTGTTGAGCTGAACTCTGCACTGTGGGCTCCCTCAAGGCCTGCAACGTTCCTTGCAAACTCTATAACTGCACACTGCATCCCGAGGCATATTCCGAAGAAGGGGATTCTGTTCTCCCGTGCAAACTGGATGGCCTTTATCTTCCCCTCAACGCCCCTCTCTCCAAACCCCCCGGGAACCAAAACGCCGTGGACGTCTGAGAGGAGCTCCTCAGGCGTTTTCTCCCCGTTCTCAAGCTCCTCTGCGTTTACCCACTCTATCTCAACCTTTACATTGTTTGCAGCTCCGGAGTGGACAAAGGACTCAATGATACTCTTGTAGGCGTCGGGGAGCTCCACGTATTTCCCAACTACTGCTATCTTTACACTTCCCTCTGTCGGTTTCTTTATCCTGTTTACAACCTCTTTCCACTCAGATAAGTCCGGCTGGCTGCTTACAGGGAGCTGGAGCTTCTCTATTATAAGGTCGTCAATCTTCTCCTTCTGGAGAACTAAGGGAACTTCATAAATTGTGGAGAGGTCTTTTGCCGTTATGATTTCGTGCTCTTTAAGGTTTGCAAAGAGGGCTATCTTCCTTTTAACGGAAGCTGGAATTGACCTCTCTGCCCTGCAGACGATTATGTCGGGCTGAATACCGATGGCGCGGAGCTCCTTTACCGAGTGCTGTGTCGGTTTTGTCTTCAGCTCCCCTGCGGCCTTTACGTATGGAACGTAGGTTACGTGGACGTATATGGCGTTGCTCTTTCCAACCTCTGTTCCAAGCTGTCTTATGGCCTCTAAAAAGGGGAGCCCCTCAATGTCTCCAACTGTTCCACCAACTTCAACTATAACAACGTCAACGTCTGAAGACATTAACTGCCTTATCTTCTCCTTTATCAGGTTCGTTACGTGGGGAATTACCTGAACCGTTCCCCCTAAAAACTCTCCCTTCCTCTCCTTCTGGATTATCTCCTGGTAAATCTGACCGGAAGTTACGTTGTTTATCCTCTTCATTGTTGCAGAGGTGAACCGCTCGTAGTGACCCAGGTCAAGGTCTGTCTCTGCTCCGTCCTCCGTTACGTAGACCTCTCCGTGCTGGTAGGGGTTCATCGTTCCAGCGTCAACGTTCAGGTATGGGTCTAACTTCTGGATGGTTACCTTTAACCCCCTGCTCTCCAAAAGGGTTCCGATTGAGGATGCCGTTATCCCTTTTCCGATTGAGGAGAGAACTCCGCCGGTTACGAAAATCAGTTTTGAAGCCATCTACACCTCTCCCTTAACCATTTTCTCGGCCAGCTTTAAGTCTTCCGCTGTATCAACTCCGAAGCTGTCGTGCTCAACAACAGAGACGAAAATCTCCTCCCCGTTTTCAAGTATCCTCAGCTGTTCCAACTTCTCTATCCTCTCAAGCCTTCCCTCTTCCCAGCTGACAAACCTCTCTAAAGACTCCTTCGTGAAACCGTATATCCCAATGTGCTTCAGATAGTTTTCAGGTTCTACCTCTCCGTCCCTCGTAAAGGGTATGGGGCTCCTTGAGAAGTAGAGAGCTCTTCCCCTTTTATCCAGAACGACCTTCACTTTTGAGGGGTCTTTAACGGCCTCTCTGCTCTTAAATGGCGTTGCAACCGTTGTGAACTTAAAACCCTTTTTCAGCCCCTCGTAAACAGCCCTGATGTGCTCTTCCCTTATAAAGGGTTCGTCTCCCTGAACGTTTACGATGTATTTAAAGGGGAGCTCCCGGACTGCGTGGTAGACCCTGTCTGTTCCGCTGGGGAGCTCCGGCGGCGTCAGAATCCCTTTTGCTCCTGCAGTTTCAACTGCCTTTACAACCTCTTTACTGTCTGTTGCAACGAAAACCTCTGGAACAACCCTTTTAACTGCTTCAACCACCCACACAATCAGCGGCTTGCCGCAGATTTCCCTCAGGGGTTTCCGGGGAAGCCGGGTTGAGCCTATCCTTGCGGGAATTACAACTGCAAGGTCTTCCATTTTAAGCCCTTACAACGCTTTCAACTATTGACTGGAACATCCTGAGGCCGTCTACAGATCCCAGAATTGTCTCTGAAGCCCTTTCAGGGTGGGGCATAAGGCCGAAAACGTTTCCCCTCTTATTGCAGATTCCTGCTATGTTGTTGAGAGAACCGTTGGGGTTGAATTCCTCTGAGACTTCTCCCTCTGGAGAGGAGTACCTGACAACAACTTGACCGTTCTCCTCTATTTCCTTGAGAGTCTCAGGGGGGCAGGTGTAGTTCCCCTCCGCGTGGGCTATGGGAATCCTTACAACCTCACCTTTTCTGTAGAGGTGTGTAAAGGGGGTCTGGTCGTTCTCAACTTTTAAGTGAACAAACTTGCAGATGAAAGAGAGTGTTTTGTTGGGAAGCATCGCTCCGGGAAGAAGCCCTGCTTCAAGGAGTATCTGGAATCCGTTGCAGATCCCCATAACAAGGCCTCCCTTCTCTGCAAACTCGCATATGGCCTCTGTAACGGGGGAGATTTTTGCCATTGCCCCAGCCCTTAAGTAATCTCCGTAGGAGAAGCCGCCGGGAACGATTACGCAGTCAACCCCCTTCAGGTCTTTTTCAGCATGCCACAGGTAAACGGCTTCGTGGCCTAAAACCTTCTCAACAACCCAGCCAACGTCTCTGTCGCAGTTGCTTCCCGGGTAAACGGGTATTCCAAACTTCATCTCTCAAC
>WFNZ01000062.1 GCA_015488335.1 Thermovibrio sp.
ACCTATACCTGCTGCTATATTATCAACAGCCAAGGAGACAGGTATTGAAAGTGCAAAAAGAAACGCAGAAATCACTATTAAGGTTTTTCCGACATCAGCAACTCTTATCAATTATTTCCCTCAATTGCCGAGCGTTTTCGTAAGGATCTCCTTCCTCAAAAACAGCACGGACAACGGCAATGCCGGAAGGTTTGCAGGAGCAGACCTCCTTTACATTATCTAGAAATATTCCACCAATGGCTACTACGGGGAGCTCCGACTCCTCAACAGCCCTGCAGAGGTTCTCAATTCCCGTAACAGGGTCAGGGTTTTCCTTTGTAGTTGTCGGAAATACAGGACCAAAACCTATATAGTCGGCAAGTTTCTCTCTGTTTGCCTCTCTAACCTGTTCAAGGTTGTGTGTAGATAAACCGACAATAAACTCGTTTCCAACTATCTGGCGGATGGCATCAACAGGAAGGTCTGTCTGTCCAACGTGGACTCCGTCTGCTCCAACGGCAAGGGCAAGGTCTAAACGGTCGTTGACTATAAAGGGAACCTGGTGGAGCTTCGTTGCCTCACGAACCAAAAGAGCTTCCTCGTACATCTCACGGGAAGCTTTCTTCTTTGCTCTATACTGAACAACTGTAGCTCCACCTAAAATAGCCCTTTCAACAGCTTCAAAAATGTTAAAAATGTTGAGGAAACGCTCATCTGTGATTACGTAGAGTGAGAGGTCTAAGGAGGGTTTTTCCATTTTTTCCTCTTGTTTTAAGGCAGGAAGTTAATGGTAGGGCCGAGGGGTTTCGAACCCCTGACCTCCACCGCGTCAAGGTGGCGCTCTCCCACTGAGCTACGGCCCTACTGAGCAGTCAATAATATAGTCTTACTGCTGTGCTGCGGCAAGCTCTTTCTCAAGCTGAGCAACAGCCTTAGCTATCTTAGACTGGCGCCTTGCAGCCTCGTTCTTGTGAATAGCTCCCCTTACAGCAGCCCTCTCAATCCACTTCATTGCAACTCTCAGCTGCTCTTTAGCGAGCTCCAAGTTCTTCTCCTCAACTGCCTTGAGAACTTTCTTGGCCTCGGTCTTCATCCTGCGGACGTAGTATCTGTTGCGCTCCCTTCTCTTTATGTTCTGACGAAGCCTCTTCTTGGCAGACTTTGTATTCGGCATTCCACTTCCTCCGCCTGTGGTTAATTTGCGCTGGTCAAGTTTATAGCAATCGGCTTTAGAAGGCAAGAGAGAGTGGCTATAATTTGTGAAACTCTCAGGAGGGTTAAAATGTACGTTGAAGTAGGTAAGGAAGCCCCGGAATTCTGCCTGCCAGACGAAAAGGGTGAAAAGGTTTGCTTAAAAGATTTGAGAGGGAAATGGATTGTTCTCTACTTCTACCCGAAAGACAACACCCCCGGGTGCACGAAAGAGGCAGAAGATTTTTCGGAGCTCCTTCCCGAATTTGAGAAGTTGGGAGCCGTAGTTCTAGGAGTGAGCCCTGATTCTGTTGAGAGCCACAGGAAGTTTAAGGAAAAGAAGAACCTAAAAGTTAAACTTTTAAGCGACGAGAACAAAGAAGTTCTCAACGCCTACGGCGTTTGGCAGAAGAAGAAAATGTACGGAAGGGAATACTACGGAGTAGTAAGAACAACCTACCTGATAGACCCTGAAGGCAAGGTTGCACACGTGTGGAAGCGGGTAAAGGTTAAAGGCCACGCTGAGGCCGTTTTAAACAAAATAAAAGAGTTAAGGGAGGGAAAATGAGAAAAGCACTGCTCGCAGCGGCACTCTTCTTAATCTCAACTTCCGGTGCAAGCGCTATAACGATTTCAGCAGGCGGCGGAGCCTGGAGGGAAAACCCCGACGGCTGGATTGAATACACCAGTGACAACATCAAAGGAACAGGTGTAAGCTCAAAAACCCACATTGA
Organism: Thermovibrio sp.; assembly: GCA_015488335.1. Classification (GTDB taxonomy): domain Bacteria; phylum Aquificota; class Aquificia; order Desulfurobacteriales; family Desulfurobacteriaceae; genus Balnearium. The sequence continues at coordinate 1,905 of WFNZ01000062.1, forward strand.
CGTTGACGACGACCTGAACCTTGACACAGAAACAAAGGGAGAGGGCTGGTTCAAGATTGAGGGAATTCCCATTCTTCCAGACATCAAAGTTCAGTATACAGCAATGAAGTTTACAGGAAGCGGTGTTGTTAACACCTCATTTACGTTCGGTGATATCACAGTTCCAACAAAGTCTTACGTTGACTCAAAACTGAGGGCAAATCAGATTGATATCACTTTAACCTACGGTGTTCCGTTTATAGGAACCGTAACAGCAGGAAAGTTTAAGGCGAACTGGGGTTTCAACGTAAAGGTTATTGACGGCTACGCAAGAGTCAAATACTACAATCCTGCAACGGGAACCCGGGGAGAGGACAGCAAATCTGCGACAATTCCCGTTCCTATGGCACACCTTGACTTTGAGGTAAGGCCTGTTAACCTTGTAGGGCTTGAGGCTTCAGGGAACTTCATCGGCTACGGCGGAAGTAAGTTCTACGAGTACACAGTTGAGGGCAAGGTTTATCCTATAAAGCACCTGTTTGTGGGAGTTGGATACAGGTACCAGAGGCTAAAAATTGACGATATAAGCGACGTTTCTTCAGACCTGAAGGTTAAAGGTATGTTTGCAGAGGCTGGATTCAGGTTCTAAAGGAGAGCCATGAACAGGAGAATCAGAGAACTAAAAGCCTACCCTATGGACAGATTAAACAGGGCAAAGGAGGAGCTCCGCCGGAAAGGGATTAAGATTTACGATTTCGGAACCGGCGACCCGAAAGAGCCGACAGACGAGAGGATAAGGAGAGCTCTCATAGAGGCGGTTCCGGAAGTAAGCCAGTATCCAACGGTTAAGGGAAGGAGGGAGCTCCGCCAGGCCATAGCAGGCTGGTTTGAAAGAAGGTTTAGAGTTCCGTTAGACCCGGATAGAGAAGTGATACCAACTGCAGGCTCAAAGGAGGCTATCTTTCACTTTCCTCTGGTTTTCGTTGATACAGACTCAGAAAAGAGAAAGGTTATTTATGGAACCCCCGCCTACCCGGTTTACGAAAGGGGAACCCTCTTTGCCGGAGGGGAGACCTACCCTGTGGAGCTCCAATACGAAGACAAGTTTCTGTTAAGGCTTGACAGGGTTCCAAAATCGGTTTTAGAGGAAACGGCAATCGTCTGGATTAACTACCCACACAACCCAACGGGGGCCGTTGCGCCCCTTTCATACCTGGAAGAGGTTTACGGAATATGCCGTGAGCACAACATTATCCTCTGCTCAGACGAGTGCTACACAGAAATCTACTTCAAAGAGCCGCCACACTCTGCATTGGAAGTCGGAAAAGAAGGGGTTGTTGTTTTCCACTCCCTCTCAAAAAGAAGCGGAATGACAGGCTACAGGTCAGGATTTGTTGCCGGAGATGAGAGGATTGTTCAGGAGTACCTGAAATACCGCTCCTCTTTCGGAGTAGCCTCTCAGGAGTTCGTTCAGAGGGCGGCAGAGGTTGCCTGGAGCGACGAAGAGCACGTTGAGAAGAGGAAAAAGATTTTTAAAGAGAAGGCAGAAATCTTTGACAGGTTCTTCCACGAGATAGGCCTTGAGTTCCTGCCCGTTGAGGCAACGTTCTACTTCTGGGTAAAGCTCCCTGAAGGAATAAACGGAGAGGAGTATGCACTTCACTTACTAAAATATGGAATTGTCATCTCTCCGGGAGAGTTCTTCGGAAAAGGGGGAGAAGGGTTTTTCAGGATAGCTTTAGTTCCAACTCCAGATGAGTGCAGAGAGGCCACCGAGGTCTGGCGGAAAGCCCACAAAGAGTTTATGGAGAAAAGGCGTTGAGGATAAGGGAAAACAAGAAGGGACTGATTGCAGATATTAACCTATCTCCCATTTTAGACCTTTCTCTAATGCTCGTTATCTTCCTCGCCGTTACAACAGAGTTTATATCGGGAGGAGAGATAAAAGTTCAGGTCCCAAAGGGGGGAGCTCCCCTAACCCAGTCGGAAGAGCCTGTAAAGATAATCGTTGATAAGTGGGGAAGGATCTACTACAGAGGGAAACTCTACAAAGACCCGTTAGAGCTTGTAAAAGTCCTGCCGAAAAACGGGAAGATTTTTATAAAGGCCGATAAAGAAACCCCCTATAAGTTTGTATTCACACTGTTAGACACACTGAGGCAGTCCGGGATAAAAAAGGTCTCCCTTGTGGGGCAGAGAGTTGAGTGAGTGCGTTTTCGTTTCAGGGAGCGAGGAAGAGACAAAAAAGTTGGGAGAGCTTATCGCCGGAGCAGTTCCAGAGGGAACGCTGATAGTTCTCAAAGGGGAACTTGGCTGTGGGAAAACAGCACTAACCAGGGGAATTGCAAAAGGTCTGGGAATTCCTGAAGATGAGATCTCATCTCCCTCTTTTAACATAGTTCACGAGTATGAGAACCTAATCCACGTAGACCTTTACAGACTAAGCTCTTTGGAAGAGGCTGAAGACTTTGGCCTATACGAACTTTTAGAGGACAACAGAGTAAAAGTTGTAGAATGGGGAGAGGAGCTCCTCAAAGAGTTCCCGAACGCCGTTCTGATTGAGTGCACAGAAGAAAACGGAAACAGGGTTTTTAAAATCAGCGACCCTACAGGTAAAATCTGCGAGAAAATTAATCAGATAGCGGAGGAGTGATGTCAAGGATAGTTGACGTTAGGGCAAGGGAGATTCTTGACTCAAGGGGAAACCCGACAGTTGAGGTTGAGGTTACACTGGAAAGTGGAGTTTCTGCAAGGGCCGCAGTTCCAAGCGGTGCCTCAACGGGAGAGAAAGAAGCCTTAGAGCTCCGTGACAAAGACCCGAAGCGCTACATGGGTAAAGGAGTTCTAAAAGCCGTAAAGAACGTCAACGAGGTGATAGCTCCAGCCCTCATAGGGGTTGAGTCAACAGACCAGGTAAACGTTGACAGGCTCATGATTGAGCTTGACGGGACTCCAAACAAGAGCAACCTTGGAGCAAACGCAATCTTAGGCGTTTCAATGGCCGTCTGCAGGGCTTCTGCAGAGGAGTTAGGACTTCCCCTCTTCAGGTATATCGGCGGGACAAACGCAAAGGAGCTCCCCGTTCCAATGATGAACATCTTAAACGGAGGAGTCCACGCAGACAACAACGTTGACCTTCAGGAGTTCATGATTATGCCCGTTGGAGGGGAGACCTACTCAGAAGCCTTAAGGATTGGGGTTGAGGTTTACCACACCCTTAAGAAAGTTTTAAAGAGGATGGGACACTCAACAAATGTAGGAGACGAGGGGGGATTTGCTCCAAACCTCTCCTCTAACGAGGAGGCCGTTCAGGTAATAATGAACGCAATTGAAGAAGCAGGCTATACGCCGGGAGAGGACGTTGTTCTGGCAATAGACGCCGCTTCCAGCGAGTTCTACAAGGGAGACGGCATCTACGAGCTTGCCGGAGAGGGCAAAAGGTTAAACAGAGAAGAGCTTGTTGACTTCTACAGGAAGTTAGTTGAGAAATACCCGATTATTTCCATTGAAGACGGAATGGCGGAAGACGACTACGAGGGGTGGAAGCTCCTTACAGCAGCCCTTGGAGATAAGATTCAGTTAGTAGGAGACGATGTTTTCTGCACGAACACGGAGCTCCTCAGAATCGGAATCAAAGAGGGCTTCGCAAACTCAATCCTCATAAAGCTCAACCAGATTGGAACGGTTACAGAGACCTTAGACACGATAGAGATGGCAAAGAGGGCAAACTACACAACGGTTATCTCCCACAGGTCTGGAGAGACCGAAGACCCGTTCATCGCAGACCTAGCAGTGGCAGTAAACAGCGGACAGATTAAGACGGGAGCTCCCGCAAGAAGCGAAAGGAACGCAAAATACAACCAGCTCTTAAGAATTGAAGAACTCCTCAACGGCTCAGCCACCTTTAAAGGAATGGACGTCTTCTACAATTTAGAGTTCTAATTACCGGGGGCTTTGCCCCCTTTCCCTCTCTTTCCTAAATTTCCCTACCAAAATTTTCTCAAGGGAGGTTCTGTTTTGGAATTCAGGAAAATTTCAGAGAACATGGAGTTTATCAGGGAAGTTTTCGGAGAAGTTGAGCTCCAGCCCTTTTCAGAGGAAAAACTCTCACAGCTTGCATACAGACACTACTGGGACTACAACTGTGAATACGGCGTTATAACGGCGTTCAACGAAGAGGCACTCTATCCAATCAGCTACAATGAAGTTAAAAAGGTTTCAAGGGAGCTCCCCCACAGGTGGAGTGCCATCTGCGGGGCAATTACGGGAGCTTTTTACATATTTGCAACAACTCTTCCCCTTGAAAAAGCCCTTGAGGGGGCAAAGAGGCTCATAGAGTTCCACAACAGGGAGAAACTCCCAATCTTCAAGGGAAAAATCCCTAACCTGCCGAAAGCTGCAGTTGGTTCTATCTTGTGCAGGGATTCAATTATCAACTGGTGCAAAGCAACAGGAATCCATCCAAGGAGTATGGAGAGGGCTGAGAGGTGCGCCTGCATAACGGCAGACATCGCAGGAAAGTGCGGAGAACTGGTGAGGGAGCTCTCTGAGGAGCTTGTAAGGAATTAAATGAACTTTACGGAGCTCTACTTTGTAATCGTTGCGGCCATAGCCTTTGGCTACGTTCTGGCCGCAGTTTTAGTTGAAACAAAGATTGTAAACTGGTTAGGCCTAAAAACCCTTAAACTCTCCCGTTTCGGACTCCACCCGCTTCTTACAAACGTTCCGGTTATCTACCTGGTTTCACCGAGGGCTGCCCACATAACGGCCTCTCAACTTCTAAAAGAGGGAAAAATTGAACCGATAGACCTCTACCTTGCAATCCTTGCCTCAAACTTCCCAATGAGGCTCATGTTCCTCTACCGCTACTACCTGCCGGTTTTACTCCCCTTGATTGGCGTAATAGCCATCTACTACGCACTCCTTAGGCTTGCCTTTGACGTCGTTCTACTTGCAGCAGTTTCAGTAATTGGAAGGTTCAGGTATAGAAACGTGAGGGTGGAACTCCCCCCGCCTGAAGAGGTAAAACCTGAGTTCAACCTGAAAGTTCTCAAAGAGGGAGTTCTAAAGGGCGGAAAGGAGGCCGTTTCGTTCATCCTCAAGTTTACACCCCTTTTCCTATTCATCGTTTACCTCATAAAGGCCGGAGCAATGGAGTGGCTCACTGTTAAGCTGAAACCCATCTTTGGAAATCTCGGTTTTAACTCTCTAGAAATAACCTACATAACAACGGCGGCAATAAGCCCACCTGTTGCCTACGGCCTCATCAAAGTAATGATAAAAGAGGGAATTCCCGTTCCCCACATCCTCGGAACGATGGCAGTTGGAAATGGAATGTTCTCGCTTCTCAGAAGCTGGTGGGCATATCTCCTGCCATACTACTTAGGGCTCTACCCTCTGAGAATAACGGCAGTTCTCCTCTTACTTCAGGCGGGGCTTCCCATAATTTACAATTTCACAGTGGGAACAGCTCTAATAAAATGGTTCTGAGATGGGCGAGCTGAAGCGGTTTATTGTGGAGCTCCGAAAGTTCTCATACACTCACCCAAACTGGGCTGTAGTTGTTGAGGGGAAAAGGGACAAACAGGTTCTTGAAAGGTTAGGAGTTGAAAACGTAGTAGACTTAAAGGGAAGGAAGTTCCACGACGTTGCAGAGAGTTTGGCCGAAAACTACAAGGGAGTGGTTCTTCTAACCGACTTAGACCCGGAAGGAGAGGCAATATTTCAAAAACTTGGAAGGATTCTGGAGAACTACGGACTGAAAGTTGACGGAAGTTTTAGAGAAATGTTGAGAAGTTCAGGAACAAAATTTGTTGAGAAGATAATTGCAGACCTCAGGAGGAGAGATGGAAGCTGAGTTTATGAAGGAGTTTGAAAAGGAGAAGAAGTTAGAGGAGGGAATTTTTGAGGCATTAAGGTGTTTCAATAAACCGTTAAGGGCAAGAGAGATAGCCAAATACCTGAAAATTCCCCCTGAGGAGAGGGGAGCTCTCCGGGAAAAACTGAAAGAGCTTGCAAAGAACGGGAAACTTGTAAAGCTCAGGGGAGCAAAGTATGCACTTCCGGAAAAACTCAACTTAGTTATAGGGAAGCTCTGCGTCTACAGGGAAGGGTTCGGCTTTGTTGACCCGCTGGAAGGAGGCAAAGGGGTCTTCGTTCCAGGAAGAAACATGGCCGGGGCAATGAACGGAGACATCGTTGCCGTTGAGATAGTTAAAGAGGGGAAAGAGGGAAAGAGAGAGGGAAAAATAGTTTCGGTTATTGATAGAGCCGTCAAAAAGGTTGTTGGAAGGGTTGAAAAGAGCAGAAAGTCCTGCTTCGTCATTCCTGAAGACAAGAGAATCCGATACGACATAATCCTCACCCACGAGGACTGTAAAAAAGTGGAAGATGGAGACTACGTTGTAGTTGAGCTAATCTCATACCCCTCTGAAACGAGAGGCCCCGTCGGTAGAGTTGTTGAAAACCTCGGAAAAACGGGGCCAAAGCTTGACATTGAGCTAATAATCAGGAAGTTTGACCTGCCAACGGAATTCCCGCCGGAAGTTTTAGAGGAGGCCAAGAAGATACCGGACGAAGTTAAAGAGGAAGACATAAAAGGCAGGGTTGACCTGAGAGACCAGCTCTGCTTTACGATAGACGGGGAGAACGCGCGGGACTTTGACGACGCCGTTGCGATAGAGAAGCTCCCCAACGGAAACTACAAGCTCTACGTCCACATTGCAGACGTCTCCCACTACGTAAAACCCGGAAGCGCCTTAGACAGGGAGGCCTACAGGAGGGGAACAAGCGTCTACTTCCCCGACCGGTGCATCCCGATGCTACCTGAGAAGCTCTCAAACGGCATCTGCTCACTGAACCCCAACGTAGACAGGCTCACGTTCACCTGCGAGATGGAGATAAACAAGAGGGGAATGGTTGTTGACTACAAAATCTACGAGAGCGTAATCCACAGCAAGGCAAGGCTTACCTACACAATAGCCCAGAAGATAATAGACGGAGATAAAGAGGCGATAGAGAAGTTCCCCCACGTGGTTGACTCCCTCAGAACGATGTATGAGCTTGCCCAGATACTCTACAGAAAACGCTACAAGAGGGGCTCTTTAGACTTTGACCTGCCAGAGCCCGTAGTTGTTCTAAACGCAGAAGGTGAGCCCATAGACATCTACAAGGCAGAAAGGCTCTGGAGCCACAGGATAATTGAGGAGTTCATGATTGCAGCAAATGAAACCGTTGCAGAGTATATGTTCTGGACAGACTACCCCAGCATTTACAGGGTTCACGAATCGCCAGACAGGGAAAAGCTACAGGAGTTCCTAAACTTTGCCCGCTCCCTAGGGATAAGGGTTCCAATAGTCCAGAACGACGTTCAGCCAAAACTTCTCCAGAAAATACTTGAGCAGGTTGAGGGTAAACCTGAGGAAAAGCTCATCAACTACCTGATGCTGAGGACAATGGCAAGGGCAAAATACTCCCCCGACAACATCGGCCACTTCGGGCTTGCATCAACCTACTACACTCACTTCACTTCTCCCATAAGGCGCTACGCAGATTTGCAGCTTCACAGGCTCATAAAGATGGCACTTAAGGGAATGTTCACTCCAGAGAGCATTCCAGCCTGGGAGGAGAAGTTAGAGGTTATCTGCAAGCACGTAACTGAACGCTCAATAACGGCAGACGAGGCAGAGAGGGACGTTATAGAGCTCAAAAAACTTCAGTTTGCACAGAACCACGTTGGAGAGGTCTTTGAGGCAATCATCACTGGGGTTTCCGAGCAGGGACTCTACATAGAAACAATAGAACAGGTTATTCCTGGATTTATCCACGTTTCTAACCTTAAGAACGACTACTACATCTGCGTTCCAAAGCAGTACTGTTTGGTTGGAGAGAAGACGGGAACAGTATTTAGAATAGG
>WFNZ01000063.1 GCA_015488335.1 Thermovibrio sp.
CCCAAGATAAGGGAAGTGCTGGAAGGCTCAGATATGGTCTTCATAACTGCCGGAATGGGTGGAGGAACGGGAACGGGAGCAGCACCGATAGTTGCAAAGATAGCCAAAGATATGGGAATACTGACTGTAGGAGTTGTAACAAGGCCCTTTGACTTTGAGGGCAGGCGCCGTCAGGAGTACGCAGAGGCTGGTATCAGAAGGCTGAAAGAGTTTGTTGACACACTGATGGTTATTCCTAACCAGAAGCTCCTTACCATTGCACCTAAGGATATGAACATCCTTAACGCTTTTAAACTGGCAGATAACGTTCTCTATCAGGCGGTGAAGGGGATAACGGAGGTGATAACAAAGCCCGGCCTTATAAACCTTGACTTTGCAGATGTTAAAACGGTTATGCACAGCGGTGGTTATGCCCTTATCGGGATAGGGGAAGCCAGTGGAGAGGATAGAGCTCTAACTGCAGCCCGTAAGGCCATAGACAACCCCCTCCTTGAGAACGTTCAGGTTGAAGGAGCCAGCAGGATACTTGTAAACATCAGCGGTGGTTCAGACCTCACCCTTGACGAAGCCTACGCAGCTGCCGGTCTTATTAAGGAAAGGGCGAAGAGAGACGATACAAACTTTTTCTTCGGCGTTACTGTTGATGATGAGCTTGAAGGTTCAATTCAGGTAACTGTAATAGCCACCGGGTTTGACGAGAAGGGAAGGCCTATTGTTTCAGGGTTTTCGGAAATTGCAAGAAGTTCTAAGGCAAGTACTCCGTTCCAAACCCAGGAGAGTGTAGATATGCTTGATATAGATATATCTCAGCTCCTTAAAGAGCTTAAAGAGGACTAAAGAAAATGGGAGCTCCCGTCAGCTTCCTTTCCTATATTATTTTGACTGACGATTCACGGTTCGGAGGAGGATGGGATGGAGAAAGGACTATTGAAGGAGATAAAAGAGCTCCTTACTCTAATTGAATCCTTTAAAGATGAGCTTTCAAAGGTTTCCTCTAAAAGAGAAGGATTTAAAGCCGTTAATAAACATATAGACACTGCAATTAGCGAGAGTGAAGAGGCTACTAAAAAGCTTATTGAAGTTATTGGTGATTCAATGGAGAAGCTGCAGAAGGCAGTTGAGATAGTTTCAAGCCTTGAAGGAGAAGGGAAAGAAGAAGCCGTTTCTCTCATCCAGTCGGTTCTTACTACTCTTATGAATGCTTTAACTCTTCTTGAGTTTCAGGATATTATGGCTCAAAGGCTTTTAAAGGTAAGGGATTTTCTCCTTGACCTTGAAAAGAGCATAGTTAGGGTTGCTTTAGTTGCTGGGCTTGAAGAAACAGAGAAAGAGGAAGAGAAAGAAGAGATAAGGAAAAAGCTTGAAGAGCTTGAATGGAAGAAAGAAGTTTCCCAATCTGAAGTTGATGAAATTATGAAGCAGTTTGGCCTTTAGGAGATGGGGCGATGAAGGTAGAGATTCCAGAGGAGCTTCAGGAGATCTTAGAAGAGTTTTTGGTAGAGGCTGAGGAAATCCTTGAGAACTTAGACCAGGACTTGGTTGACCTTGAATCAAACCCAGAAGATAAAGAACTCTTGAACAAAATATTTAGGGGAATGCATACACTTAAGGGAGGAGCAGGCTTTCTCAACCTTACCCCTATCGTTGAGATTGCTCACAGGATAGAAGACATTTTTAACAAGCTCAGAAACGATGAAATGACTCTCACTCCCGAGATTATGGACGTTATTTTAGAGGGTATTGACAAGTTAAAAGAGGCCCTCCAGATGCTAAAGGATAGCCAGGAGCTCCCCGACATGGAAGAGATAGAGGAGCTCCTTTCCCGTTTAGATGCAGTTCTGAAGGGGGAATCTCCGGTTTCTACAGCTTCTTCTGAAGGTAGTAGAGAAGAAAGCGGTTCTCAGGAAGGAGAAATAGAGTTTGTTGATGGAATATCCGATAAACTGAAGGAACTCATACTTCAGTATCCCGATAAAGACCTTGCAGGCATATTGGAAGAGATCATCCTAATGCCACCAGATAAACGTCCTATGGACGTTATCCCTGAGATAGAGAAGCTAATTGAAGAGGGGAAAGACGTTAAAGACCTTATAAAGAAAAAAGAGGCACCACCTCAAGAGAAAAAAGAGAAGGAGAAAAGAGAGACTCTAGAAGAGCAGACAGCTTCTCAGAAGGCAGTTTCTTCTAAATCTTCATCTTCTGCCAGTTCAAAACCGAAAGCTGTTGCAAAGAAAACGGAAAAGAAGAGCTCTGAAACCATAAGAGTTGATGTTGAACGGGTAGAAAACCTTATGAACCTGGTTGGAGAGATTGTTCTTGACAGAAACAGAATTCTCAGAGTCACGCAGGATGTTGAAAAAGAGTGTCGTACAGAAGCGGTTGAAAAATTGGTAGAGGCCGTAACAAGCCTTGATAGAACTGTTAGCGACCTTCAGGTCGCTGTTATGAAACTGAGAATGCAGCCAATTAAAAAGATATTCAGTAAGTTTCCCCGCCTTGTAAGAGACCTTGCCAGAAAGCTCAACAAGAAAGTTCAGCTTATCATAGAAGGTGAGGATACGGAGCTTGACAGATCCATTCTTGATAAACTTGAAGATCCCCTCATCCACCTTGTGAGGAATGCTTTAGACCACGGTATAGAACCACCAGAAGAGAGAGTTGCTAAAGGGAAGCCGGAAGTTGGAACCATCAGACTCTTTGCCTACCACGAGGGAGATCACATTGTTGTTGGTATTCAGGATGACGGAAGGGGCATTGATCCTGAGAAGGTAAAGAAAAAAGCTCTTGAAAAGGGATTGATAACCCCTGAGCAGGCAGCTCAAATGAGCGATAAAGAAGCCTACGAGCTCATCTTCCTTCCTGGATTCTCAACGGCCGATAAGGTAAGTGATGTTTCAGGTCGTGGCGTTGGAATGGACGTTGTCGCCAGTACAATTCACTCCCTGCGGGGCTCTATAGAGATAGACAGTGAGCCCGGTAGAGGAACTACAATTCTCTTAAAACTTCCTCTTACAGTTGCAATTATCAGAACTCTCATGCTCGGCTGTAACGGTCAGGTTTATGCTGTTCCCCTCCACTCGGTTGTTGAGATAGTCAGGTATCAGGAAGACCAGGTTAAAGAGGTGGGAAGTTTCAGAAGTTTCATGTTGCGAGATGAGGTTCTTCCTCTCTTTTCTCTGAACGAGCTGTTAGAAGTTCCTGATAACAATGAGAAAGCGTTTGTTGTTATCGTTAAAGTTGGTGAGAAGTTAATTGCCGTTTCTATAGAGAAGCTCTTTGGAGAGGAAGAGATAGTTATTAAATCTTTAGGGGAGCTCCTTTCCGACATTCCTGGAATAGCAGGGGCAACCATAGCTGGAGATGGAAGAGTCGTCCTTATACTGGATCTGAATTCTCTACTTTCTGACTACAGGACAAAGCTTATTGGGGTTAAGAGATGAGTGAAGAGGTGAAAGAGAAAGAACGTAGTGTTTTAGGAGTTGAGGAGTTAATAGGAGAAGTACACGAGAAGGAAGTTCAAGTAATAGCTTTCAGGCTCAACGAAGAGCTTGTGGGTGTTCCTATAGAGCAGATAATAGAGATAACCAACAACAGAGATTTAACTCCTGTTCCGAAGGCTCCATCCTTTGTTATAGGTGTTATGAACCTGAGGGGAAAGATCGTTCCTGTCATAAACCTGAAGGAGCATCTAAGGATTCCTTATCAGATTCCCGATGATATATATCAGAGGAACAAAATAGTTATTCTTGAAACTCCCAAAGGGGAAGTTGGGGTAATCGTTGATGAGATAGTTGGTTCTGTAAAGTTCCCCGAAAGTGACATACTTCCTGAACCGATTGGAACAATAGGAATTGACGTGAAGTTTATATCTGGTGTTGTTCAGCTTGATAGAGAACTCCTTATTTTACTTAACGTTGAATCAATATTTAATCAGGAGGAGTGAGATGTTCTGTTCAGGTGAGAGGAGGGAAATAGAGCGGCTTAAAGGAGAGCTGGAAAAGTTAAAACTTGAAAACATGAAGCTCCAGAAGAAGTGTGAAGAGTGCGAAAGGGAGAAGAGCTCCCTTCAGGAAGAACTGAAAAAGCTCTCTCAGAGGAACTTTGAGCTATCTAAGGAAGTAGAAAACTACAAGAAGAAAGTTGACCAGATGGACAACGATATATACATGTACCAGCAGATCCTTGATTCCCTTATGGAAGAGGCTATTTTCCTTGCTACTCCAGACTTTAAACCGGGCCGTGCTGGTAATGAGATCGTTTACGCCAACAGGAGAGCTCTTGAGATAGCCAACAAGTGGAGAGACGTATTTATCAGTGAGTTCGGCGTTGATCCGGATAAGCTTATCGGTACAAGCATTCACGTCTTTCACAAAGACCCTGAAAGGGTTAAAGAACTCCTCAAAGCTACCCGCCCAGGAGAGCACAAGAAAAACGCAGATATTCCGGTTGGTCCTTACGTTATGGCCTCTTACCGCCACGCTATTGCAAACAGGGATGGTTCTGTAAGATACTACATGGCAACATGGAAAGATGCTACTGCTGAAAAGGAAATTCAGGATCAGCTTGAAAAATCAAGGAGAATGTTCCTTCAAAACCTCAGGGCAACAAAACAGTCTCTGGTTAACAACCTTGCAACAATAGTTGCCGTTTCCATTGCAATAAAAGAGCTGAAAGAAGTTCTTAAGCTATCTGAAAACCAGATAGTTGCAACCGATGAAATAGAGAAAACGGTTAATAAGCTGGTAGAGGTTTCTAAAAAGCTTATGGAAAACTACCAGTTTGTCCTTTCTAAGCTTGAAGAGGCTGAGAAGAAGACTCTTGAGTCTATAGACCAGATGCAGTATATAAGGAACATTACAAAAGAGATGGAAGACGTTGTTAAGTCACTGCAACTTCAAACAGAGCAGATTGATAGGGTTGTTGAAGTTATTACGTCTATTACAGAGCAGACGAACCTCCTTGCCCTGAACGCTGCCATAGAGGCTGCAAGAGCTGGAGAGGCAGGAAGGGGATTCGCCGTTGTTGCCGACGAAGTTAGGAAACTTGCAGAGAGGACGAACAAGTCTGCTACAGAGATCAGAGAAGTTGTTAAGAACATGAGAGAGCAGATGGTTAAAACTGCCGAAATTACGAACAAAAGCGTTGTTGCCGTTGAAGATGGAATGAACATCTTTAAAGAGAACCAGTCAACCTACGCTACCCTGAAAGGTTCTTCAGAAGAAGTTCTGAAAGTTATAAATGACCTGTCTAACGTTGTTGCAGTTCAGAAAGAAAAAACAGAAGAGATCGTTAAGAATATCCACAAGGCCAACAACGTTGTTCAGTCGGTTAGAGAGCAGGCCGACAAGATAATTAAGATTGCAGAGAAGACAGATACAAGCCTTCACAAAATCTGGGAAACCTTCTACATCTTCAAGCTTGGTGATGCAGCTGTTCTTCTTGATAAACTGGCAGAGCTTGGTAACTTTACCGCTAAAGTTAACGATGTTGTTAAGGCCAAGTTTATTGAAGATCTTAACCCCGATATTTCCCTCATTGCCGAAGTTGATAGTCTTATAAGGAGTCTCAGCTTCCAGAACAAGGAAATTGCAGAGCTCCTCCAGAAGTATCCTGCTCTTAGAGATATTCTTGAAGGTGTTGAAGATGATCTCTTTGAGGTTAAGCTTCTCCTTAAAGAACTTTTCGTTGCTATGAACAACGATGATCTTGAGGAAATTAAGGGTAAAGAGCAGGAGATTTCCGATGTTGTTAACAGGATTTCTGAGAGGCTCATAAAGGCCATAGCAGAGATTGTTCTTTCTAAACAAAAAAGCGATGAAAGGGCTTAGTTATGGCTAAGAAGAAAGAGCTCCTTCCAAAGATACTTGAGACCGGTGCCAACGAGCTTGAGATAATTGACTTCAGGATGTACGAGGTTCTTGATGATGGTTCTACTTATGAGTGGATATTGGGAGTTAACGTTGCTAAGGTTAAGGAGGTGATATTTCGCCCTAAAGATATTATTAAAGCTCCCGGTTTGCCCCCTGAGGCGGAAGGACTTGCAAAGATCAGGGGGCAGATGGTTCCCATAATCAACCTTGCTAGATGGATGAAGATAAAGGAGCCACCCAACGCCGGCCGTTACGTGATTGTTATGGAGTTCTTAAGAGAGATAGTTGGTGTAATAGTTCACGAGGCTAAACGGATAAGACGTATAAAGTGGGCAGATATTAAGAGACCACCTAAGAGCATTGATGAAAAGTTGGGTGGTAAGGTTGTTGGAGTTGTTGAGATAGAGGACAATAAACTCCTTCTGCTGTTAGACTTTGAAGGAATACTTGACGAGCTTGGAATGATTAAGATTTTCGGTGAAGAAGAGATTAAGAAAGACATAGAAGGAATAGAGAAGAAAGGTCACTTTAAGATACTTATCCTTGATGATAGCCCCGTTGCAAGGAAGATAATCAGGCGGATTCTTGAGGCAGACGGCCACACGGTTTACGAGGCACAGAACGGAATTGAGGCCCTTCAGATGCTCCACCAGTGGCTTGAGGAGGCTAAGGCCCAGGGTAAAGACATAACAGATTACGTTCAGCTCATAATTTCAGATATTGAGATGCCCGGTATGGACGGTTTAACCTTTACCCGTAAGGTGAAAGAAGATCCGGAGCTCTCCAAAATTCCCGTTATAATCAACACATCTCTTAGTGACAGAGCTAACGTTGATAAGAGTAAGTACGTTGGCGCAGATGCCCATCTTGTAAAATTTGATGCTCCGGATTTAATTAAGCTGGTTCACCAGTATGCAATTACAAAATGAGGAGGTTTAAATGGCACTACCGAATCCAGATATAAATATTCTTGTTGTTGATGATATGGCGGCAATGAGGAAGATTCTGAAAACTCTTCTTGCCCAGTTAGGGTATAAGAACGTTGATGAAGCTGAAGATGGAAAGCAAGCCCTTGAGAAATTACGTCAGAATCCCGATAAATATGGTCTTGTTATTACAGACTGGAACATGCCCAATATGACTGGAATTGAGCTTGTTCAGGCTATAAGGAGCGATGAGAAGCTGAAACACCTTCCAGTTTTGATGGTTACTGCCGAGGCAAAAAAAGAGAACGTTCTTATGGCCATAAAGGCCGGAGTTAACAACTATATTGTGAAACCGTTTACAGCTGAAACTCTAAAGGAGAAGTTAGAGGCCATATTCAGTTCTCTGAATAAGTAGACTTACTATTTTCTATGACTTGTTAGCTTTTTTACGTAACTTTCTGGTAGCATTTCCTTTGCAGAGAGAAGGTGTTTGAGGTAATCTTCAGAAGGCCTCAATCCTTCTCTCTTAAATTCCTCACATGCTACGTAAGTAACCGCTTCCAAATTTTCTCCTTTTTTCGTTTGAACTTTCACGTTTACCCTTCTGTAGTGATAGGGAGCTCCCTCAAATACGTCAAGCTTCCTTATCTGTTCTTCATTGAGTTTAAACAGGATACCCCATACTTCCTCTCCTTTGGCCGGTTCAATATTTGCACAGCCCCCTCTTTTAACCGAAATTTTGTTGAATTTCAGAGCGTAGTCTTTAAGAACTGCAGGTCCTAAAATTTCAAAACTATCACCTATCCTTTCTTTAAGCTGTTTAACATCCATATTTGAGCCGTATGCAAAGTAAATAACGCTACCCAAACACCACCTCTCCTATAACTGTTTTCAACCTTTCGTAAAAGGGTTTTCCTTTTATTTCTTTTAACGGATATGGGCCGATTTTCCTGACAGGGCAGATGTCTTCCCTTGCACTGGTTATGAATACTTCATCTGATGAGAGGAGCTCTTTCATCTCAAAGAAACCTTCAACTAAAGGAACTCCCATTTCACGGCATACCTCTTTTATAAATTCCCTCCTTGTTCCAGGAAGACATCCCGTTTTCAGGGAAGGTGTAAATAGAATACCCTTTTTGTAGAAGAATAGGTTTGCAAAGGCCGTTTCTGAAACGAACCCTTTATCGCTGAAAAGTAGAGCTTCGTCAAAACCTTTTCTCTTTGCCTCTTCAAGTGCATAAAGAGAATCCATAATATCTACCGTTTTGTGAAGGGAAAGGGCAGAAAAGCACCTCTTTACAGAGTATACAGGAAGGAGAGAGACAGATTTCCTCTTCAGGCAATCTCTCGTTTCTATTTCTGTTTTTCCGTTTTTAAAGATGGTGAACCTAACCAGCTTTGTTCCAGTTCCGGCAGCTTCTGCTACTTTATCTTTGAACTCGTTAAGTGTTAGAGAAAAAGGGATGTTAAGGGAGTGGGAGCTCCCTACCATCCTCCTGTAGTGGTACTCAATTAGAACAGGTTTCCCTTTTTCCACCCTTACCGTTTCAAAAATTCCAAACCTCTCCATTACGGAGCGTCAAATCCCGGGATTCTTGGAATTTTCTTCAGCTTGCTTGCCTTGTAGTACCAGCCCCACAGTTTCTTTAGGGAGTGGCCTATAAAAGGAAGGGGAACCATTAAAGCCCTTTTGTCGTTCCTGTAGACCAGAGCTCCGCTCATCCAGCATGGTCCCATGTCCATGAGGCAGAGAATGTGAAGGTGGTGTATGTACTCCTCCCTTTTCGGGTCTCCCTTCACCTTATTTTCAAGGTTCCTCGCCACAATTCTTGCCATAACTTCTGCTATGTGTCCCTGCTTAGCCTTCCACTTGGGCCCTTCAAGTGCAGCACTGTCGCCTATTGCCCAAACTGTTTCGTCTGTTCCCGGGACTGCACAGCTGGGTTCTATCTTTACAAATCCGGCCTCGTTAAGGGGAAGGTCTGAGTTTTTGAACACCGGGTGGCCGTCTGTTGCTGGAATGAACATCGTTAGATCTGTTTTCAGGAAGGAGTCGTCTTCAAATACAACTCCGTCGGGCTTAAATTCTTTTATCTTCTTTCCAAAGTGCCTTTTTATTCCAAGCTTATCAAGCATTTTGTAGGCTTTTTCTGCGTTCTTCTCTCCCAGTCTTATTCCCGGTTTGGGCATTGGTGCGAAGAAGTGGAGCTGGAATTTATCCCTTATTCCTTTCTTCTTAAAGTAACAGTCTAAGTTGAAAACAAACTCAAAGGCAGGTCCTCCTCTTACACCTGAAGGGTCTTTCGGGTTTCCACCAAATCCTGCCGCTATTACTCCTCCTCCCTTTTCTATCAGTTCATCAATTTTATCCCTTATCTTTAAAGACTCTTCCGGTTTTCCACAGATTGAGAGGAAGTTTTCACTTCCCTTATGTTTAACCTTTGCTCCACCTATGGCTATTACAAGGTAGTCGTACTCTTTTACAGTTCCGTCTGTCAGGTAAACCTTTTTCTCGGCAGTTGATATCTTTTCTACTCTACCGATTGTCAGTTTGAAGCCGTTAACCTTTGCTATCTCTTCAAGGGGAACGGTAACGTCTTCCCAGTCGTACTCGTGGGTTGGTATCCAGATTGAGATTGGATAGATGTATAGAAATTCTCTCTCTGAGATAAGTTCAACGTCAAAACACTTATGGCACAGTGCAAAGGCGGCCTCAACGCCTCCTATTCCTCCCCCTAAAACCAGAACCTTCGGTGCCATCTTTACCTCTCTTTCTTTAATTGGTTTTTGCGAATCTATTTAAAGAATTATATCGGAATTACCTTTCAGACCTAAACTTTAAATGTTTCTCGGCGACTGTTTCTATTAAGTTTAACCATCTGAACTTCCTCTTCTTTAACTCTTCAAGGGGTTCTTTTGTTAAGAGATAGACCTCTTTAGACACAGCCCTTTTCCAGTTGAGATCTTTTTCTTCTTTACACTTTCTACAGACCACTCCTCCCTTTTCAACAGAAAATCCTGCAATTTCACGTGAGCCGCATTCAACACATTTAAAAAGTCTGGGCATAAGTCCTTCAAGGAAAATCAACTTCATTATAAAGGCGGCGTAGGTTGGGGGAGTTCCCCTCTCCCTCATGTACATCTTTACCAGCCGGTACACTCTTATACCTGGCGGAAGGTCAAGGGGTAGCAGAACTTTAGATATCTTTGCCCTGTAGATGAACTCTTTTCTGCTTCTTGGGAAGTTCTCCTCAACCAATTTGCTTTCAAGAACTTCCCACTTTTCTCCTTTCTGCTGGAGCTTGAAACGGGTAACAGAGAAGGGTTCATACTTTATCGGAAACTCCTTTGACTGAAGCTTTACTATAAGGTTGAGTTTTCCTATTTTCTCTGTATAGACAGAAAGGTGCCTGAGCTTATCTCCCAGGTCTCTACTTTTAAGAACTACTCCTTCTGTCTCCATCAAACGTTGAACCTGAAGTGGATTATGTCTCCGTCCTGAACTTCGTAATCTTTGCCTTCAAGCCTCATAAGTCCTTTCTCTTTACAGGCTTGTATGGAGCCTTCCTTTATCAGGTCTTCATAACTTATTACTTCAGCCCTTATAAACCCTCTTTCTATGTCTGAGTGTATTTTCCCTGCAGCCTGGGGCGCTTTGGTTCCTTTTCTAACAGTCCAGGCCTTTACTTCTGGCTCTCCGGCTGTAAAGAAGGTTATTAAATCAAGGAGCCTGTATCCTTCCCTTATTACGGCGTTGAGACCTGGCTCTTCCATTCCTAACTCTTTCAAAAATTCTCCTTTCTCCTCTTCTGGAAGTTCACTGAGCTCAGCTTCCACTTTTGCACATATCTTTACGACGGGAGCTCCCTCTCTTTCAGCGTACTCCTTAACTTTTTTCACCAGTTCGTTGTCCTCAAATAGCCCTTCTTCGTCTACGTTTGCAACGTACATTACCGGTTTTGCCGTTAACAGCTGGAGCTCCCCCACAACCCTCCTCTCCTCATCTCCTAACTCTTCTAAAAACGGGTGTATCCTCTTTCCCTCTTCCAGTATTCCTTTAAGCCTCTCAAGAGCTTCAACTTCGGCCTTCAACTTTTTGTCTCCGCTCTTTGCCTGCTTTGAAACCTTCTGGAGTCTCTTCTCAACGCTTTCTAAGTCTTTCATGACTAACTCAAGGTTTATCGTTTCTATGTCCCTTACAGGGTCTACGGAACCGTCTACATGAACAACGTTCTCGTCCTGAAAACACCTTACAACGTGGGCAATTGCGTCAACGTTCCTTATATTCGCAAGGAACTGGTTGCCCAAACCCTCTCCCTTGCTTGCCCCCCTAACAAGCCCTGCTATGTCAACGAACTCTATCGTTGTGGGAGTGATTTTTTTTGGCTTTACGATTTCTGCAATTCTGTAGAGCCTTTCGTCTGGGACTTCAACAACACCAACGTTTGGTTCAATGGTGCAGAATGGGTAGTTTGCAGCTTCTGCTTTCATTGTGTTTGTCAGGGCGTTGAAAAGCGTTGATTTACCTACGTTCGGAAGGCCTACTATTCCGCAGTTGAATCCCATCTTCTCTCCTCGCTTTCCGGTTTTCGGAACCTGAAATTTAAGCCTTCTGCTCCAATTCGGTATATTTAACAGCAGTGGAGGTGTTGTGAAGAGCAGATTTCTTCTCTTTATGGTAGGTGGAGTTATTTTAGGTTTTGTATTAGGAGCTCTCTTTCCTTCTTTTTCTGAAGAGACTTCTTTTGTAGGTGAGCTCTTTTTGAACGCCCTTAAAATGGTCGTTCTTCCGCTTATAACTGTCTCTATAGCCAACGCCATATTTAAGATGGAAACCGTTGAGAGGTTCAGGCAGATTGGAGTGAGAGCTCTCCTCTACTACACCTTTACAACAGCCCTTGCCGTTGTTACCGGTATTGCAGTTGTTCTCCTGTTTAAGCCGGGAGTTTCAGTTCCCTTTAGCGGTTCAGAGTTTCATAGAGAGATAACCTTTAGCTTTAAAGATCTTATCCTCTCGCTTGTCCCCTCTAACATCTTTAAAGCCTTTGTAAACTTTGACGTTCTTCCTGTAATTGTCTCAACAATCCTCTTCTCATTGGCCTTTCTTTCAATTGATTGGAACAGGAAAACTGTTCTTCGCCAGCTCATCTCCGAGCTTGATGCTGCCCTTCTAAAACTTACCGGGTGGGTAATCGCTCTGGCTCCTGTTGGCGTCTGCTCCCTTATCGCCACAAAGGTTGCTCAGATGGGGGGAGCTCCCGCTCTGAAAACCCTATTCGTCTCTTTGGGCGTTTACGTCTTGACAGTTCTGACCGGCCTTTTTATCCATGGTTTTATAACCCTTCCTCTCCTCTACTTCTTCTTTGCTAAAAGGAATCCCTATTCTCTCATAAGCCGGGTTAAAGAGGCGCTTCTAACGGCTTTTGCAACTGCTTCCTCTTCTGCCACTTTTCCCGTAACCCTCTCAAAGAGTATTGCCGCCGGAATTAAGAGGGAAGTTGCAGAGTTTACACTTCCACTTGGAGCTACCATAAACATGGACGGAACAGCTCTCTACGAGGCCGTTGCTGCCATATTCCTTGCCCAGAGCTATGGGATAGAACTTTCCTTTTCCCAGTACGTTGCTGTTTTCCTCACTGCAACACTTGCCGCCATAGGTGCTGCCGGAATTCCTGAAGCTGGCCTTGTTACGATGGTTCTGGTTCTCCAGTCTATAGGAGTTCCAACAGAGGGTATAGGAATCATCCTTGCAGTTGACTGGTTCCTTGACAGGTGCAGAACAGCCGTAAACGTTTTAGGTGATATAATCGCCGCCGTTATATCTTCACAGCTGGAGGAGAGAGATGGTAGGGTTTCTCCTTGACCTTGAGGGGACTCTGGTTAAGGATAAAAGCTACACTCCGTTTCCGGAAGCCCTTGAGTTTACCCGTTACTTAGATGAGAGAGGGATTCCCTGGATAGTTGCCACCAACAACTCTACAGAGAAGCCGGGAAATCTTGTTGAGATTTTGAGGGAAAAGGGGTTCAGCATTAATAGGAATAAACTCCTCTCTCCCTCTCTCCTTGCCGGCGACTTCCTGAAAAAGAGGGGAGTAAAAAGCATCTACTTTTTAGGGACGGAAAAAGTTAAGGAATTCTTTAGAGAAGAAGGTTTTGACGTTAGAGATGACCACAGGGTTGATGCCGTTGTTGTTGGAAGGGACAGGGAGATAAACTACGGAAAGCTCAAAACCGCCACTTCTGCCCTCGTTCTTGAGGGAGCAGAGCTCTTTGCGTTCCACAGGAACAGGCTCATTTTAGACCCGGACGGCCTTGTCGGCCCCAGCGTTGGAGCAATTGCAGAAGCCCTCTCTTACGCCTCAAACAAGCCGGTTGTTTCTTTTGGCAAGCCCTCTAAAGAGTACTTTGAGAGAGCCTTTGAACTCCTTGGAATTTCAGACCCAAAAAGGGTTTACATGGTTAGCGACGACCCGTTTACAGACCTTGCAGAGGGTAAAAAGGTTGCCGGTTTTAAAACCGTTTTTGTTTTAAGCGGAAAGTATAAAGATCTGTCTGTTCTGGAAAGTATTGAACCTGAGTTCCGTCCCGACTACGTTTTTAAACACATCGGGGAGTGTCTTCAACTCTTAGAGGGGAACGGTTGATGGGAATTGTTGGCCGTTTAAAAACCTACATGGAACTTATAAAAGTTGAACACACCATCTTTGCCCTTCCCTTTGCTCTAACTGCTGCCCTTATGGCGGCCAACGGTTTCCCCACTCTCTACCAGCTCTTCTGGATAACTGTTGCCCTCTTTGGAGCCAGAACTGCCGCAATGAGTTTAAACAGAGCCATAGATGCCGAAATTGACGCCAGAAATCCGAGAACTGCCAGCAGACACATTCCGAGGGGGCTGGTTAAGCGCTCTGAGGCTTTTCTCTTGGCTTTTGTAGGATTTGCCATTATGGTTTATGCTGCCTATAAACTGAACAGGCTGGCCCTGGAGCTCTCTCCGGTTGCCATATTCATCCTCACTCTCTACTCCTTTACAAAACGGTTTACAGCTCTCTGCCACATTGTTCTTGGAGTTGCCGTTGCCCTTGCACCTTTAGGAGCCTGGGTTGCCGTTAGGGGAACCATTGACCTTCCGGCCTTTATACTTACCCTTTCTGTTGCCCTCTGGGTTGCCGGTTTTGACATCATCTACGCCCTTCAGGACCTTGAGTTTGACAGAAAAGAGGGCCTCTATTCTATACCGGCAAAGCTTGGTGAGAGGAGAGCTCTCCTTATTTCACGCCTCTTTCACATTCTAACCCTTGCAGGGCTTATACTGGTTGGTATCCTTGAGCACATGGGATTTTTTTACTATCTGGGGCTTTTCCTCTCTACCCTTTTTATGGTTAAAGAGCACGTTTTGGTTTCTAAAGACAGGTCAAAGATAGGTTATGCTTTCTTCAACCTTAACGGCTACATTTCTCTGACCGTTTTCTTATTTACTCTTTTTGACTACCTCTGGAGAAAGTTATGGGTTTCCTGAAGTTCCTTATCTCCCTTCTCGTGATAATGGATCCCATCTTTGCCGCCATTATGGTGGCAGGCCTTGTTGAGTCTGTCAGGGAGATAAGGCGGGTGGCTTTTAAGTCCTCTTTAACTGTTCTTATTGCTTCTCTGGTTACGGTCTTTTCGGGGGAAGCTCTTTTGAAACTCATGGGAGTTAACATCTTCAGCATAAAGATCTTTGGCGGCCTCATACTCCTTCATATGGCCTTCCAGATGCTTCAGGCAAAACCGCCCAGAACCAAACACACTGAGGAAGAGGATTCAGCTGCAGCCGAAAAGGAGGACATCTCTATAGTTCCCGTTGGAATTCCGGTTCTCTTTGGTCCTGGTGCCTTTACAACCCTTCTCATCTTCAGAGAAGAAGTTAGAGACTTACTTCATTTTGGGGAGCTCCTTTCGGCCATTGCAGTTTCAACCCTGATTACTTATCTGATTCTCTCTCAGGCTTCGTTTTTTGCCAGGAAGTTAGGAACGACCGGTATCAATGTTACAGTTCGGATATTCGGGCTTTTTGTGGGAGCTCTCGGCTCCCAGTTTATAGTTGACGGAGTAAAACACCTTTGGTTTCAGGGGTGAGGTATGAAAGCCTGCGTTCAGAGAGTTCTTTCAGGAAAGGTTGTCGTTTCAGGAGAAACTGTTGCAGAGATAGGCAAAGGCCTTGTTGTTCTGATAGGATTTGAGAAGGGGGACCTTAAGTCTTACGTTGAGAAGATGGCAAAGAAGATCGTTGAGCTCAGGATATTTGAAGATTCTGGCGGTAAGATGAACCTTTCAGTTAAGGATGTTAAGGGGGAGCTCCTCATCGTTCCCAACTTTACTTTAGCTGCAGACTGCAGGAAGGGGCGCCGTCCCAGTTTTCAATCCTCAGAGGAGCCTTCAAGGGCAGAGGAGATGTTCAACCTCTTTGTTGAGAAGTGTAGAGAGGAGGGAGTCCCTGTTCAAATGGGGATTTTCGGCGCAGATATGAAGGTTCATATTGTGAACGACGGCCCTGTAACCTTTATCATTACCAGGGAGGACCTTTAATGGTTCAACAGCCTGGGAATTTCCTCTCTTCACTGAAACAGGGCGTTGTCCATACCGTATCAACGGCTTTTCCCTGGATAAAGGTTGAGTACACTCTCGCCCTTTTTTTCTTTCTCCTTGCCCTTCTTTCCCTGTGGAGTAAACGGTTTATAAAAGCCTTCATCGTTAGAGTTGCCCTCTTTGACAGGAAGATAACAAAGGCAGAAAAGATAATGATAAGCCTTTCTTCCTGGATATCCTACTTCCTGTTCCTCCTCTTCTTGAACCTTTCCGTTATTCAGTTAAACCTGCCTTCTAAACTGATGAGTATTCTGAACACACTTTTTTTCATTCTTTACGTTTTTATAGCAACCTTCATCGTAGTGCGGCTGTCGGACCTTCTCCTTGAGAAGTTCTCTGAGAGGGTAAAGAAGAAAGTTTCGCCCAACGAGGCTCCACTGATTGATACTTACTACTCAATGATTTCAAAGATTGTGAACGTTTTTATAGTTCTCATTGCTCTAATTGCCGTTCTTGACAGGTTGGGATTTAACGTTACCTCTCTAATTACGTCCTTGGGCGTGGGTTCTCTGGCAGTTGGTCTTGCAGCCAAAGATACGATAAAGAACTTTATCTCAGGAATAATGCTTGTAACAGACAGACAGTTCAGGATAGGAGACAGGGTTTACATAAAGGACATTGATGTGGAAGGCTACGTTTACGACATTGGTTTAAGGACAACGAGAATCCTAACAATTTCGGGGAATAACCTGATAACTGTTCCCAACTCAAAACTCACAGAGGGGGTTATTGAGAACTCCCTCTACCCTGACCCAAAGGTGAAAGACTTTGTGGAAGTTGGAGTTGCCTATGGTTCAGACGTTGAGAAGGTTAAGGAGCTCCTTCTAAAAGCTACAGAAGGGATTGACGGCATCCTTGATAATCCGCCGCCCTCTGTTTACTTTACAAACTTTGGAGATAGTGCTCTTATTTTTAAGCTTATCTACTACGTGGAGAGAAAGGACGTCGCCTTTGGCATAAAGTCCCTTCTCCACGAGAGGATAAACAGACTTTTCAGAGAAAACGGTGTTGAGATTCCGTTCCCTCAGAACGACCTGTGGTTCAGAAATCCATTGAAGGTAGAGGTCAATGGCTCTCTTCAGCGTAAAGATGAGGAGCTCTAAGGGTGGGCTTCACATCTCCGGTGCAGAGAGGATAGTTCCTGAAGAGAAGCTTGACGAGGTAGTCCTCTCCCTCTTTAACCGTGCAAGGAACCACTCCCGTGGAAAGCCCGACTTTATCTCTGTTAAGGTGGAGGAGCTAAAAGAGGAGCCCGTTTACCTCAAGGCGCTTCCCGTTTATGAAGTGAAAGGGGGAGTTCCCATCAAAACTTTACTTGAAAAGCTCTTTTCCCTGTCTGATGTTCCTGTCTCTTTAGGTCTCCGTTTCTACATGCAGCTCCTTAAGGGCATCTCGCCTTCAGGTGGCGTAATGAGGGGGGCAGCCATCGTTGAAATTCCTTCGGGAAAAAGACTTGAACCCGATAGTGAACGGGGAGTTAGAGTCTCTTACATAGACATTACAGATGAAGCTGCTGAAGAACTGAAAAGGCTTGCAGGGAGCAGATATACAGAAAACTTCAGAGATGCTCTAACTCTCTCAACAAAAGTTTTGAACCACCCTGACGTTCTGGCGGAGCTCTGTATTTCCGACGACCCAGACTACACAACAGGTTACGTCTCCGTTAAAGGCAGGGGTTACTTCCGGCTCTTTAACATAAAACCTGCCGGTCTCTCTTTAGGGGGAAGGGTCTTTTTCGTCGGGGAAGGAACGGATCTGAAAAACTTAGTTTCTTACCTTGAGGGTAAACCGGTTATCATCTCTTCGGTTTCCACCTACTCTGCTGTTTCGTTAGAAGAGATAGAAGGACTTAAATAACTTCCGCTTAAAACTCTGCCCTCTATGGAAGCTCCCGGTTCTACGGAGAGTTCCTTTACAGTTATATCTCCCTTTACCCTTGCTGAGCTTTTCAGCTCAAGTCTTTCAGATTCTACGTTTCCTTCAACTGTTCCCATCACAATAACACTTTTTGCTCTTACATTTCCCTTTACTGTTGCCGTTTCTCCAAATATCACGTATTCTCCGTTTACATCCCCTTCAACTGCTCCGTCAATTCTTATCTTTCCTTCTGAGATAACGTTTCCTTCTATTTTTAGTCCTTCTGCTAATATGCTTTTAACCTCTCCTATTTCTTCCTCTCTCTTCTTCTTTAACATTCTGGGGGGCCTCCAGGAATATTTTTGGGTTTACTATTTTACCCTTGAACTTTATGGCGTAGTGTAGATGGGGACCTGTGCTCCTTCCGGTGCTTCCCATCAGGCCTATTATCTCTCCCCTTTTTACCTTTTCCCCTCTATGAACGAGAATTTTGGAAAGGTGGCCGTAGTAGGTTTCTATTCCATTTCCGTGGTCAATCTCAACACACCTGCCCATAAGTCCACAGTAGCCTGCCCTTATAACTTTTCCATCTGCCGGGGTTCTTATCGGCGTTCCCCACCTGTTCGCTATGTCAACACCTAAGTGAAACTCCGGTCTTCCGGTAACCGGGTTTATCCTGAGGCCAAAGAGAGAGGTTATCCTTCCATAAGTTGGATACCCTATAGGAACAGTTTTAAACTCCCTTATCATTCTATCAACCTGAGGTATCAGTGAGCTGAGGTCTACGTTAACATCGTTTTCGGTTAATATTTTTGAAATTGGAATAGCGGTTCCACCTTCACCTTCAGACGTGTCAACTTTCAGTCCGACCTTTTTCATGAGAGAGTTTATTATCTCTAACCTCTTTGCCAGCTCCTCAACGGTTTCTTTTTTCTCCATTTTCAGTCTGGCTACTGTCTCCTTAAGCTCTGCATTTTCCCTTTTCGTCTGAGAGAGCTCCAGCTCTAAGCGGGATATCTCGTCCCTCAAGTTCCCTTCAGACCTGGAGAGCTCCATCAGTTTAGATGCAGCGTAGATGGAGAAGATAGAGAGAAATACCAGGAACACAGCAAATACTGTGCCAACTGTCACTATCACCCTTTTTGAAACGCTGAACCTTTTGTAGTTGGCCAGTTCGTCCTTTACCACTATCAGCTGTATCCTGTTGCTCTTTTCCATTCTACTTCCCTATGCAGAATCGGGAAAAGATAATATCATACATATCTTCAGTAGTCACCTCTCCAACTATCTCTCCCAGAGATTTCAGTGCATCTTCTAGGTCCATAGAGAGGAACTCTGGAGACTCTATACCCGATTCAAGGGTTCTGATTGCCCTGAGCAGGCTCTCTTTTGCCCTTTCAAGGAGCTCCCTGTGCCTCTCTGACGTGATAACAACCTCATTTCCTCCAACAACCGCTTCCGGCTCAAGCATCACAAGTTCAGTAATGAGCTCCGCCAGTTTCTCTATGCCTTCTCCCTTTTTTGCGCTTATCTCAACGCAACGTTTAATTCCTAAACTCTCTGCATCTCTACAGGTGAACTTCAGCCCTAAATCCTTCTTGTTTACAACCAGTATCACTTTCTCTCTGTTCTCAATCTGACCAAGTATTTCCCTGTCTTCATCTGTAAAACCTTCAGAGCCGTCAATGAGAAAGAGAACAACGTCTGCCTCTTTTAGCTTTTTCAGA
Source organism: Thermovibrio sp. (assembly GCA_015488335.1). GTDB lineage: Bacteria > Aquificota > Aquificia > Desulfurobacteriales > Desulfurobacteriaceae > Balnearium. The sequence continues at coordinate 19,006 of WFNZ01000063.1, forward strand.
CTCCTTTCAATCCCAATTCTCTCCACTCTATCTTCTGCTTCTCTTATTCCAGCTGTGTCAATGAGTCTCAAGGGAAGCCCTCTGAACGTTACCGTCTCCTCTATTACGTCCCTCGTTGTTCCCGGAATCTCTGTAACTATCGCCCTCTCTTCCTGCAACAGTGCGTTGAGGAGTGATGACTTTCCAACGTTTGGCCTTCCCACAATTGCCACTTTTATCCCTTCCTTTATCAGTCTTCCTTCCCTGTAGGTTTTAAGGAGTTCCTCAATTCTGTCTACAGCTTCAAACAACCTCTCCTTGACCTTTCCCCTCTCAATTATTTCCACCTCCTCTTCTGGAAAATCAACCGCGGCCTCTACGTATGCCCTTGTTTCTAATATGAAATCCCTTATCTCCCTTATTTTCTTTGAGAGAGCTCCCTCAAGCTGTTTCAGTGCCACCTTTGCAGAGAGTTCACTCTTTGCTTCAATAAGCTCATTTATCGCTTCGGCCTGTGTCAGGTCAATTCTTCCGTTTAGGAAAGCCCTCATTGTAAACTCTCCCGGCTCTGCAAGCCGGGCACCTCTACGTAGAACTTCCCTCAGGATTTTCCTTACAACAACTATTCCCCCGTGGCTGTGTATCTCAACAACGTCCTCTCCTGTAAAGCTTTTTGGCCCCCTCATATAAACAACAAGAACTTCGTCTATCGGCTCTCCAAACCTGTCAACAATAAATCCGTAGTACATTCTTCTCTCTTCAAACTCCTCTTTTACCTTTCCCTTTTTCGTTCTGAACATCTTCTTCAGAATTTTCAGAGCCTCTTTCCCGGAAATTCTCACTATTCCTATTGCACCCTTACCTATGGAAGTTCCTATTGCAGCAATCGTATCTTCACAGAACAGATCCTTCATTGGTCTCTCCTCTGGCTGGTATACTTCAAAAATAAATCTGAACATCTGCAGGGGGAAATTTAATGTGCGGAATTGTGGGTTACATCGGGAAAGACAACGCAAAAGATGTAATTGTTGACGGTTTAAAAAGGCTTGAGTATAGAGGTTACGACTCGGCAGGCATTGCACTTATAGTTGACGGTGAGATCTTCACCTACAAAAAACAGGGAAAGATAAGGAACATTGAAGTGGAGCTCCGCCGGGTTCCCGTCTACTCAAACGTTGGAATTGGCCATACCCGATGGGCAACCCATGGGAAACCGAACGATGTCAATGCCCATCCCCACCTTGACTGTACCAAAAAGATAGCTCTGGTTCACAACGGGATAGTTGAGAACTATGCGGAGCTCCGTCGGGAGCTTACAGAAAAAGGTCACACCTTCACCTCTCAGACAGATACAGAAGTTATCGTTCACCTCATTGAGGAAGAGCTTAAACACTCCTCCGATTTCTTCACAGCCTTCCTCAGTGCCGTTAAAAGACTTCAGGGTTCCTACGCCATAGCTGTCATAACACTCCACCAGCCCGATACCGTTTTCGTTGCAAGGAAAGACAGCCCCTTAGTTATCGGCCTCGGAGAAGGCGAAAACTTCGTTGCCTCAGACGTTCCCGCTTTCCTCTCCTACACAAACAGAGTCATCTTCCTTGACGACTTTGAAATTGCAACAGTTACCTCTTCACAGGTTTCCGTTTTTGATCTGAATGGAGAAAGGGTTGGGAAACAGACTGTAACGATTCCCTGGTCTCTCTCTCTGGCTGAGAAGGCCGGTTATAAACACTTTATGCTGAAAGAGATAAATGAACAGCCCAGGGCCGTTGCCGATACGATAAGCGGTAACCTGAGCTGGTTAAGAAAAGAGACGGAACTTGAGGGAATAGACCTTAACTCCTTTAACAGGATTCAGATTGTTGCCTGTGGAACCTCTTACCACGCCGGCCTTATAGCCAAGTTCTACTTAGAAAACATAGCAAAAATTCCAACAGAAGTTGATTATGCCTCAGAGTACCGCTACAGAGACCCGATAGTTGACGAAAAGACTCTGGTTATCTCAATAACCCAGTCTGGTGAAACGGCCGATACGCTTGCTGCAATGAGGCTTGCTAAAAAGGAAAGAGCAAAACTCCTCACAATTTGTAACGTTATCGGATCAACAGCAACGAGGGAAGCTGACACGGTTATTTACACCTATGCCGGCCCTGAAATTAGCGTTGCTTCAACCAAGGCCTTTACCACTCAGCTTACAGCCCTTTTCCTCTTTACCCTCTACCTTTCAAGAGAAAGAGGAACTCTCTCTTCTGAAGAAGTGGAGCGCTATCTCAGGGAGCTGATGGAGCTCCCATCAAAATTAGAGACCTTCTTAAACCTTGAGAAAGAAGAAGGAGTTGTCAGAAAGATAGCTCTTGAGTTTTACAGAGCTAAAGATGCCCTTTACCTTGGAAGGCACGTTAACTATCCCATTGCCCTTGAAGGTGCCCTGAAGCTCAAGGAGATTTCCTACATTCATGCAGAAGGGTATCCTGCCGGCGAAATGAAACACGGCCCTATTGCCCTGATTGATGAAAATGTACCTGTAGTTGTGGTGGCAACAAAGGGTAAGGTTCTGGAAAAGGTTATTTCAAACATTGAAGAGGTAAAGGCTAGGAAGGGAAGAGTGATTGCTGTAACGAATCCTTCTGTTAAAAAAGTTGGTGAACTTGCCGATTTTATACTCCAGGTTCCCGAGGTTGATGAGTATCTCTCACCCGTTGTTAACGTTGTTCCTCTCCAGCTTTTTGCATATTATATTGCCGACTTTTTAGGATACGACGTTGATCAGCCCAGGAACCTTGCAAAGAGCGTTACTGTAGAGTAGGAGAGGTAAATGGAAACGGCTACTCTTCTGATTTCCTGTCCCGATAGAAAAGGGATACTTGCAGAGGTTACCGGGTTTATAGCTAAGAATAACGGGAATATCGTCCATGCGGATCAGCACATAGATTTCCAGAAATCAATCTTCTTTATGAGAATTGAGTGGGAGCTTGACGGCTTTAGATTTCCTAAATCTAAGATAGAAAAAGCCTTCAAACCGATAGCAGAGAAGTTCAGTATGGACTACCAGCTCCACTTCAGCTCGGAGGTTCAGAACGTTGCCATATTTGTTTCCCGTTACGACCACTGCCTTTACGACCTTCTCTACCGGTTTAAGGCGGGGGAACTCCCCGGCAACCTGAAATTGGTTATCAGCAACCACACAGACCTGAAACCGGTTGTTGAGATGTTTGGAGTTCCTTTCTACCATTTTCCAAAAACGAAAGAGAACAAGCTATCTGTTGAGGAAAGAGAGATAGAGCTACTGGAAAGGGAAGAGATTGACTTAATTGTCCTTGCCCGTTACATGCAGATACTGAGCGATAAGTTCGTCAGCAGGTTCAGGAACAGGATAATAAATATCCACCATTCTTTCCTTCCAGCCTTTGTAGGAGCCAAACCTTACCATAGGGCCTACGAAAGGGGGGTAAAGATAATAGGAGCAACCAGCCACTACGTTACTGAGGAGCTTGATCAGGGTCCCATAATAGAGCAGGATGTTGTAAGAGTAAGCCACAGAGATAGTGTTGAAGACATGATAAGGAAGGGGAGGGACCTTGAAAAAGTGGTTCTTTCAAGGGCTGTTAGGTGGCATTTAGAGAATAAAATCCTCGTATATGATAATAAAACTGTTATTTTTGAGTAGAGTTTTCCTGAACAATTAATGTATTACAAGATTAATTTAAATCTGCTATTAATTAGGAATTGCATATAATTGTTAAAACAACTGAAGTTCGGGGGGAAAGGATGAAGGAGAGAATTCTTAAAGCCGCGGAGGAAGTTTTCTCTGAGAAAGGTTACTACAACACAAAAGTCTACCAAATTGCAGAGGCTGCCGGAGTTTCTGTGGGAACGATTTACCGGTTTTACGAGAGCAAAGAAGAGCTCTATGCAGATGTTATCAAGACTAAACTTAAAGAGCTGGAAAAGAAAGTAGTAAGAGCCATAAGGGGAAAAGAACCGGAAGAGGCGCTTAGAGTTTACATTGAAACAGTTGTAGATTTTTTTGAGGATGAGAGAAATTTTTTTGAACTCTTTATGAGGGAGGTGGGAAGCCTTGTTATCCCTAACGAGGAAAGACTTAACCTTTCAGAGTGGTACGATAGATATACTTCAAAGCTTTCTAAAATAATTGAAGATGGCATTAGAAAAGGGATCTTCAAAAACTTACACCCGAGGGCAGTTATTTTGATAATATCAGGTGCTCTTAAGAATCTCCTTTACGCTTCCGTTAAAGGTTTTATTAACCTGGAGCCGGAAGATATTAAAGATACTCTGATAGAGATTGTAGAAAGGGGGATTCTCAAAGCTTAAAGAATTCCTGATTTATTTCATTTATCTGTTGAATTCGGGTTTTCGTAGAGGTATACTTTCTGATGTAAGTAATTACTTACTTACGAGGTTGGCTTGACGACTAAAGAGAGGATTCTTGAGTCTGCATATAACTGTTTTTCCCGTAAGGGATACTTTGGAACAACAACACGGGAGATAGCACATACTGCAGGGGTTTCGGAAGTTACTCTCTTCAGACTTTTTAAGAGTAAAAAAGAACTTTTCCGGGAAGTTCTAATTAATTTCTCAATTATTCCAGATATCAGGGCAATTTCCGTTCCGGAGGGTTCTGGAGAGCTTGCACTTCTTGGTATTGGCCGGAAAATTTACCTTTCTCTCAGAGAGAAGAAAGAGTTTTTAAAAATTCTCCTATCTGAGGTTACTGGCCTTACAGAGGAGATAGAAGAGGTTTACTCGCACTTTGTTAGAACCCTTGAGGAACTCCTCTCAAACGTTTTTTCTTCTGCCCTGTCTCTTTCTCCAGATGAAAGCAGAATGAAAGTAAAAATTTTCGGGGCTGCTGTTTTCGGCTTCTTTATCTCTGAGGAGATCTTTCAGGGGAGGGAGCTCTCCCAAAGGGAGATTGATGAGTTCATATCAACCCTCTCCCGTTCCATTTCCGGAGGGAAACCTTGAAACGGCTCGTAACTTTAGCAGGTGCTGTTGCGATACTTTTCATTACTCTCTGGTTTCTGTGGTTCCTCTACCAGAGGTTTGTTTACGTCATCACAGACAATGCCTTCCAGAGGGCAGACATCGTCAACGTTTCAACTGAAGATGTCTCAGGATACATACTTAAACTCTACAAGAGAGAGTTCCAGCCTGTTAAAAGGGGAGAACCCCTCTTTAAGGTTGACGATTCCACTCTAAAAAAGGAGCTCTCCTCTCTCCGTTTCCAGATTTCATCACTTAAAGAGAAAAAGAGGGAGCTTGAGGTTAAACTCTCCCGGTTAGAAAAGCAGCTTCCTGCGTCTGTCAGGTCGGCGGAGCTCCAGCTGAGGGCAGAGGAAAACCGGGTTTCAGCCCTCCAAGACCAGCTAAAAGAGACAGAAGTTCTCTATAGAACTTCCGTTTCAAAATCCTCCGCCGCATTGAAGTATGCGAGGTCTTCTTTGCAGGCTGCAAAAATCAACTTAGAGCGGATGGAGAACAGGTTTAAACGGTTTAAGAACCTCTATATAAGGCGGGTAATATCCCTCCAGCAGTTTGAAGACGTTAAGTCTGCCTACTACAGGGCTAAGGCAGATTACGAGGGAGCTCTCTCAAACTACAGGGCAGCCGAGGAGAGCCTGAAAGAGGCTGAAGCTCTAAAGTTCAAGGTTTCTGCACTGAAGAAAGAACTCTCAGCCTCACAGAGACTGTTGGGGGAGCTCCGGCAGGAGTTCCTCTCCCGTGAAGCTTCCCTTAAGCAGATTAGAGAACTCCGCCACTCAATCAAGAGCCTTTCGGAGAAGATTAAATCGTTAAAGGAGAAAGAGGAAAAACTCAAAATCCTCATCTCCCATACACTTGTCCACTCCCCCATTTCCGGGTTTGTTGCAAAGAAGTGGCGCGAGGTGGGAGACTTCGTCTCTCCCGGTTTGACCGTTTACTCCATCTACAACCCTAAAACCTTTTACGTTCTTGCCTGGATAGATGAGGACAAACTCCCCTTTGTTAAGGTGGGCAACTGGGCTGAGGTTGAGCTTGACGTCTGCGGGAAAACATTTAAAGGTAAAGTTTTTCAAGTTGGGAAGTCTGCCGGCTCTGTCTTTGCCCTCATTCCCCGTGATACCTCTCAAGGTGAATACACAAAAGTCACCCAGAGGGTTCCTGTAAAGATAAAGCTTTCAGACGTTCCCCTCAGCTGCATAAAGCCCGGAACAAATGCCGTCGTGAAGATTAGGAAGTCCCGATGAGCGGTAGGGTTTACTTTTTGGGTGTTCTCATCGTTGCAGGGATGTTTATGACACTCCTTGACACGACAATCGTTGACATAGCCCTTCCCCATATGATGAGCACCTTTGACGCTGAGCCCGACGACATCCAGTGGGTAATCATCTCCTACATGGTTGCCTCTGCCGTTGCAATGCCGGTTGTTGGATGGTTAGGGGGTAAAATAGGCCACAGGAACACCTACCTTTTGGGCATTTCCCTTTTTACCGTTATGAGTGCCCTCTGTGGCCTTTCAACCAGCTTAGACCTTATGGTTGCGGCAAGGGTTTTCCAGGGAGTCGGAGAGGGGATTGCCGTTCCGATGACAATGACCCTCCTCTTTGAGCTCTTTCCCCCCGAGAAGAGGGGAGTTGCAATGGGGATGTTCGCCCTTGGAGCGACCTTCGGCCCGTCTCTAGGTCCCACTTTAGGCGGATACATAACAGAGCACCTCAGCTGGCGGTGGATCTTCTACGTGAACCTCCTTCCGGGAATTTTAGTTGTCTACCTTTTAACCCTCTTTATGGAGGACGACAGGCACCTCCACAGGGATGATAAACCTTTAGACTTCATAGGCCTTCTCCTCCTTGCCATCTCTCTGGTTTCTCTAATAGTTGTCCTCTCTAAGGGTAACAGCTGGGGGTGGAGCTCCCTCAAATCGGTCTCTCTCCTCTACGTCTCTGCCGTCTCTTTTGTCCTCTTCTTAATCCACCAGATGAGAACCGAACATCCCCTTTTAAACCTATCACTCTTTAAATACCCTTTTTTCCGTTATCCCGTCCTCTCGCTAACGGTTTTCGGGATGGGTGTTTACGCCTCTTACTTCCTCCTTCCACTCTACTTAGAGAAGCTGAGGGGCCTTCCAACGATAACTGCCGGCGAAATCCTCTTCTGGCCCTCTATGGGGACAGGCTTTTTCAGTATGGTTGCGGGGATTCTCATAGACAGGAAAATCCTGACCAAAAAGGCTTCAATAATTATTGGAACTACAATCTTTATCTTTGGGACATACCTTCAGCAGAAGCTCAACTTAGAGATGACGAAACTCCAGATAGTTGCATACCTGATGCCCTGGGGAATCGGGATGGGCTTCTTCTTCCCCGCCCTCTCTCAGGTTTCACTGGGGAGTTTTAAGGGGGAGCTCCTCCGTCAGGCCTCCTCCATTCAGAACCTTATGAGGCTTGTCGGCGGAAGCGTTGGAACTGCTGTATCAACCTACATCCTCCTCTCTTCCCAACAGGTCCACTTCGTCCACCTGACAGAGAAAGTTTCAACCTCATCTCCCCAGGTTCTCTACTTCTTGAAAAGGGCTGAAGACTTCTACCACTACTTCAGAGGAGAAACCCTGCAGACTGCAAAACTAACAGCTAAAGCCCTTTTAGCTCAGCTCTACTCACAGCACGCCTTCTGGCACTCCTTTGCCGATGCTTTCTTCTTTGCAACAATCTGCGGCGTTTTAACACTAATTCCTGCAATTTTGCTGGAGGAGAGAGATGAGAGCTCTCGTTCTGATACTGACACTTCTCCTGCCCCTAACAGTTAAGGCCGGAGAGCTAAATAACCTTATTCTCCTTGCACTAAAAAACTCAAAGGAGATAGAGAAAGCGAAAACCGACTACAGGATCTCAGACCTCCTCTACAGAGAAGCCGTCTCTTCCTACTTCCCAACTGTCAACCTCTTTTACAGGAGAACAAGCCTGACAGACGTTCCAACCTACTCCTTCTCCCTTCCCGGCCTTCCGCCTGCAGCCTTTTCACTCTTTAGCAGTAGCTACTACCAGTTTGGAGTAAAACTCTCACAGCCTCTTTTTACCGGTGGGCAGATAACATTCTCAGTTAAACTAAGGGAGAAACAGAAAAAGGCCACCTACTACCTCTTTAAGGAGACCGTTAACAGAGTTGTTCTAACGGTTAAAAAGGACTACTACAGCCTTTTAAAGGCAAAGGCCTCTGTTGAAACTGCAAGGGCTTACCTGAAAGCCGCTGAGAAACACTACAGAGACGTTAAAGCCTTCTTTGACGAGGGGATAGTTCCAAGGAGGGACCTCTTAGAGGCCGAGGTGAAGCTGAGGGACGCAGAGGAGAAGCTCACCTACGCCGAGTCTATCTACAGGGTAGCCCTTGAGAAGCTGAAAACGGACATCGGCCTTCCAGACCTGACCTTTTCTCCTAAAGGGGAGCTCCGCTATGAACCTGTGAAGCTGAAACTTGGGGAGCTCCTCAAAACCGCCTACTCTACCCGTCCTCTCCTCAAATACGCTCAGATGGTCAAGAGGGCTGCAGACGAGGGAGTTAAGCTCTCCGCCTCAGCCTTCTCTCCAAAGCTCCTTATGGGAATTGACTACCAGAAGACAGACCAATACCCGGGAGAAACCTACTCCTCAACGGCCGTTTCGTTCACCCTCAACTTTTCCCTCTTTGAGGGTGGAAAAAGGTTCTTTGAGATTGAAAAGGCAAGAGAGGAGCGTAGAAAGGCTGAAATCTCCCTTAAAGACCTGAAAGACAAAGTAAGGCTTCAGGTGGTTTCTGCCTACACCAGGCTCCTCTCAGCCGCTGCAAGGGTAAAAACGGCACAGTCTCAGGTGAAAGAGGCAGAGGAGCTCCTTCGGGATTCAAGAGAGCGCTACAGGGAGCACGTTGGAACTTCAACAGAAGTTGTTGACGCCATTGCCTATCTTTACTCTGCCAGAAACTCCCTCAACTCAGCCCTTGCCGACTACAACACCGCCCTTTCAGAGCTTGAGTTTGCCGTTGGAAAGCCCCTTTTGAGAGGTGGGAGATGAGATTCCTTTTCCTTTTAATGTCTGCCCTCTTTCTCTTCTCCGGCTGTTTAAACCAGAAAAGCGAGAACACCCTCTACATAAACGGCCGGATTGAGGGGGACCAGTACGACGTTGGAACAAAATACGGCGGAAAAATCGTTGCCCTTTACCACGACGAGGGAGACAACGTTAAAAGAGGGGAGCTCCTTGCCCAAATAGACTCCTCTGAGGTGAGGGCGGAGCTCTCCCGGGCAGAGGCAGGCTACAGGGCGTCCCTCTCTGCCGTTAAGGTAAAGGAGAGGGAACTCTCCTTCTACAGAGAGAAACTCTCCTCCCTCAAGTTCAAACTCTCTGAGCTTGAAAAGGCTGTTGAATTGGGAATCGGAACTGCGGAAGACAGACTTAAAAGCGCCCATTCTCAGCTCCTCTCTGCAGAGGCCACATACAAAAAGGCAGAGGCCGCCTTTGAAAAGGCCAAAAAGGACTACACCCGGTTTAAAAATCTCTACCGCCGGAGGGTAATATCAGAGAGTAAGTTTGACGCCGTTGAACTTGCCTACGAGACTGCAAAGGCAGACCTTCAATCTGCTGAGGAGCTTGTAAACTCTGCAAGGGCAAACCTTTCGGCGGCCGAAAAACAGGTTCAGCTTGCTGAAAACAGAAAAGAAGAGATTTACTCCCTCAGAAAAGAGATTTCAGCCCTTGAGGAGACCGTTAAAGCGAAAGAGGGGGAAGTTTCTGCCTACAGAGAAAAAGTTAAGTCGGCAGAAGCCCTTGTTGAAAAGGTCAAGGCGGTTCTCAAAAACCTGAAAATTACCTCTCCTATAGACGGGACGATTACTGAAAAGCTCGTTGAGCCAGGAGAGGTTGTTGCCCCAGGGCAGAAACTCTTCACCCTTTACAACCTTGATAACCTCTACTTTGAGGGATACGTTCCTGAATCTAAGATTGGCCTTATCCACTTAGGCCAGAGAGGGTATATAACTGTTGACGCCTACCCCAACAAGAAGTTCCCCGTTGTCCTTACATACATCTCCTCCCGTGCAGAGTTCACGCCAAAAGAAGTCCAGACAAAAGAGGAGCGGGTAAAAGAAGTTTTCAAGGTAAAACTGAAGCTCCTTGGGAACCCCAACCACGTTTTAAAACCGGGGATGCCTGCAGACTGCTACATTCCTTTAGGTGGAAAATGAAGCCCGTTGAGTGTGAAAAACTCAGAATTACTTACAGGAAAGGGAAGACCGTTGCGGTTGATAACCTCTCGTTTACTGTAAACTCAGGGGATATCTTCATCTTCATAGGCCCCGACGGAGCGGGGAAATCCTCAACCTTTAAGGCTGTGTGCGGAGTTCTCACCTACGACTCCGGAAAACTTCTAACCTTTGGAGTTGACCCAAACGACGAAAAGTCTTTTGAGCCTGTAAAGGAAAAAATCTCGTTCATGCCCCAGGGGTTGGGACAGAACTTATACAAGCGACTCTCTGTTGAGGAGAACGTTGACTTCTTTGCCGACCTTTACGGCGTTACAGGAGAGGAGAGGGAGAGGCGAAAGGAGCTCCTTCTCAAAACCACAGGCCTCTATGAGTTCAGAGACCGGCCTGCCGGGAAGCTTTCCGGCGGAATGATGCAGAAGCTCTCCCTGTGCTGTATCCTGATTCACAGGCCGGAGCTCCTCGTTTTAGACGAGCCAACAACGGGGGTTGACCCGGTCTCCCGCCGAGAGATATGGAGGCTTCTCTACTCCTTTAACCGTGAGGGTCAGACGGTTCTCCTATCAACTTCCTACTTAGACGAGGCCGAGAGGGGAACGGAGCTCCTTTTAATGAAAAACGGCAAAAAAATCGTTTCGGGCTCTTACGAAGACGTTGTTAAAACAGACTCTAAGGTTTTTCTCATAACTTCAGACAACCCTTACGCCGTCTACCAGAAACTCTGGGATATAACGAACACCCCAAGGCTTAAAGGAGACACCGTTAGAGTCCTTATTCCCCCTGAAAAACTTGAGGATTTCAGGGAGCTCCAGGAAAAACTTAACTTCTCTGCCCAGCCCGTTGAGCCAGACCTTGAAGACCTTTTCGTTGAAAAGATAGGCCTCAGGAGAGTTGTTCTCCCTCCCGTCTTTAAACCGAAAACAGAAGTTCCAGAGAATACCGTTGTCGTTGAAAACGTTGTTAAAAAGTTTGGAGACTTTACCGCCGTTGACGGGGTTTCCTTCACAGTTAAGAGAGGAGAGATTTTCGGCCTTCTGGGTCCAAACGGCGCAGGGAAAACCACCCTTATAAAAACCATCTTAGGCCTCTACAGTCCAACCTCAGGGAGAATCTCTGTTGCTGGAAAGCCCGTTGGAAAAGATGTTAAGAAACTCATCGGCTACACCTCCCAGAAGTTCTCCCTCTACTACGACCTGACGGTCCTTGAAAACCTTATCTACTGGGGAAGCGTTTACGGGGTTTCCCCTTCTACTGTTAAATCGTTAGTTTCTCAAGTGGCTCCGGTTTTTGAGCTTCAGGAGTTTTTAAACAGACAGGTTGCGGAGCTCCCCTTGGGGATAAAACAGCGGGTTGCTCTCCTCTCCGCCCTCCTCCACTCCCCGCCGATTCTCTTTTTAGACGAGCCCACTTCCGGCGTTGACCCCGTAGAGAGGGACGTCTTCTGGCAGGTTATAAGGGAGCTCTCCAAAAAGTTCGGCGTAACCGTTCTCATTACAACCCACTACATGGACGAGGCCGAATACTGCGACAGGGTTCTTCTAATGAACAGGGGAAAGGCCGTTGCCTTAGGCTCTCCCCGTAAATTAAAAGAGGAGCTGAAAGAAGAGTTGGGAAACGCCTACCTCATTTACACCGATGAGCCCTTTGACCTTGAGGAGAAGCTTAAAAGTCTGGGCTTTAAAACCGCTCTCTTTGGAAGAAAGGTAAAGGTTTACTCGCTGAAGCCCGTAACGGAAGACTATCTCAAAGAGTTGGGAATTCCGTTTAAAAAACTCAAGTCTTCTTATATAACAATGGAAGACGTTTTCGTTTTCAGGGTTTTAAACGATGTTTAGGTTAAACAGAGTCTTCTCAATTGTTAAAAAAGAGATAAAGGAGCTCCTTCGGGATAAAATCTCACTCATCACCGTTCTTGCCGTTCCCCTTTCTATGATGCTTGTCTTCGGCTACGGCCTTAAGCTTGAGATAAAGCACGTTCCCCTTGGTGTCCTTGACTACGACAACTCCTACCTCTCAAGAGAAATCCTCTCTAAACTCACATCAAACGGAGAGTATTTCTACGTAAAGCGTTACTTCTCATCTGAAAAAGAGCTTGACAGAGCTCTAACCTTTGGAGAGGTTAGGGGAGCTCTACTTTTCCCATTTAACTTTGAAAAGAACTTCAAAAAAGGCCAAGGCCGTTTCCAGCTCCTGATTGACGGAACTTTCCCCTACAGGGCAGAAGTCATAAAGAGCTACGTGAACGCCGTTGTCTCACTTGAGAACCTTAACCTTGCAGAGAGGAAAGGACTGAAACTCTCTGTTTCAGTTAAGCCCCGCTACTGGTTCAACGAGTCTCTAAACCAGGACTACGTTGTTGCCGTCGGAACTCTGGCAGTTGTTCTCTCAATAGCCCCTGCCGTCTTCTCCGCCCTTCTGATAGTTAAAGAGAAAGAGTCCGGCTCAATCTATAACGTCTACGTTTCATCTGTTGGAAAACTTGAATACCTAACGGGGAAACTGATTTCCGGGTTTACCGTTTCAACCTTTAACCTCTTAGTTCTCCTCTCTATCCTCCTCTTCCTCCTTAAAGTTCCACTGAAAGGGAGCTTTTCCCTTCTTCTCATCTCCTCACTCCTCTTTATCCTCGTCTCAACCGCTTTTGGCCTTCTCCTCTCAGTCTTTTTCACCTCTCAGGCTGCAGCCTTCATAGGAACTGTTATCCTTACAGTTGTTCCCTCTATCCTCTACACCGGCTACCTGACTCCTGTTTCCTCTATGGGAAAGGG
>WFNZ01000064.1 GCA_015488335.1 Thermovibrio sp.
CTCTTAGCAAGTTCAGGGTTTGCAGTTCCCGTCATCAGTTTTACCTGTTTCATGGCCTCTCCCCGCTAATAGTTTTTAAGAATCTCCTTGAACGCCCTAACGTTGGCCGATACGTCTCCCTTAAAAACGGCAGAGCCTGCAACTATCACATCGGCTCCAGCCTTTAAAACCGACTCAACGTTATCAACCTTTATCCCGCCGTCAACCTCTATGAGGAAACTTCCGTTAAGCTCTTCTCTCATCTTTTTCAACTTCTCAATCTTCTTAAGAGAAGTAGGAATAAATTTCTGCCCTCCAAACCCAGGGTTAACAGACATAACAAGAACGAAATCTAAAAAGGGAAGAATCTCCTCTAAAAAGGAGACTGGAGTTGACGGGTTTATAACTATTCCGGCTTTTGCGCCCAGCTCTTTTATCTGTGAAACAATCCTGTGGTGGTGAACGGCAGCCTCAAAGTGGAAGGAAACCCAGTTAGCACCGGCCTTTATAAAATCTGGAATGTACTTCTCTGGCTCAACAATCATAAGGTGGACGTCTAAGGGGAGCTCCGTCACCTTCCTTATAGACTCAACAACGGGAATACCGATTGTGATGTTTGGAACAAAACGGCCATCCATAACGTCAACGTGGAGTAGGTCGGCACCGGACGCTTCCACCTCTTTTATATCCCTTTCAAGGCAGGCAAAGTTGGCAGAAAGAATAGATGGAGCAAGCAGAGCCATAATCTCCTCCGTGTGGGGCAAATTCTAACAAACAGAGTGTTAGAATGGACAGGAAAACTGAGAGGAGGCGAACGTTGATAAGGGAGTACGGAAACCTTAAGCCAAAAATAGGAGAGAGGGTATTCATAGCGGAAAACGCAACGGTAATAGGAGACGTTGAGATAGGAGACGACAGCTCCATCTGGTTTGGAACCATTTTAAGGGGAGACGTAAACTACATAAAGGTAGGAAAGTGCACCTCTGTTCAGGATGGGACTGTAGTTCATGTAACCAACAGAACCCACCCTACAGTAATAGGAAACTACGTTACAATCGGCCACGCTGTTAAACTCCACGGATGCACCATTAAAGACAACTGCCTTATTGGAATAGGAGCCATAATCTTAGACGGTGCCGTTATAAACGAAAACTCTATAGTTGCTGCCGGAACTTTAGTTCCACCGGGAAAAGAGTTTCCCTCCAACTCACTAATAATGGGATTCCCGGCAAAAGTTAAGAGGGAACTCTCAGAAGATGAGATTAAACACCTGAAAGAGCACGCCCTCAGATACGTTAAGTACAAAGATACCTACTTAGAACTTGGATTCTAAAGCATATATTAAAAACGGTAAACCAGATAGTACCGTTAAAATGGGAGTACTCTTGAGAAAAGAACTTACAGAGAGAGAACGGGACATACTGCTCAAAATTGTAGAACTCTACCTGAAACAGGGAGAACCTATCGGTTCAAGAACACTCCAGAAAACCTACTCACTCCCTTTTAGCCCTGCAACTATAAGGAACGTAATGGCAGACCTTGAAGATAAAGGATATCTCTTCCAGCCCCACACCTCCGCTGGAAGGGTTCCTACAGATAAAGGTTTAAAAACCTACATAAACAGTTTGTTTTTAGCACTTGGAGAAAAAGACGAAACCCTCGTAAACAGGCTTATAGACTTCCTCAAGAGCGAAAAAGTGTGGGATAGAGACGAAATCCTTGCAAAAGTCCTTGACTTTATACAGTCCAGCACCGGTTACATCGGTTTCGGAGCCAGCTTTACAGAAAACCTTACTGTAGAAAACATATCACTCTTTAAGGTATCTTCAGACAAAATACTCATAGTCATTAACTTCCAGCCCGATTACGTTCTCCACAGGGTGATAAGGGCTTCTGTTCCTGATGGGGAGCTCCCCCGAATCTCAAAACTCCTCACCCAGAAGTTCCGGGGTAAAACCCTAAAACAGGTCAAAAGGGAACTGATAGAAGAGATAGAAATACTGAGAAAAGAGATATCAGATCTATCCTTCAGGATAAGTACCCACATACTCAAATCGCTCAACGAGGTAAACTACTTAGAAGTCCACGGAACATCAAATATAGTTAACATGGTTTCAGGAGATGCTGAAAGGTTAAAACAGGTTCTTGAACTTCTTGAAGAGAAAACTCTATTCCTTGAAGTCCTCAGGAAATTCCTGAACGAAAAGAGAAACATAAGCGTTATACTTGGCTCAGAAATAGAGCCGGAGCCACTATCATCAATAAGCTTTGTTTTAGGAAAATACAGCGCCGGGTTTAAAAACGGTGGTGTTGTTGGAGTAATAGGCCCCAAAAGGATGAACTACTCTGAAGTGATACCTTTGATTGAGAACGTAACGAGAGCTCTCTCTCTTATCCTCAACAAATAGAAAAGCCGGAGCCTTACCACACACGCCCTTCAGGCTTACCGTTGCTCCCTTCCGGGCCTGGCGGGGTTCACCCTCCGGACGTTGTGGAGACCCCGGCATAAAACAAAAATAGGTTGAAGAACCAGAAAGTCAAGAGAAAGAGTGAATCAAGATTAAAGGAAATTAAAACATCAAAAAAAATAATAGGTTTTAATAAAAAACTAAGAACAAAACTTGAGGGAGGGATAATGAGAACATTACTATCGGCAACACTCTTATCCGCTATTCTAATTTCAGGATCTGCGGTTTTAACAAAGGCGGGAGCTCCCCCCTACTACAACCAGGGAAAAATCATCTTCGTCTACCCCAAACACGGTAGCGACTCAAACAACGGCTCCTACAAACATCCCCTAAAACACATATCAGAAGCCCTCAAAAGAGCCCAGCCTGGAGACACAATAGTCCTCATGCCCGGAACCTACAGAGAAAACATAAAAACAGTAAGAGATGGAAAACCTGGCAAACCGATAACAATAGCCGGAATGCCAGGAGCAACTATAAAAGGAAATAACGAACCCAAAGGCAGAGAAATAGAAATAACCAACAGCTATATAACCCTTGCCAACTTAGTAGTAGACGGCCACTTTGCTCCCTGTCAGGATAAAAACTGCTATCACGACGAACTCCTCTACATCCATGGAACACCTGACAGATATCTAAAAGGAATAAGAATATACGGACTCTACCTAAAAAACGCGCTGGGAGAGTGTGTAAGGTTCAAATACACCAGAAATTCAGATATAGCATTCTCAAAAATAAGCCACTGCGGTTTAGAGAACTTCAAATTCGGAAAGGGAACAAACGGAGAAGGCATCTACATCGGAACAGCCCCAGAACAGGCCGACCAGCCCGACAGATCAAGCAACATCTCAATCCACCACAACTCAATAATAACCTACGGTAGCGAATGCTTAGACGTAAAAGAAGGTTCAACAAACATCTACATCTACAGCAACCTCTGCTCAAAGAACAAACTGGAAAACGTCGGCGGGATATCAGTAAGAGGAAATGAAAACACCATCGAAAGAAACATCGTATTTGGGAACAAAGGAGCCGGAATAAGACTTGGTGGAGATGAAGATACCGACGGCATCTACAACTCAGTAATAGAAAATGCCATATTCGGCAACCAGCTATACGAACTCAAAATAATGAGACTGCCCCAGGCAAAAGTATGCGGGAACATCTCCGACAAGAACAGAATAAAACCTGAAGATGAACCCTCTTTAGACAGAGCATTTTCCCCCTGTCCCCAGCTCACCACAGAAGATACATTCTACATCCAACTTCAGAATGACGATACAGACCTAAGAACAGACATCCCTGCCTCTGTTTACGACGTAGACCTATTTGACACCCCTCAATCACAAATAGAACAGCTGAAAGAAGAAGGAAAAAAAGTCATCTGTTACTTCAGTGCAGGAACATACGAAAACTGGAGACCAGATGCTGACCAATTCCCCAAAGAAGCCTTAGGGAAAAAAGTAGATGGATGGGAAGGCGAAAGGTGGTTAGACATAAGGAACCAAAAAGTTCGCCAGATAATGGCAGAAAGGATCAGACTTGCCAAAGACAAAGGATGTGACGGCATTGATCCGGACAACATGGATGTATATCAACAAGACAGTGGATTTAACCTTACTGAAAAAGATGCTATTGACTACGCTAAATTCTTAAGCCAGAAGGCAAAACAGTTAGGCCTCTGGATAGGACTTAAAAACAGCGGGTTCTTGATTCCAAAAGTCAAAGAAAACTTCAACTTTGAAATAGCAGAAGAATGTTTCCATTACAACGAGTGTGATCTCTACAAACCTTTTATAGACGAAGGAAAACCTGTGTTTGACATAGAATACGACACCAAATATCAAAAAGATGAAGAAGCATTCAAAGAACTATGTGAGAAAGCCGCAAAATTAGGAATAAAGGTCTTGATTGCGTCAGAAGATCTGGATGGCTCTTACGTCAAAAGCTGTGATTACGGAGAATACAAATAACTTTTCTCACTGATAGCCGGCTTCCTGCCGGCTTATTCTTAAAATAAAAAAAGCCTGGCACCGCCCTACTTTCCCACCCGCTCCCGCGGGCAGTATCATCGGCGCTGGCGGGCTTAACTTCCGAGTTCGGAATGGGATCGGGTGTTTCCCCGCCGCTATGGGCACCAGGCTTTCCATTTTCACTATCAATCCATATTC
>WFNZ01000065.1 GCA_015488335.1 Thermovibrio sp.
CAAAGGGCCTTGTTACAACTCCTACAGTCAGTATTCCCATATCTTTGGCTATCTTTGCAACTATCGGTGCTGCTCCCGTTCCCGTTCCTCCACCCATTCCGGCAGTTATGAAGACCATATCTGAGCCTTCCAGCACTTCCCTTATCTTGGGTTCGTCTTCAAGGGCTGCCTGCTCTCCAATTTCAGGTTTCCCCCCTGCTCCAAGGCCCTTTGTCAGTTTCTCCCCTATCTGAACTTTTACAGGAATGGACATTCTTGACAGAACCTGGGCATCTGTATTTATGGCGACGAACTCCACTCCTTCTATCCCCTTTTCGTACATTCTTGATACGGCGTTTCCACCACCACCGCCAACACCTATTACCTTTATTACAGGTCCTTGAAACTGGTCATCTGCTACGTCAAACATAGAATTCCTCCATTCTTCTTAATTATTTAGAATTTTAGTTAAGGAGGTGGAGTGTGGCAAACCGTTTCTTTGCCGTTGATATAGGAAAGGGAACTCAAGACATTGTTATTCCAGATTTCAAAGAGAACGAAGAAAACTGGGTGAAGGCTATATTCCCTTCGCCAACAGAAAAACTTGCTAAAAAGGTAAGAGCTCTGAACAGGGACGTAACAGTTGACGGATATGTTATGGGGGGTGGTCCTGTAAAGAAAGCTCTTCTGGAGCTCATAGAGAGAGGGTTTTCTGTTACTATAACCAAAAGGGCTGCAAAGACAATAAGAGACGATATTGACGAAGTAAGGAAGCTTGGGTTTAAACTTGTTGATTCTGTAGATAGTGCAGATTTTTTCCTCACTGATCTGGAGCTTGATAACTACCAGAAAATTTTATGGTTAATAAATGAGGATCTGAAGCTTCGGAGTTTCACAGTAGGCGTTGCCTGTCAGGATCACGGTTTTATTAAGGGGCAGAGTGACAGAGTGACACGGTTTAACTTCTTGAGGGAGCTCCTTGAGAAGGAGAGACGTCCTGAGAAGATGGTGGTGAGGGAGAGAACAGGATTCTTCTCAAGGTTTGACTCCGTACTGGAACAGCTTGAGGAGGCAGGGTTGAACGGTTTTGTTATGGACAGTAAACTGGCTGCAGTTGCCGGCATGGTAAGTTATGCGCAGAACTTGGGAGTTAGAGAGTTTGTGGTCTTAGACGTAGGAAACGGCCACACGTTGGGAGCGTCGGTGAAGAATGGAGAGATAGTAGGTCTTTTTGAACACCATACCAGAATGTTAAACAGAGAAAAGATTGAGAGACTCGTGGGAAGACTTGTTAGTAAAAGGCTGACCTTTGAAGAAGTGTTTGAGGACGGAGGACACGGAGCTGTTGTTTTTGAGGTCGTTTCTCCTGAAAAGATCTTTGTTGTAGGTCCCAACAGAAAACTCTTAAAAGGTTACGGCGAAGAGGCTTATCCTTTGGGAGATTCGATGCTCTACGGCTGTGCAGGACTTGTTCAGGCTTTCTTAAACCTTTGAAGCACTGTTACTCCTTGAAAAAACGGAATCAACGACTTTGAACATTAAATCATCCCTTACTTTTGCGTACCGAGCCGAAGTATTTGGAGAAGCGTGGCCCAGGAAGGCCTGGATAACCCTTATGTCAATCCCTCTGTCAACTAAGATGGTAGCGAATGTGTGGCGGAGTTTGTGAGGGTGGAGGTCTACACCAGTTTTCTCCTTTATTCTGTTAAAGATGTATTTTGCTCCCTGGTAGCTAAGAGGAAACAGTCTTTCAGTTTTGCAGTTTTGGGCGTAAGAGAGGAGCTCCCCTGAAAACTCCTCGGTTAGGGGTATGAACCTCTCTTTTCCTCCCTTTCCGACAACTCTTAAAACTTTCCTTCCTCTGTAGTCAACTATGTTTTCTTTCGTCAGTGAGAGGAGTTCCGAGATTCTCAGTCCACACTGGAGGATCGTTTTAACCATGAGGTAGTCTCTGTAGGAGCGGTTTCTGGCTGCTTCAAGGACTTTCTCTATTTCCTCTTCAGTCAAAGCTTCAGGAACTCTCTGCTTGACCTTCTTTATTCTGAGGGAGGGTTTTACCGGGTTTTTTTCAATTAGTTCCATGTCAACAAGGAAGTTAAAAAAAGAGTTGAGGGCTGAAAGTCGCCTGTTTATGAGTGAGGGTGAGCAGTTGAGGGAGCTCCGGAATACCATCAGATGAGCAGTCTTTATATTCCCAACCGGAACGTTCCCTACCTGCCTCATAAACAGATAAAGGTCGTTTTTATACTCCTTTAGAGTTCTCGGTGAGAGTTCCTTGCTCTTAAAGTTGATGAAAAGATCAATGGCCTCAGACAGTTTCGCGGCTTTTCTCCTGAAGTGTTGATATATTCTGCCTGTATTCTCCTGAAGGGTATAGTCCCTATCCTCTATTAAAAATAGAGGAAATATATTAACGTTTTGCTGCCTGCTTATTGGCAGGTGACCCCTTTTGGTTTTCCTGCTGTTTCCATTTTACCATAACAAATGTCAATTTGTTATAGTTTGAGGAAGAGGTTACACATTATTTTGTAATTGAGGTGGAGGAATTCAACTTAAAGAAAACAGCAGGAAAATTTCTGTGTTAACAGGTAGAATGGTAGGGAAGTCTCTTTCTGGGAGGAAGTTATGAAGAAGAGAGTGCTTATCCCCGCTCTATCTCTCGTCCTTACAGTTTACGGGACGTGGGGAGCTCCCCCTGTAAGGTGCGAAAACCTTGAGACCTTCCTTTCAAAGGATCAACAGTTCTGGGTTGAAGGGCTTGCCGAGTTTGTTGAAGACGGTGAGGAACATTTAAAACAGGCAGACGTTAAGCCTGCAGTTGTCGGGAAGCTGGAAACTTTCACAGGAATTGCGAAAAGCTACCAGATACCTGTAGAAGACCTTGAGAAGGCCTACTCCATAGCTGTTGAAAGAGCAGCCCAAAAGAGTATGGAAAGACTAAAAGGTTATATTGAAAGGGAAGGTAATATCTCAGACGCTGATATAGCTTTTCTTATGGGTGGTATAGCAAAATTCCTGGAGTTCAACTACGGCAACTTAATAGAGGATTACTCAAGGAAACTGGCAAAAGAGGAGATAAAAAAAGCCCTGAAAGAGTGTACTTCCCTTAGGTTGAGCCCTATGATTGAAGCCTTTATAAGCTCAGAAGACTGTAGTGCACTCCTTAAAGAGTTCCCGAAAGACGTTAAGAAAGTAGTTTTTAGTCAGCTTCAAAAGAGGGAAGGGGAACTCCTCTCAAACCCATTACTTACCGACAAACCAAATCTGCGCTATATTTTAGAAAACTTGAAGCGATTTGACCTTGCGGGAGGATAAATTGGAGATAATATGGGCTCCATGGAGACTCTCTTACGTGTCACGGGTAGGTAAAGAGAAAAAAGAAGGATGTTTTATCTGTAGAGCGGTAGAGGAGCATCCAGAAAGGGATAAGGAGAATCTACTCCTCTACAAAGGAGAGAGAGCCTTAGTAATACTTAACCGGTTTCCCTACAATACCGGGCACCTCATGGTATGTCCCATAAGGCACACCGGAGATTTCCTCTCTCTTCTTCCCGAAGAACTTGCAGAAATTGGTATATTGATAAAGCGTTCAATAAGAGCCCTAAAGAGAGCCTATAACCCCGATGGATTTAACGTTGGGCTTAACTTGGGAAAGGCTTCTGGCGGCAGCGTTGATACCCACATCCACTACCACATCGTTCCCCGTTGGATTGGGGATACGAATTTTCTTCCAGTTACAGCAGGTGTGAAGGTTATTCCCCAATCCCTTGGTGAAACCTATGAAACCCTTAAACGGTTTTGGGAATAATGATTGACAGGATAAGGTCTCTATTTGGTAAGGAAAGAAAATTCTCTGTTGAGAGCTATCTGAAAAAACTCTCAATAGATAGACAGGATTTAATAAGAGAGATATCGGACGTTGATTTAGACAGTCCGGTTAATGCCTACCTAACCCTGGCTATTCTCCTAAAAGAGAAAGGGGAGTACTACAGGAGTTTAAAAATTTTGGAAAGGCTTAAAAAGGAGAAGCTCTCCGATGATGAGAGGAAGTTGGTCGTCCTCAACCTTGCTCTCGTTTACAAGTCTGCCGGTTTTATAGACAGGGCTGAGGAGGCTCTAAAGGAAGGAATAGAGCTCTACCCGGGGGAGAGTTTCTTCTACTACGAACTGGCACAGCTAAGGAAGGCATCAGGGAAGCTTCAGGATGCTGTGGAGCTCCTTGAGAAAGCCGTTAGTCTGAAAGAGGACTTCAGGGATGATCTTATCCATACCAAACTCTACCTTGCCAACAGCTACATAGATTCTGGAAGGACAGATAAGGCTTTCAGGGTTATAAGGAAACTGGAGCTCCCCTTTCCCGTTCCTCTCTACTACTACGTTCTGTCAAAACTCTTCTACTCGGTTGGAGAGAAAGAAAAGGGGTACGGTAGTGCCCTGAAGGGAATAAAACTCTCACCCAAAAAGGGAGCTCCCTTCATTGAGGTGGTAGAGAAATTTGATAACCTTACGGAGGAGAAGTTAGTCCAGTTGGTTGAGGAGTCGGAACTCTCCCCGCCGGCTGTTGATAGGGCTGTTAGATTCTGGATAAAGAGAGGAGAAACTGAGAGGGCAATAACTCTTCTTGAAAGGTTCTGGGAGAGTGGTAAGTTTGATCCCGAGCTCTTTGAAGCCTATGTAAGAATTCTCTGGGAGAGCGGTAAAAGGAAGAAAGTTGCAGAGGAGATTATTTCTCTCCTCACCCGATTGAAGGAGAGGCGAAAGATTTACAAGTGTGAGAGTTGCGGTTTTAGAACGAACACCTTTGACTGGATATGTCCAAAGTGCCGAGCGTGGGAAACTCTGGAGATAGAGTGTGAGATCTAAAGAGTTCCTGAAAGCTCTGCTGAAATCTTTAAAGAGCGGCAGACTTCACAGGGTTCTTAAAGTTCTCTTAGTTCTATTGTTTCTCCTTTTCTCCTATCAGATCTCTGTCAGTGTTCTTAAATACTGGGTGAAAGAGCGGGAAGAACTCTCTATTGTAAAGAAGAACTTTCACTGGAGCTTTAACTGGAAAAGAGGAGAGCTCTCCTTAAAGGCAGATTATCTGTTTGTAGAAAACCCAAAGTTTTCCTGTGAACTCTTTAAGCCCGAGTTGGACGTTGATGTCTATAGGAGTTTGAGGGAGCTCCGTCCGGTGGTTTCTTTCTTAGGTCTTTCAGAGGGAAAGGTAGTTCTAAAGAAGAAAAAAAGAGAAGGGAAAAAATTTAATTTGGAGTTCCCTTTTCTGTTGAAGAGAGCTGATATTGGGAGGATAACTCTTCAGTGGGATGGAGGCTATGCAGTCCTCAACCGGTTTGTTTATAGTAAAAAAGAATTCTATTGTGGAGGAGTAAACGGAGAGTTTAAAGGACAGAGTTTCTACATTGAGCCCTTTGCCGGATTTCGTTTAGATGGTTACTTTTTCATTCCCAACTTTTCTGTTGGTTATAGAGACTCTAAGGTTTTCGGCAAGTTGAGGGTTTATAGTCTGGAGAAGTGGGGGTTTTCTGGTATTTTTGTTTCTTCTTATTTTTTGGGGAAAGTAAGTGTAAAATATTATGGTAAATTAATAGACGTAAACTGGAACGGAAAGGTAAGAAACGTAGACACTAAAGGCGCTGGAACTATAAGGCTTAAAAGAGAAAGAATAGTTCTTGATAAAGTTTCTGGTAAATTTGACGGAGCAGACTTCTCCTTTTACGGTGAGATTGGAAACGCAATTGACATAAAAGGAAAAATACATTCGCGACAGTTCATATACCAGAAATACGGGGCTGAAAACGTTAACCTCAAGTTTTCCGTAAACGGGAAATTTGAAAACCCCAAAGTGCAGATAACAGGAAGGGTAAGCTCCCTTAAAACCCCTCAGATTGAACTCAGGAATTTAATAGTAACTGGAGTTGCAGACAGGAAAAGCGGAAAAATCTGGTGGAGCTCCCAGAGCTTAGACGGGGCTGTCTCACTGAAATGGAAAGAAAAGTGTGGAAAGGGAACGATTACCCTCAAACACTTTAATATTAAAGAGATCACCACCATAAGAGTTTACAGTAGAAAGAAGAAATACAGAAACTGGATACCAGATCTAGCCCTTTCTGGAAAGTTGAATTTTAGGTTAGAGAAAAACAAAATGGAGTACAAGGGCAATTTAAACGTTGAAACGTTCAATTTTCAGGGGTTTAGAGCCTACGGGACAGCTCAAATAGATGGAAACTCCGATAAGTTGAGTTTAGAGGGCAAACTTTTTGGAAAAGACGGTGGAGCTGTAAAGGGCGAAACAGACATCTACCTGAAGAAGAAGGAGATAAAGGGTAATTATACGGCGGAGGCTATTCCTGTTGAAAATTTCAAGTTCTTAAAAAAGGTAGGGCTTTCGGGAAACATAGGTGGAGCTGGAAGAGTTTGGGGAAATCTTAAGAACCCCCAGGCCGAATTCTCTGTAAGTAGTGGGAACCTGAAGTTTAAAGGAGTTGAACTGGGAAGGGCTAAAGGAGAGGTAAAACTAAAAGACTTTACCCTTTACGTAAGTGCAGTTACAGGTAGGGGTTCCCTTGATGAACTAACATTAAAACTGAAGGGAAAGAGGTCCCTCTCTGCTAAAGGAAGAGTAAAGGATGTTTCTGGAAGAGAGATTGAAGAGGTTTTAAAAGGTTTCAGGATAAAAGTGCCGTTTGGAATAGAAGGATTGGGAAGCGGTAGTTTCTCTATCTACTCTGAGAATTTAAAAGATAAGAACTCTATAAGGGTAAAGGTCTCCATAGACAGGTTTTACGGAGTTTTCAGTTATAAAGACTTGACAGCTGAAGGAGACGGAAAAGGAGAAATAGAGTACAGAGAGAAAAGACTTGAGGTTGAAGTTTCTGGAAATTTAGAGCGAGCCCAGTTTAAAGACAAGGTTTTAACAGGCGGTAAGTATGGAGTTGTTCTAAACGGTGGAGAGCTCTCTGTTGATCTACAAGGTAGCCGTTATGAGAGTGGATTTCCAGAGCTTGAAAACAGTGTATCCGGCAGTGTATCTATCGGCTTAAAGACGGGTCAAGTGAAAGGAAGAGGAAAGATTAGTGGTAGATACCTGTTGAAGGGAACAGGGAAAATTGTAGGGAGTGTTGGTTATTTGGTTTTTGGCAGTTTGTCTAAATTTACCGTAAAAATTTCTGGTAAATTAAATTGGGAAAGTAAACTAACAGGAAAACAGGAACTAAATGTCTTGGGAGCCCTCTTAGAGCCAGATAACCTTGGAACTATAAGTGTTAGAGGAAAAGATACCGACCTGAAGGTGGTTGCAAACGGGAAATCATGGCAGGCTGTAGGGTTTATTAGGAACTTAAACATTAAAACACAACAGATAAAAGCTAAGATAAATATGGCCTTTGTTAATGTAAATCTGTCAAACATTACAGGAACTGTAGCTGTTCCTACTTTTAAGGTGTACCCAAAAGGGTTTTACCCCCTGTATGCAGTATCGGGTATCTACATAGAACTGAAAAACGGTGAACCTTCAGTTTCAGATGTCACTCTTTCTTATGTTGACGGCTGGATCAAACTGAAAGATTTAAAACTAAACAGAGAAAAGAAGAACTTAACGGGGAAGATAGAGGCCAACGTAGGTGCAAAGGGGCTGGTTTACATTGCAGGAGCTCAGAAATTTATCCCGTACGTAAGGAACAGCCTTAGGGTAAAGGGAAGCTTTAGCTATGGTGGGGAGCTCCACTACAGAATCACCGTTGACGGAACGGGAGTTGAACTCAGGGCAAAATACTTACTTGACAGGGCAGTTGTAAACCGGTTTAAAGCATTGGTTGAAGATGGTAGTTTAGAGAAGGTAAACGGTAATATAAGTATAGGAAGCGGAAGCCTTCTGATAAACGGAAAAGAAAAAAACATAACGGCAACTGCATCTCTAATTCCCGTAGGAGAGATCGGGAAGTGGAAAGGATTAGTATCTGGAAAGGTGAACTACTCTGATGAAGGTATAAGAGGAACTCTAACGGTTTCAAAGGCAAAACTCTTTTTAGGAAAAGTGGAAGCGAAGGAAAAGAGAGAAGGGGGAGCTCCCCCAAAACTACCGATAAACCTCAACATAAACCTTCTCTTTGATCAGCCCCTAAAGATAAAGGGAGAGCTCTTCAGCCTCACCCTAATTCCGAAACTCTGGATAAAAACCCTAAATGGAAGAGTTGTAATAGGGGGAACGTTCTACGTTACAGATGGAAAGATAAACTATATGGGAAAAGAGTTTAAGGTAATTTATGGAACAGGGACAATAGAGGACTTAGAGAGGAAGAAAGGAAGATTAAACATTCTGGCAAGCAATTACGTTTCCGGCTACTACATCTACATGAAAATAGAAGGAGAATTGAACAACTTAACCATATACCTCTCTTCAGATCCACCTTTAACGAGGGAGCAGATACTGAATTTGATAATGACAGGAGCCTCCCCGGAAGAGATAGAAGCAAGCTCAGAGCTCTTCCCTGCAGTTCAGGTAGCTTACTACGCAACAGCTTCCATCTTCAGACCGATTGAGAGTAAGTTCAAAAAGGGCTTAAAACTTGAGAGCTTTTCAATAGAACCGTACATAACAAAATACGGTGAAACAGTTGCAAAACTTACAGTAGCTAAAAGACTGGCAAAGAGAATAAGACTGGTAGGTTACGGAACCACAGGACAGAACCCGGAATACGGCGGAAGCGTCCAGCTGTTCTTTAAGAAGAATTACTACTTGGAGTTAAGATACAATAGCTACTACGGTCTTGAAGCCGGCGTAGGGTTAGAGGTAAACAAGCGGTGAAGTTAGAAAAGGAGAAGGTAGAGAAACTGATTGAAAAGCTGAAAAAGAGAGGAGCAACGGAAAAAAACCCTCCGGAACACGCATCCTACAGGCTAAGTTTCGGCGGTGGAGACCTGATAGTCTACGAATCTGGAAGTCTGGTTTACTCAGGGAAAGGGAGAGAGAAGTTAAAAGAAGCGGTTATAGGAGAACTCCTCTCATTAGAGGCAAACCTACCAAAGATAGGTTGCGACGAGGCAGGAAAGGGAGAGTTCTTCGGTCCCTTAGTAGTAGCCTGCGTGTGTGCAGACAGGGAGTGTTTGAGGGAGCTCCTTAACTTAGAGGTAAAAGACTCCAAAAGGATGAAACAGGAAAAACTGATAGAAGCTGGAGAGAAGATAAAGGAAAAGTGCAAGGGAGTTGTAAGGGTAATTTACCCTGAAAACTACAACAGAGAATACGAGAAGTTTAGAAACGTAAATCGTTACCTTGAGAACATATACTTAGACGTTCTAAGTAAACTCTTAAAAAGGTGCAAACCGGCAGAAATAGTTATAGACAAGTTCAGCAGAAAAGTAGAAGAATTTATAAGGGAAAAGCTGAGAACTGAAGGGATAAAGATTACAGCAAAAGAAAAGGGAGAAGACGATCCCGTAGTTGCTGCAGCGTCTGTAGTTGCAAAGGCTGAACGGCTGAAGGCTCTAAAGAAACTCTCAGATGAACTGGGTTTTGAAGTGAAAGAGGGAAATCTGAACAACGGGGAGCTCCTTCAAAAAATTCCCCGTAAAAAGCTCCACAGGTTTGTTAAGCTCCACTTCAACGTTAAGGAGAAGCAATGAAAAAGTTTAAAACGTTTTTTATAGTTATATCCGTTCTTACTATCTCTGCAGTTATCAGCTGGGGAGTCTCTAAAGTTTTAAACAGGCCTATAGACGGAATAGGAAACGGAGAGATTGCAGTAATAAAAGTTAAGGGAGTTATCAGTGAGGCAGACGACTACTTGAAAATGCTAGATAGAGTAGAGAGGAATAACAGGATAAAAGCCGTAATTCTAAGGGTCAACTCTCCGGGAGGTGTTGTCGGAGCCTGTCAGGAGCTCCACGACAAAGTAGTTGAGCTATCAAAGAGAAAACCGGTAGTTGTCTCTATGGAATCTGTAGCAGCGTCTGGAGGACTTTACATCTCGGTAGGGGCAACAAAAATTGTTGCAAACCCTGGAACGATAACGGGAAGTATAGGAGTTATACTCCAGACCTACAATGTAAGTAAACTGATAAAGAAATTGGGAATAGACGTTATCACAGTTAAGAGCGGTCCGTACAAAGACCTTTTAAACCCTTTCAAAAAGCCCGATCCAAAACAGATAGCTGTCGTCCAGAAACTGATAGACAACTCCTACATGCAGTTTGTAAGAGCCGTTGCAGAAGGAAGACATCTACCTATAGAAAAGGTTAAACAGTTTGCAGACGGAAGAATATTCACTGGTGAAGAGGCAAAGAAATTGGGACTTGTTGACTATCTGGGAAATTTTGATAGAGCTGTAGAGGTTGCGAAGAAACTTGGGAAATGTCCCAGAGCAAATTTAATTTTCATAAAGGAAAGGAGCAGTTTTATTGATAGGATACTGGGTAGAGGAAGTGAAAGCATACTGAAAACTATTATAAAGGCCATTAACGGAAATGTTGAAGAAGTTAGGACTATGTACCTTCTTAATTAGTCTAATATTCTTCCCGTGCAATGCCTTCGGGTGGATAAAGGTTTACGAGAGAAACGGTGTAATTTACATAACAGGCTCGGGAGAAAGGGAGTTTAAAAAACCCAACAACGCAAAAACCATTGAGGAAAAAGTTGTTTACTACGCAAAGAAGTACAATCTACCGGTAAAAGTATTCAGAGAACTGGTAAAGGCAGAATCAAATTTCAACCCAAGAGCGGTTTCAAAAAAAGGAGCAATGGGACTTTGTCAGCTGATGCCGGAAACTGCAAAAAGGTTAGGAGTTAAGGATCCTTTTAACGTTGACGAAAATTTAAATGCCGGTGCTAAACTGCTGAAAGAACTCTACAGAAAGTACAGAAGCTGGAAACTTGCCCTCGCGGCCTACAACGCAGGAGAAGAAGCAGTTGAAAAGTACGGCGGAATTCCTCCTTACAGGGAAACGAGAAACTACGTAAGGAAAATTTTAGGAGATGCCCCCCTGAGAGAAAAAAAACCTACAAGAAAGCAAAGGGAAAGGAACTACAGGATAGCTGTTTACAGAAGAGGTGATACTGTTATAATAGCCCAACAATTTAGATAGCAAGGGGTAAGCCGATGAAAGTTTTAATCGTTGGCAGCGGAGGAAGGGAACACGCACTGGCCTGGAAAGTTGCTCAGAGTAAAAAGGTAAAAAGAGTTTATGGAGCTCCCGGCAACCCCGGAATAGCTCAGATAGGGGAGTGTGTGGACATAAAGCCAACAGACATTGAGAAACTGGCGGATTTTGCAGAGAGAGAGGGAATTGACCTTACAATAGTAGGGCCTGAAGCTCCGTTAGTTGCGGGAATAACAGACGAGTTTGAGAAGAGGGGACTAAAAGTTTTTGGCCCATCAAAGGCAGCTGCACAGCTTGAGGGAAGTAAGGCCTTCGCAAAAGAGATGATGAAGAAATATGGAGTTCCCACTGCCG
Source organism: Thermovibrio sp. (assembly GCA_015488335.1). Classification (GTDB taxonomy): domain Bacteria; phylum Aquificota; class Aquificia; order Desulfurobacteriales; family Desulfurobacteriaceae; genus Balnearium. Next base: position 11,431 of record WFNZ01000065.1, read on the forward strand.
ATTTTAAGGTGTTTGACGATCCGGAAAAGGCAAAAGAGTACATAAGGAAGGTAGGAGTTCCCATCGTTGTAAAGGCAGACGGCCTTGCGGCAGGAAAGGGAGTTGTTGTGGCACAAACGATTGAAGAGGCTATAGAAGCCGTTGAAAAGATAATGGTTGAAAAAGTTTTTGGAGAGGCAGGGAACAGAGTTGTTGTAGAGGAGTGTTTAAAAGGGGAAGAGGCATCGTATTTAGTTATAACAGACGGCAAACAGTTTGTTCCCCTTGCAACAGCTCAGGATCACAAGGCAGTGTTTGACGGAGACAAAGGACCAAATACAGGTGGAATGGGAGCCTACTCTCCAGCCCCGGTTCTATCTAAAGAGATGGAGAAGGAAGTTCAGGAAAAGGTTATAAAGCCGATACTGGAAGGAATGGCAAAGGAAGGAATGCCCTTTAAGGGAATCCTCTACGCGGGGCTGATGATAACGAAAGAGGGGCCCAAAGTTCTGGAGTTTAACGTAAGATTTGGAGACCCTGAAGCTCAGGCAATACTGAGGAGATTGGAAGATGACCTCGTTGACGTTGCACTAAGTGCTGTTGAGGGAAGGTTGGGTGAGGAGCTCCACTGGAAGCCAGAAACCTCAATATGCGTTGTTCTGGCATCTAAGGGTTATCCCGGGAAGTATGAAAAAGGAAAAGTGATAACGGGAATAGAGGAAGCTGAGAAAGTTCCTACAGTTGTAGTTTTTCACGCAGGAACGGCTGTTAAGGATGGAAAACTTGTAACAAACGGTGGAAGGGTCTTAAACGTTACAGCACTTGGAAAGGACATAGTTGAGGCGAGAGAGAGGGTATACGAGGCCGTTAAGAGAATACACTTTGACGGGATACACTACAGAACAGACATAGGACTGAAAGCCGTTAAAAGGCTAAAAGGTTGAAAGAGATAATCAGAAGGCTAACGGTTAAACCTTTTGCCGTTGTGGGGCACAGGGGAGCTGGCGGGGAGCTCCCCGAGAATACCATAAAAGCTTTTAAACATGCCATAGAAGTCGGAGCAGATGTTGTTGAGTGTGACGTAAGGGAAACGGCAGACGGAGAGCTGGTAATAGTTCACTACCCGGACTTTAAAAGAGTTGCAGGAGTTGATAAGAGAGTAAAAGAACTAACCCTAAAAGAAAAAGAGATAAAAGAAAAAATAAGAATATCGGGAGTAGAGCCGGTTCCAACACTAAAAGAGGTTTTAAATACAGTTAACGGCAAATGCGGACTATTCATAGAGATAAAAGAGCCGGAAACGGCAGAGAGAGTAATAAAAATAGTTAAGTCAGAAGTAGAAAAACCGAACTGGGGTGCTTTTATCAGCTTCTATCCTAAAGCGCTGAAAAAGATAAAAGAGATTGACAAAGAGCTGACAACGGGCCTTATCTACTCAAGGCCTCCTGGTGGAATAGTAACGGCAAAAGAGATAGGAGCGGAGGTAGTTCTCCCCCGCTGGCCTTTAGCTACAGAAAAGGCCGTAAGGTTTGCCCACAGGTTGAGAGAGGTTGTTGTAGCCTGGTTGATTGACGATGAGAGGGGCTTTGAGAGAGCTCTGAGAAACGGTGTGGATGCAATGGCTACGGATTTTCCTTCCTGGCTGGTAAAAAAGAGAAGGGAAGCGGGGAGCTCCCCGGCTTAGTTCTTTCCCTTCTCCTTACGGTCCTTGACCTTCTTTGAAGGTTTTTCGGTTCTGTTTTTTCCACCACGACCTGAAGTCTCCTGAGAAGAAATAGATGTCAGTTCTCTCAGGTACTCTTTCGCAACAACGTTCTCAGGGTCAAGAATAAGAACGTTCTCAAATATAGTCTTCGCGTAGAGTTTCTTTCCCTCACCTAAGAGAGAAAGGGCAAGCTCGTTGAGGAAATTAACATCTGTAGGGTAAATAGAAAGCATTTTCCTAGCTACAGATTCAGCCATTGAAAATTTCTTCTCCTGTCTTAGGGCGATAGAGAGCCTTAGGTTCCCATAGTAGTTGTAATAGTCAGTCTTTAAGATTCTATAGGCAAGGGACTCAACCTGAGGCCACTTATCCTGTGCCATAAGTGGAAGCATGAGGCCCAAAACGGCCTCAACGGAAGTTGGTATCGCCTGAAGAGCCTTTTTGTAGTGGAGTTCAGAATCTGCATACCTACCTTCAAGGTAGTAGAGCCAGCCAAGGCGTAGGTTAACGGTGTAGCCGTTGGGGTAGCTCTTATAAACAGGCATAAGGGCTTTGATGGCGTCTGTGTAATCCCCGCTCTTCTCGTATATGTAAGAGCGCTGATAGGCCTCTTTAATCTCTGTATAGGTCAGAGAGAAGGCCGAAACGGGAATAAACAGAGCTATCAATAGAAAAACAACTAATCGTCTCAAGGAAATCCCCCCGGTTAAGTTTTAAAATCTGTAGCCTAACGAAACTGTACCTACGGTTTGAGTAACGTTATCACCTTCCTCACTGAACCTGTTAACGGAGAGGTTAAAAGAGACTCTTAAACCGTTTTTAAAGGTATAACCGATCTCTCCGTAGGCTCCACCTTTGTACTTCTCTTTGAGGTTATAAACGACGAAACCGCCGTTCTTAACCGCAAACATCTGCTGACCTACCCAGCCGCCGATTTTAAAGTCGTAACTGCCGTAGTAGTAGCGAAGGGCTAAATCAAGGGAGTAGTAGTTGCTCTTATCAATTCCAAGGGTATCGGAATCTGTAACGTGTATGTAGTAACCGGTTAAGTCTGTGTAGAGAGCTCCTTTCCTGTAGTCTGAGAAGAGTTTAACCGTTGTGTGGGGGGTTACCTGATAGACGTTGAAGTCTGTGGTGTTTGTGTAGCGGCTGTAGTAAAGTCCTATGCCGGCGTTCCACTTGAAGTAGTAGGGATAAGTGGAGTTAGAGTACGTTCCGTCAAAGAAGAGGGTATAGCCGCCATCTGTAAGGTCGTCGTCGCTGTTTATATAGTGAAAGCCTAAGGTAAACGTGTGGTTCCTGAGAAGCTGATTCGTGTTTGAGTAAACAAGTGTATAGTCTTCCTGGTTGAGGTCTGAATAACCATCTTTGTAGTTGATGTAGGTATACTCAACGCCAAGCTGAAAGGTGTTGTGGAGGCCGTCTCCCAGGCTCAGATAGCCTGTTGTGCTGTAGCCGTCTTTTTTGTACCTGGAGTTGTTGTAGTCAAGGTAAGTACCGTAGAGAGCTCCGTAGGCGTAAATCTTCTTACCCTGCTCTGCGGCAAGTGAAGGCACAGCAAAGGCAACTGCAAGACTAAGAGGTAACAGAAGTTTCTTCATCTCTCACCCTCCTGATTTCAACGTTGTTGAATGTGATCTTCTCAAATCCCACGTCTTCTGAAAGTTCTACCTGAGTTTTCAGCGTCTTTCCTGGCTGGATTATAACAGTTTCCAGGCTGAAGTGTTTTAACCAGGAACTTTCTGTAGATACAGAAAACAACTTCTGGTTAATTGAGGAGAGAAAGAGGTAGAGCTCTCTCCTGAGTTTAGAGGAGATAGAGATAAGGGGAAGGTAGTCATACCAGCGGAGCTCCCGTGAGTAAAAGAGAGGAATTTTGGGAGATGAGAAGAAGAAGTACTTCAGTGGGGAGCTAACGTCACCCTCAAAGTGGTAGAAGTAAAAGGTAGCGTTCTGTATCCCAAAGTAGAGTTTAGCTCTGCCGTCTGTCAGGTAAAAAGTTCCGTCTGGTGCCATCTTAACAGTTGCAGTGAATCGGGAAGTCTTCCCGTTCTCTGCTATCAGGTAGTCAAAAGACTGGTCTATCAGCATGTTGAGTCGGTGGTAGAGGGATTTATCCTGGTAAACTGGCTCAACTACTTCTCCCTCTTTTGGAATTCCAACGTCGTGGAAGCAGTTCTGAGAGATGTAGGAAGTGAAGTTAAAAGGAACGGTGGGAGCTCCCACGTAAGAGAGAAGCTGAACGTGGACATGGATGTGGGGTTGTGGGGAGTAACCGGAGTTCCCGCACAGTCCTAAAAGGGTTCCCCTTACAACGGTGTCTCCAGGCTTTATTTTTATGGAGTTTTGCTTAAAGTGGCAGATGAGAACGTAGAAACCCCGTCTGTCGTAGATAAGGACGTAGTTGCCCCAGTTGTTCTCCCTGTCGGCAGTTCCGGGAGGATTGTCGGGAAGATCTGAAACTACAGAGACAACCTGACCGTCCACGGGAGAGAGAACCGGTTTTCCAAAAGCGTAGTAGTCTGTCAGCTGAGTTCCTGAACCGGAGTAGGTCTTTCCCTTCTCGTCGGTTATCACAAAGTCTACTGCAAACCTCCAGGGGCCTTTGTGAGTCCACTCTCCGTTAAAGGACTGCCAGACAGTCCACTTCCCTGAGAACGGAAGGCCTATCTCACGGCCTGTAAAGGGAAACCTGCGAGAGTAGGTGAGGTAGTGGTCAAGGGTTCTCTCTGGCGTTCCTTTGTAGATTTTGGTTACGTAACTCCATCCAATAGTAAAGAGAACGTAGAGGAAGAGAAGGGAGACTACGTTAAAGGGAAGGGCAAATACCGGAAGTCCGTAGCTTTCCCAGAATACCTTAGCGCCTTCAATAACCGGAACGGAAACGATAGAGGCGGTGAGGGCAAACTTGTAGCTTCTCAGGGAAGGTATGAGGAAAACGCCGCCTACAGCCATAGAGGTAAGTATGTAGTTGAAGGCAGAAGTATCTGTAAAAACCTTATACCAGGAACCTGTGAAAAGGTAGGCGGTCAAAGTTCCAGAGAAGTAACCTAAAAGAGAGAGAAAGAAAAGGATTCGGGAGACGAAAAAGAGGAGAAGAGCCATAATAAAGCCGGGAAGGGGATAGGGCAGGAAGAAGATGGCTCCAAGGGAGCGGAGATAACCTTCAACGGGAAGGGAAAGGTTGAGGGAAATTAGAATGGGAGAATGTGAGTAAAGGTTTGAAACAAAGAGCTGGGAGAACTTGGTTGAGGCAAGGTAGAAGGTGGAACTGACAACGACGAACGGAACGCTGAGAACGGGAAGGCGAAGGTAGGTATAGAAGATAGACGAAAGAGTATAGGTGAGGAGAAAAGTCAGAATTCCTGCCGTAGCTAGAAAGAGAAGGCTGAGAAGGTTCAGCTTGAAGAGGTAACCGAGGGATAAGCCGACAAGAAGGGGATTGTAGATATAGTAGTCAAGCCGCAGGAAATCTTCTTTAAAACCGATGAGTCTTGCGAAGATGTAGGCGGAAAGGAGTGAAACGAGGCCTCCGAAGCCTAAGTTAGGGTTGATAAAGGTTAAGAGGAGGAGGAGAGCTCCCCCCCACAGGTTTGAGTTAAAGAGAACTGCCGAGTAGCTCCTTAAAAGGGGAACGGAGAACTTTTTAAAACGTGATAGGAGCTCCGTTACCATTCCAACTTCAGCCTCTCTGGAAGTTTTTCCCGTCTCACAATGTCTGTAAGGTCTTCAGCCTCCCTGATAAGGTCAACCTCGCCGTTCTCTCCGATGAGAACAACGGCAGGCCTGTAACGGATAAACTGCATCCACTGGGTAACGTTGTAAGCACCAACAGGAGAAAGAATAAGACGGGTTCCCCTTGGAAGAGGAGGAAGGTAGGTAAGGTCGTCAACAACGTCTATGTTCATACAGAGGGGCCCATATAATACGCAGGGTTCTGAGGTTCCGTAAACTTCCCTGTCTATCTCAATATTGAACTTGTACCAGAAGGCGGTAAAGAGAATGTTAACGCCGGCATCTAAAACGTAGGCTTTTAGGCCTGAAGGGAGCCTCTTTGCGGCGTGAACAGTTGTTATCAGGTACCCCGCCTCGTCAACTATTGCCCTTCCGCTCTCTAAAATGAGTTTAGGGTAGTCTCCGGGACGAAGACTTGAGAGAAGTGCCGAACAAACCCTCTCTGCGAACTCATCAACGGAAGGGACGGCAACTTCCGGAGGAAGATAAATGCCTTTCAACCTGTTCTTTGAAGGGAAACCACCTCCAATGTCAAGGTATTCAATCTTAAATCCGAACTGGTCTTCAACTGTGTAGGCAAAGTCAACCATCTTCTTGACTTCAACTTCGTAGGCGTGGGGATCAAGGATAAAGGTTCCTATGTGGCAGTGGAGACCGACAAGCTCCAGTTTTCCGCCGGAAGCTATCCTCTTAACGGCATCAAGAGCCTGCCCGGACTCAAGGTTAAAACCGAAGCGGCTCCACTGGGGATGGATGCCTGTATCCATGTTGAGCCTTATGCCAACCCTGGGCTTTACGCCAAGCTCATCGGCAACCTTTTCAAGGTCTGCAATCTCCTCAAAGTGGTCAATGTTTATACGGGCTCCCTCCTTCACAGCTGTAACAAGAGAGTCGTAGGGCTTGTAGGGGCCGTTGTAGATGATTTGGTTCCCTGGAACTCCAAGACGACGGGCCTTCTCGTACTCAAACTCAGAAACCACTTCTGCAGTTTCACCTTCCTGGTGGAGAACGGCACATATGGCGTCAAGGTAGTTGGTTTTGTAAGACCAGCTAAACTCAACATTCGGATACCTGAGGGTAAAGGCGTTCTTCACCTCTCTGAACTTCTGGCGGAGTTTTTTCTCAGAGAAGACAAAGAGGGGAGAGCCGAATTTCTCAACGAGTTTCTCAACAGGAATTCCGTCTATCTCCTTTCTTACTTTGCGGATATAAGCCGGAGACGAACCGAACTTGTTCATCATTCCGGTTTTCAGTTTCAGTATTACAGGTTTCTCGTATGCCTCTTTCACTTTGTACCTCCTTTAAATTCTTTGGTTTCTCAGTTTTCGCCTCTCGTTACAACCCTCTGGAACTCAGACATATCTGTAACGAAGTCGTCTGTAAACCTGACGTAGAGTCTCCCGGCAGGGTAGTCCCAGTCTCTCTCCGGCTCAAGGCCGAGGGCTGCTTTGAGGAGCCTATCGGGAAGGTTAACCCCAACTCCCGTTGCAAAGTAAACCCATGCGGGGAAGCGGGGATTTACCTCTATAAGGTAGATATCTTTGTTGTTGACTATACACTCAAACTCAAAGGCTCCCCGCCACTTAAACTCAGAGACGAACCGCTCTGTTGCCGAAAGGAGCTCCTCGTTCCTTACAGTTACTCCCGTCCAGATCTTTCCGAGGCTCGTTATCCAGAGTTTCTTTATGCCTACAAGTCCAAAGTGGCCTCCCTCGCCGTCTCCCACTCCCACAACGTTCATCTCTTCCCCTGTTACAACCTGCTGAACGATTACCGGGTATCCCCACTCGGCAACAATTGAGTTGAAGTAGGAGGTGGCCTGAGAGATGTTGAAGGCTTTGTAGGCTTTGTAGAAGATACCTTTTATCATTACAGGGAAGCCGAGCTCCTCAACAGCTTTGCTGAGCTCCTCGTAAGAGGTAACTATCCTGGTTTCAGGAACCTTTACCTCTATCCTCTCTGCAATTTCGGGAAGGTGGTCTTTCCCCCTCAGTTTAAACTGCTCCTCTGTGGGAAGGAACGTCTTCACTCCGTAGCTCTCAAGGAGGGAGGAGCTCTTTATGAAGAGGGGGAGCTCCGCGTCTAAGGCAGGAATAACGGCATCAAGCCCATAGTTTGACTTAATGTAGAGAAGCCTATCTATAAAAGGCTCCTCACCAGCAGAAGGGTAAGGCATTACAAAACTTTTTTCAAAAAGCCACTTCATGTAAATACCAGGTTCCATAGCATCGTAAGCAAGGCCGTAGACAGAAACATTCAAAGAACTCTCCTTTAACCCTTTAGCTATACCAACGCCGGGACCTGGATTGTCAACGGCATTTATTCCGGATACGGCCACTTTATACATTCTTTCCCTCCAGAAGGCCGTAGAGCCTGAGCTGTTCAACGAAATCTATCAAGTCCCTCTCTGCCTCTCTTTCATCAACATTAAATGTTTCGGTTAGTGATTTAACTATCTCTTTTTCCGATTTCCCTTCTTTAAGAAGTCTGAGGATAAAGAGACCGGTTCTGTTTACCGTATAACTGTTTCCCGTTTCCGGGTCAAAGATGAACCCTTCATCGTTCAGTGCTATTCTGCTTAACTTATTTCCCATATATCCCTCCATACAAAAACGGGAAGAGTTATTAAGCTCTTCCCGTCTAATGTTGTTTTAATAACGCCAATTTACTTTAACAAAGTTATGACCCAGCTACCATATTGCTTCCCTCAGAGGAGGTTTGAACAGTTGTTGAAGATGATGTTCCTGCAGTGTTTTCACTTGAAGTGTTAGAAGTCTCTGATGATGTAGAACTTGATGTTCCTTGAACTGTTTGTGAAGATTGAGATGATGACTCGTTAGAAGTCTGGTTAGTTTCAGAAGCGGTTCCTGTAGAGTTTTCAGCTGTTGTCTGCTGGCTCTGGGAAGATTGGGAATTTTCAGCATATTGTTCAATACTTTCAAGTAATGACACGGTATTTTCAAGATGGATAGTAAACATTGGAGGTCTGAAGCCAACAGATTGTAGGTCTGAGATTAAAGTATTAAGCTGAGAAATAAGGTTGTTTATACCAGAAAGAGCATCTGCGTTTAGACCGTTTTCGTTAACATCGTTAATAAGAGAAGGTATAGTTGTGTTAACTAAGTCTTGTATAGTCTGTTTATCAGCATCGGAAATAGAAGAAGCAAACGGTGAATAGGAAAGGTGAGAGAGGAAGTTCTTAAGAGAGAGAAGTGCTGCAACAGTTTTTGCCTGTAGGTATTCAGAAGTGTTCCCTGAAGCTAAAGCTTCAAGGGCTTTAAGGTGTTCTTCAATCTCCTCCTGATGGGCCTGGCAGTTGTAAGCTATTTTAGTTAAAGTACCGTTGAGGTTAACGGAAACAGGAGCTGAAGTGTTATTCGGATTTACAGTTACCTGATAGGCCTGCCCCAGCTGTTCCTGATATACCTGAAGAATAATTTGTTCCTTCTCTTTCAGGAGGTCTTCAAGGGAGGTGTTACCGTTTAAAAGAACCGGCTGGGGCTGGCCGTTCTGGTTTACAGCTTCTAAATTGGAAATTTCAACGTTACCCAGGTCAACTACATCGGCATCTCCGGTAGTATCACCTCCAAGGGCGTGGATGAGAGCTCCGATGGTATCAGCAAGGTTCTGATCATTTTCCGCAATAGAGAGTGGTGTAATGGCAAGGGTATCTGTTGTGCCGTTAACTTCAAGCTGGGAAACGGGAGCCTCAGCAATTTTTATAGTAGAACCGTCTGACGTTTTTACATAAAGTCCAACCAGGTCATCATTAGAAAGTGAGAAGTCAGCAGGTAGCTGAAGCTGAAAAACGCCATCTGAGTGGGTTGTTGAACAGAGCTGCTCTCCGTTGCTGTCGGTTAGGATGTTTCCGCTGGGATCCTCTAAACATACTTCTGCGTTTGCAACGTAACTGGAATAGACTCCACCATTGATGCTTTTAGTTTCTGCCGTTGAAGTGTTACCTGTCCCAGTGGATGAGCTCAACCCTACGCTGCCTGAACCTCCACCACCTCCACAGCTTGCAAGTCCGAAGGGAAGCGTTAAAGCTGTTGCCAGTAGAATCAAGTTCCTCATCTTACACCTCCAACTCTGATTTTGGTTCAACCCTTCCAAATAGCAAACAGCATGCCAAATTCGGGAGCACGATGAGGCTTAAAGAAAATCAGATTTCTTCCGGAAAATTTGACGAATTAGAGGACTACAGTCGGAAAAATTTCCGAATAGATGGAAGAAGGGCTAACTTAGATTTAAAGATTCTGTAGAAGATACCTTATTATAATTACAGGAAAGCTGAGCTCCTCGTAAGAGGTAACTATCCTGGCTTCAGGAACCTTTACCTCTATCCTCTCTGCAATTTCGGGAAGGTGGTCTTTCCCCCTCAGTTTAAACTGCTCCTCTGTGGGAAGGAACGTCTTCACTCCGTAGCTCTCAAGGAGGGAGGAGCCCTTTATAAAGAGGGGAAGCTCTGCGTCTAAGGCAGGGATGACGGCGTCAAGACCGTAGTTTGACTTAATGTAGAGAAGCCTCTCTATGAAAGGCTCCTCTCCGGCAGAGGGGTAGGGCATAATGAAACTCTTTTCAAAGAGCCACTTCATGTAGATACCTGGCTCCATGGCATCGTAGGCAAGGCCGTAGATAGAGACTTCTAAAGAGCCCCCCTTTAAACCCTTTGCTATACCAACGCCGGGGCCCGGATTGTCAACGGCGTTTATTCCCGATACGGCAACCCTATACATTCTCACCCTCCAGAAGGCCGTAGAGTCTCAGCTGCTCCATAAAGTCAACTAAGTCTCTCCTGGCGTCTTCCTCGCTCACGTCAAACTTCTCAGAGAGGGCTTTAACTATCTCCTCTTCAGACTTACCCTCTTTAAGGAACTTGATGATGAATAGGCCGGTCTTGTTGACCGTATAGCTGTTTCCCGTTTCAGGGTCAAAGATGAAACCCTCGTCGTTAATTGCCAGTCTCTCAAGTTTTCCCATTACTTTCCTCCCTGAAGAATTTCAATTAACTGGTAAGGATAGAGGTTATTCCTGAATGCTATTTCCCTCAGAGTTTCATCAGGCTTTGCAGAGATACCCCGGGACTGAAGGTTTGAAAGACACATCTGAAGGGGAATATTGAGCTTCCTGCAAACATCCTTGAGGGTCATTCTACCAAGTCCTGAAC
>WFNZ01000066.1 GCA_015488335.1 Thermovibrio sp.
AGTTCCCCCTTTTTACAAATTCTCTCTTTTGTAAAGAGCCTGTCAAGAACGAACAGGTCAGAGCCCGGTGGGACTGTAAATTTCTTAAGGCAGGGACTTCCCTTTTCAAACTCTTTAAATATTTCTTTTAAGTTCAGTTTACCCTTTATGCTGTAGCATCCAGCTTTTGGCTCAAAGGTTTCGTACCTTGCCCAGTAGTAGATTAGCTGGGGATGTTCTACGATGCCTTTTGAGTGGAGCTCTTCAATCAGTTCCTTAATGCTTGTTCCCTCTTTAACCTTCAGGGTTAAGTTAACTTCCTTTTTCTTTGAGACTTCTTTTTTTAAAAGGAGGAAAAAACCGAAGATTCCCAACATCAGCGCTAAAATGAGCGTTACTAAGAACAGGAGAAATCCTCTCAACGGAGCCTCTCTAAAGCGCAGAAAAGCCTCTGGAGTGCCGTAAGGTTTGAGAATAGTGCAAGTAGAACTGTTGTCTCGGTAGGATATCCGAAGAGAAGACCCAATATGAGTAGAACAACCCTTTCAGGCCTTTCAAAGATACCTACTTTACACTCGGCTCCTAAAGACTCTGCTCTTGCTCTTGCGTAGCTCGTTGCAAAAGCTCCCGATATGGAGAAGAGGGAACCCAAAAGCAATACCTCGTTACCTGTTAGATGGCCGTAGTAGAGAAGACCGGCCAGAGGAAAAAAATCTGCGTATCTATCTAAGAAAGAGTCAAAGAAGGCTCCAAATTTTGTTGTTCTTTTAGTTGTTCTGGCGAGAATGCCGTCAAAAACGTCGCAGGCGCCAGAGAGGGCAAGGAGCATGGTTCCGTTTAACAGGTTTCCTAAGGCTAAGAATATTCCTGCCATAGCAGAAAGAATAAAACCTGTTAAAGTTACAGCGTTTGGAGAAATCCCCAAGCTTCCTATGTTTTCTGCAACTGGCTTTAGGAATTCCTGAGTTTTTTCTTTAAAGTTTGAGGAGCTTATCATTCTACTTTACCTTTGCTCTACCCTGTTTCAGAGGAATTATAAGCTATAAAATTGGTTAATAGGGGAAAATTTCATAAGTTTACGTCAACTTACTCTGGAGGAAGCTATGGAAAGAGGACTTACGAGAGAGGAACTAATTGAGGTTATGGCTGTTTTGATGGAAGAGGAGGGTTTTGAACTCTACGAGCCCGAAGCTGAAGGAGAGGAGTACCTTCCCGACTTCTTAGCCGTTTTTGAGAATGAAGAGGGGGAGAGACAGCAGATAGCCGTTCAGGTTGAAGACTGTCAAACTCTTCAGACAGAAGAGGCTGAGAAGAGAGCGAAGGCTATAGCAGAACACTGCAGGCGCTCAGGCGAAGGGTTTATCTTTGTCGTTCCCATTGAGTGTGAGGAGCTTGGAAGTAAGAAGTTTGAGGAGTGGGGCCTTTCAGACGTTGCAGAGTTTGTTCCTATAGGAATTGAGTTTGAGGAAGAGGAGGAGTAGTTGGAGAGATACTACTCCTACTCCCGCTACCTGAAGGAGCTTTTCGGAGAGAAAGTTTTCAGAGTAACAGTTGACGCCGGGTTTACTTGCCCGAACAGAGATGGGACAAAGGGGACGGGGGGCTGTATCTACTGTTATTCCGGTTCAGACTACAACGTAGAAAAGAAGAGAAAATCGGTTAAAGAGCAGATAGCTGAAGGGATTGAACGGGTTAGAAAACGGTACGGTGCTAAAAAGTTTCTAGTCTACTTTCAGGCCTATACAAACACCTACGCTCCCGTCTCTCAGCTTAAGCCCCTCTACGATGTAATAAAAGATTTTCCAGAAGTTGTTGGTTTAATAGTGGGAACGAGGCCTGACTGCGTTCCAGACGAAACTTTAGAGCTTATTGCCTCTTATTCCAAAGACTATCTTGTCTGGATTGAATACGGCCTTGAGAGCTCCCACTTTAAATCACTCAGGTGGATGAACAGGGGCCACGGAGTTTCAGACTTTGTTGACGCCGTTCTAAGGACCAGGAAGTTTAAGGGGATAAACGTTTGCGCCCACGTTATTTTAGGCCTTCCAACGGAAGACTATTTAGACATGATGGAAACTGCAGACTTTTTGGCCTCCTTAAGGCTTGACGGCGTTAAGATTCATCCCCTTCACGTTATAAAAAATACAAAGCTTGAAGAGATATACCTGAAGGAGCGTTTTCCCCTTCTCTCTCTTGAGGAATACGTGGATCTGATTGTTGACTTCATAGAGAGACTCCCTGAAAAGACAGTTATCCAAAGAATTACAGGGGAAGCTCCAGAAGATCTGTTGATAGGTCCTGCTTGGTGCAGTCACAGGGAGAAAAACAGGGTTATAAACCTTATAAGAAAACGGTTTGAGGAGAGAGATACTTATCAGGGAGAAAAGTGCAGGTTCAGGGAGGAGGTATGAAAATAACTGGGAAGACCTCTGTTTACGGAATTTTCGGATACCCTGTAAAACACTCTCTTTCTCCTTTAATGCAGAACGCAGCTTTTGAAGAGGTGGGAGTAGACGCCGTTTACGTTCCGTTTGAAGTTGAACCTGAGAACCTGAAAGAGGCGGTTAATGGGGTAAGAGCCCTTGGTGTAAAGGGTTTAAACGTTACGGTTCCCCACAAAGAAAGGATTATTGAACACCTTGATTACCTTTCTGAAGAGGCGGAGCTCCTTGGGGCTGTAAACACCGTTAAGAACGAAAATGGGGAGCTCACCGGCTACAACACAGACGCAGAGGGCTTTTTAAGGTCTTTAGTTGAAGAAGGAGTTGAGCTTGAAGGAAAAAAAGCCCTTATGTTCGGTGCCGGAGGTGCTGGAAGAGCCGTTGGATACGCCCTTTTGAAAGGTGGCGTGAGCTTTCTCTACGTAGTTAACAGGAACTTTCAGAGGGCAAGGGAAGTTGGAGAACTCCTCGGCAAGCGTGGAAACGTTCTGGTCTTCCCGCTAAAGGAGTCAACAGTTGAAACCCTGCTGAAAGAGGTTGACATGATAGTCAACACGACCTCTGTCGGAATGAAGCCCGACGACCCTCACCTCTTTGACTACTCTAAGATTCCAGAGGGAGTAACCGTTGTTGACATCATCTACAACCCACCTGAAACGCCTCTCTTAAAGGCCGCAAAGGAGAAAGGGTGTAAAGCTGTTAACGGCCTTGGAATGCTTGTATATCAGGGAGCTGTTGCCTTTGAGATATGGACGGGAAAAAAGGCTCCTGTTGAAACTATGAGGGAGGTTCTGGAGAGGGAGCTCTACGGTGGAACTCCTTAAAGAATTTGTCAACTCAGAGGTCTGGAAACTCTACGAGCCTTACGTTGTTTCGCTTCTTCTCGGCGGGCTTGTTGGTGTTGAGAGGGAATTTAAGAAACAGAGAGAGAAAAAGAATTCTTTTGGCGGCGTTAGAACCTTTACCCTCATCTCTCTGTTTGGAACGCTCTCGGGAGCTCTCTCTTCCCATTTCGGCCTACCGATCGTCTACGTTTCCCTCTCTGGCCTTATTCTCCTTATTGGAATCTCAGAGTTTTTAGAGAGAGCTCCCGGCCTTACCTCAGAAATCTCCGGAGTGATTACCTACCTGATAGGTCTTCTCTGCTACACAGGAAACTACCAGCTTTCGGCACTCTTAACCATTTCCGTTCTGGCGGTTCTCTCTTTTAAAAAACAGATGCATGCCTTTGTAAAACACCTAACCCTTGAAGACCTCTACGCATTTCTAAAGTTTGCCGCCGTTACAGTTGTAATCTACCCGCTCCTTCCAGATACCAGTTTCTACGGCGTTAACCCACGGGAAGTGTGGACAATGGTTGTTGTTATTTCATCAATAGACTTTTTGGGCTACATACTCACAAAGTTTGCAGGTGAAAGGGGAGTTCTCATAGCGGGCCTCATAGGAGGGCTTGTCTCAAGCACGGCCGTTACCGCCACATTTTCTCCCCTTGCACGGATAAACCCGGTTTTAACAAGGGAGTACGCTGCAGGTATAGTTGGAGCTTCTGCAATAATGTTTCCCAGAATGACCGTCCTTGCCGCAATAGTGAGTCCCCACTTTGCAAAATACTTAATCGTTCCCTCCCTGGTTGCCTTCTCTTTCGGCGTTGTATACGCCTACTGGCTCACGAAAAAATCCTCAAAGAGGCAGGCTCAGGTTAACGTTAACAACCCCTTTGAGCTCTCAACGGCCTTTAAGTTCGGCCTCTTTTACGCCTTTATTCTCTTTGTTTCACGGGAAGCCCTGAAATACTTTGGAGACTTGGGACTTTACGCCGTTGCCGCCCTTTCAGGCCTTTCAGACGTAGACCCTTTAACCCTTTCCGTTTCAAAGCTCTTTGCTTCAGGTGCTGTAATGCTTATTCCCGGAGTAATTGCAGTTCTGCTTTCGGCTTTTGTGAATACCCTTTTCAAGTGGTTCTTAACGGTCTCAATGGGAACTAAGGAGCTCTTCAGACTCACAACTCCCGGTTTTATCCTTCTTGCAGTTGGGGAAGTCGTCGGAATACTTATTCTCTACCTGATTGTTTAGGGGGAAAGCCCCCACTTTTGGGGGCTTACTGGAGGGGGTAAACGCTAACGAACTTCTTATTTCTCCTTGTCTCAAACTTCACAACGCCGTCAATGAGGGCAAAGAGGGTGTAGTCACTTCCCATCCCAACGTTCTGGCCTGGGTGGATGGAAGTTCCCCTCTGGCGAACGATGATGTTTCCGGCCTTAACTACCTGGCCGTCGTGCCTCTTAACGCCAAGCCTTTTACCGATTGAGTCCCTACCGTTCTTGGTAGAACCCATACCTTTCTTATGTGCCATGGCAAACCTCCAATTAGCTTACGATTTCGTTAACCTGAATCTCTGTAAAGTGCTGACGGTGGCCGTATTTCCTCTGGTAGTGCTTCTTGGCCTTGTACTTGAAGACGATAATCTTCTTGCCTTTACCGTGGCGAACAACAGTTGCCTTAACCTTTGCTCCCTTAGCCTCAGGGCCAACCTTTACGTTCCCGTCGTCGTCCCTTACCATCAGAGCTTCAAACTCTACTTCGGACCCTTCAGGTAGGTTGAGCTTCTCAACCTTTAAAACCTGACCGGGCTCCACAACATACTGCTTTCCGCCTGTTTTTATCACGGCATACATTACCGAACCTCCGTAGGTGGTTAAAGTGGAGCATAATTTATACCAGCTCTGGCGAGGGGGTCAAGTTTTAAACTTCCAACTCCTCTATAAAGCTGTAGGAACTCTGTGGAATTATGAGGGTTCTCTTCTTGGCGCCTTCTTTTTTTAGCCTTCTATATTCGGAGATATCTTCCTTAAAGGCAAAGTAGCCGGAAGCCCTAACGTGGGCGTCGTTTACAAACTCAAGCTCCTCTGCAAACATAAAAGTCCCTTCTGCACAGCTTGGTGAGAAGACTATCAGGTAGATTTTCATTCCTTCCTCCCGGTTCTATCTTTTCTATCTGAAATTTTAAGGAGAGAGAACTTGAAAATCAAAAGCAGACCTGAACACTTCAAGGTTGAAGAGATCCTGAACCGGCCGCTGAAAAATAAAGGCGAACACAGGGTTTACAGGCTCTACAAAAAGGGACTTGAAACCCTGCCGGTCTTAAAGAAAATAGCCAGAGAGAGCTCTCTTCCATTTAAACTCATCTCCTACGGTGGGATCAAGGACAAAAACGCTGAGACTGTTCAGTTCATAAGCGTTCCGGCAAAGTTTCACCTAAAGGAGGTTTCCCTTCCAAACCTGAAGCTGAAAGAGGCCGGTTTTTTAGAAGTTCCCGTTGAAAAAGTGGTTTCAGGCAACAGGTTTACCATCCTTGTTGAGGGAGTAAAAGAGTTTCCCGAAGAAAGGTTAAAGATTTTAAAAGATTTCGGTTTCCCCAATTACTACGGAGAGCAGAGGTTTACATCTGTTAGAGACGGAGAGCTCTTCGTTCAGCATCTAAAAAACAGAGAAAAAGCACTGCTGTTTCTCTTTAAGCCTGCCGGATGGGAGAGCTCCCGGGAAAGAAAGGGCAAAAAAGCGTTCATTTCTGGAGATTACGCCACTGCCGAAAAGCTACTGAGAGGCTGGAGGAGAAAAATTGCTGCTTTTCTGAAAAAGGGAGGCACTCTAAAAGAGGCCTTTAAGCTGATACCTGAAGAGGAACTGGAATTTCAGATGAACGTTCTCCAGTCTCTCCTCTTTAACGAAAAACTTAAAAGCCTTATAGAAGATTCAGGCGTTGAAACAGTGAAGTTTCGGTATAGGGCCGGGGAGCTCCTCTTTCCCTTAGAAAAAGTTGAGATTCCGGGGGAGCTCCCTTCATACATTCCCGTTTCAAGAATCTATAGGAGTTTAATTAAGAAATTCAAAATAGACGAAAAACTGCTTTTCCCCTATACAGATTTTTTCCACCCTTTTACGAGAAAGACACTTGTAAAACCTCAGAAGATTTCCATTGAAAAGCTCCATCTGGGACTTCTTTTGAGTTTCTCTCTGCCTAAAGGTAGTTATGCTACTGTTCCTCTTAGATTCCTGTTTAGTGCTGTTTAATTTCCGTATATTTTTAAAATTTTTTCAATAATTTTCGTCGTTGATATGTCAAATTTAAAAGGAATTCTTTTAACTTCTTTTGCGAATTCTCTGCCGATTATTTTCTCTATAGGCCAATCTGCTCCTTTTACTAAAACGTCAGGTTTAACAATTTTAACAACCTTAAGAGGAGTTTCTTCATCAAATATAAAAACACAGTCAACGGGTTTTAAACCTTCAAGAACTCTTGCTCTGTAGTTTTCTGGAATTATGGGTCTTTTTTCTCCTTTTATCTTCTTTATTGAACTGTCACTGTTCATTCCTACAATGAGGAAATCTCCGAAAGATTTTGCTTTTTCCAAATAGTCAACGTGGCCGGCATGGATAATGTCAAAACAGCCGTTTGTAAATACGATTCGCTTTCCTTCCTCTCTCAGTTTCTCAACAAGTGAAGAGAGCTCCTCAAAATTCCTTAAGACCATAACTACCTCCTTAATCGGCTAAAATTCTTTACCAGAAAACTTATGAATGAAAGGAGGAAGTGATGGTTCTCTCTTTTGGAGAAGTTCCACAGCCCCACGAAATTGTAAACATCGCTTATGCCTTTGCTCAACAGAAGCAGAAAACGTGGTTTAATGGGGAGCTCCCCATAGACCCTGTAATGAGGGTTGTAGGAATGTTAGAACAGCAGGCACAACAGCTTCAGGCAGACGGAGTAAAGAACATCAAAATAACAATTTTAGAAGGAACAGACAAAGATGGCGATAAAGTGATAAACGTCTGGGGAATGGGAACGATCATCAAGCTGAAGGGAAAAGAACTTGAGTTTAAAGGAGGAGAGTAGATGAAAATAGGAGTAATCGGCGGAAGCGGACTTTACGACATAGAAGGGCTTACAGACGTTAAGGAGATAAGACTGGATACTCCGTTTGGAGAACCTTCAGACGCCTACATCTGTGGAAAGCTTGGAGACAAAGAAGTTTACTTCCTACCTCGCCACGGCAGGGGGCACGTTTACCTTCCCTCAGAAGTTCCTTACAGAGCTAACATCTACGGCTTTAAGATGCTTGGAGTAGACTGCATAATCTCAGTAAGCGCCGTAGGTTCAATGAAGGAAGAGATTAAGCCAGGAGATTTCGTAATCGTTACACAGTATTTTGACCGAACAAAGAACAGACCCTCAACATTCTTTGGAAACGGCATCGTTGCCCACATTCCCTTTGACACTCCGACCTGCCCCTTCCTTAACGAAATCATTTACAACGCCTGTATAGAAGAGGGAATTCCTGTCCACAGGGAAGGAACCTACATCTGTATTGAAGGACCTCAGTTTTCAACAAAGGCAGAGTCAAAAATCTACAGGAGCTGGGGCGTTGACGTTATCGGAATGACAAACATTCCGGAAGCAAAGCTTGCAAGGGAGGCCGAAATTCCCTACTCTGCAGTAGCCCTTGCAACAGACTACGACGTTTGGAAAGAGGGAGAAGAGGTAAACGTAGAGAAGGTTCTGGCAACGATGGCAAGGAACGTTGAGAACGCAAAGAAGATGATAAAGAGAGTTGTTGAAACTATTAAACCTGAAGACCTTGAAAACTCACCGGCAAGAAAGGCCCTCGTTGGAGCCATCCAGACAAAGCCGGAGTACATCTCAGAGGAAGCCAAGAAGAGGCTCTGGCTTCTTCTTAAGGACAGGGTTTAATTTGGGCGGTTCTTTCGCCCGTTCTGAACTGGAGAGATTATGAAAATAGGATTTATCTGCACTGGGAACTCTGCAAGAAGCCAGATGGCAGAAGGTTTCGGAAAGTTCTACGCAGAAAAGTTAAGTAAAGAGGTTGAGGTTTTCTCTGCAGGTTCAGAGCCTGCTGGATACATCCACCCTCTGGCGGTAAAGGTAATGGCCGAAAAGGGAATAGACATATCAGACCAGAGATCAAAGAGCCTTGAGGAAATACCCTTCAGTAAGCTTAACTTTGTTATAACCCTTTGCGGCGATGCTGCCGAAAGATGTCCGGTTGTTCCCGGAGCAAAAACAATCCATTGGGGCCTTCCAGATCCTGCAAAGGCCAGTGGAACGGAAAATGAAAGACTGGAAGTTTTTAGACAGGTGAGGGATGAGATAGAGAAGAGGGTGAGGGAGCTCCTTCTCTCCCTCTAAACCCTCACCCATACTCCCTTTTCTTTTAGATATTTTTTAAGTTCTGGAATTGAAATCTCCCTGAAGTGGAAAACAGAGGCGGCAAGAACAGCATCGGCCTTACCTTGTGTAAGCCCCTCGTAGAAGTGTTCAGGCTTACCGGCTCCCCCTGAAGCGATAACAGGAACTGAAACGGCCTCAGAGATAGCCCTTGTAAGCTCTATGTCGTAACCTGCCTTTGTTCCATCTCTATCCATAGAAGTAAGGAGAATCTCTCCTGCTCCCCTGTCAACAACCTCCTTAGCCCACTCAACTGCATCTTTACCAGTTGGTGTTCTCCCTCCGTGAATGTAAACCTCCCAGCTCTCTCCATTCCTCTTTGCGTCAATGGCAACAACGATACACTGAGAACCAAAGAGCTTTGCTCCTTCAGTTATGAGCTCTGGGTTCTTAACCGCAGCAGTGTTTATTGAAACTTTGTCTGCTCCGGCGTTTAACAGATTTCTTATGTCTTCAACAGTCCTTACACCCCCACCAACAGTTAAAGGCATAAAAACCTCTTCAGCCGTTCGCCTAACAACGTCTATCATTATTCCTCTTTTCTCGTAGCTTGCCGTGATGTCTAAGAAGACGAGCTCATCTGCCCCCTGCTCGTCGTAAACTTTGGCGTTCTCAACAGGGTCTCCTGCATCTATCAGATTAACAAAGTTCACTCCCTTAACAACCCTTCCCTCTTTCACGTCCAAGCAGGGAATAATCCTTTTTGCAAGCATAGTTCCTCCTGAAGGTCAGGTGTAGGTCAATTTTAACAGGAACTTCTTATCTATTGCCTTAAGTAATATTTGAGGTTATATAATCTTATTAAATTCTATATACCTTAATTCAAGGAGGGAACGAATGCAATTAAGCCTGAGGCAGTTCACACTCATAACAACGGTCTTGGGCTTAATACTAACTCTGTTTTTCGTTTACGATTATTTAGAAAGGAGAACAAAGGAAATTTTTATAGGGAATAAGGTAAAAACGGCAGAGTCAATAAGCCGACTGTTGAACGAAGAGATCTGTAAGAACTTTAATTTCCCCCATTCTAAGGAACAATTGAGAAGGCTTTTAGAGTCGCTGGAAGCTTCTTTTGGCAAAGAGCTTAAAGTTGATATTCATCCGGGAGCGTGTAGAGTAGCTACTAAGGCTTCAAAAGGTAAAGTGGTTCATTATCAGCCTATACCGTTTGAGAGTAAATGCTTCCAGTGTCACAAATTGGGAAAATCTGCCTGCCTTTCAGTTGCTCTTGATTTTTCAGAGGAGGTGCGAAAGTTTGAGATATCTTTTGTTCAACTTATGCTTTTGGTATTTATTCTTCCTCTAATACTGAGTTTTGCTTATAGTGAGATTCTTAGAAGGTTTTTGACTACCAAAATTAAAGCTATCAATAGTGCACTAAATAGAGGAAAATCGTTAGATCAAACGGTAAAATATCTTGAAAATGAATTAAGTAAGTCGAAAAGCTTCTTAACGGAAATAGAAAATCTGAGAGTTAGTTTGCTTAAATGTATAGAAGATGTTAGTGATATGGCAGTTGACAAAGAAGTTCTTGAGAATCAGTTGAAAATAATGGAAAAATTGATAATTACTTCTGAGGTTCTAAAGGACTGGGAAACGCCAGTAAAAGAGATAATTGCTTTTCTATCAGAGGATATTCCTATCGTATTCGTGTTTGTTCTTACTTTTGTTGATAATCAGGCCTGGGAACTCTACGTTTTCTGGACAGCGAATCCTGATTCACTGCTCAAAAAGAAGGCGGAAGAGGTAATACGACACATCCTTGACAGGAAGTTTCTAAGAGGGAACTTAACCATAATTCATAAAGTGGTTGACGAGAGTAAGAGTATAAGTTTAGAAGATGTAGGGGATCTTGAAACGAGAATAAAGTCAATTCTTCTTGATAAGCCTAAGATTGGTGGCGTTGTTGGCATAGGAGTTTCAACTAAAAAAACGATTACAAAGTCTCAACAGATAGCAATTAACGGTCTTCTTACAACTCTACTGAACGTGGTTGGTTCAATTAGGGCTATTTCAAAATATACCAAGGAAATTGAGTACTACGCTACGAGAGATCCTCTGACTGAGCTTTACAACCAGAGGGTATTCTGGGAGTTTTTGGATTATGAGGTAAACAGGGCCCGGAGGCAGAAGTACAAGTTTGCCCTTTTGGTGATAGACCTTGATAACTTTAAGCTGATAAATGATACCTATGGCCATGCTTTTGGAGATGCTTTTCTTCAGAACTTTGCCCGGATTCTTAAGAATATTACCCGGAAATCTGACATAGTGGCGCGTTTTGGTGGAGATGAATTTTGCATAATCATGCCCGAAGCCGATGAAGAACAGGCTTACTCTTTAGCCCAGAGAATAAAGGGAGCGGCTGAGGAGAACGCTATTCAGGCTCCTGATGGAAAACCTGTTTCTGCTACAGTTTCTATCGGGATAGCAGTTTATCCAGACCATGCAACAAATCCGAAAGACCTGTTTATGGTTGCCGATAATATGATGTATAAGGCTAAGAAAGAGGGCAAGGATAGGATAGCAGTTCCAGATATTAAGGACCTTGAAAAGATATATGAGAAGAAGGAGAAACTTAATAGTACCATAATTTATGCTTTGAAGCATGACAAAATTATTCCCTATTATCAGCCTATTCTTAACCTAAAAACAGGAAAGGTAGAAGCTCATGAAATCTTAATGAGAGTAGAGACAGAGAACGGAGAAATCCTGCCAGCTTATAAGTTTATAGAGGTTGCAGAAGATATGGGAATTATTTATAAGCTTGAACTTCAGATGCTTGATAAGGTTTTTGAGGAAGTTCAATCTACCGGTTATCAAGGATATTTGTTTATTAACTTTTCTCCAAAATCTATTATTGCCCACGATTACCTGAATACAATAAGGGATATGGTTTATAAGTATGATATTGATCCGTCAAAAATAGTTTTTGAAATAACGGAAAGGGAAACTGTGAGAAATCTGGAAATACTAAAAACTTTCGTTGGAAGCTTAAGAAGAGTAGGGTTTAAATTTGCAATAGATGACTTTGGAAGTGGTTATTCCTCTTATCTATACGTTAAACATTTGCCGATAGATTTCGTGAAAATTGAAGGGGATTTCATTAGAGAAATCCTAAATTCCCAGCTTGATGAGGCAATTGTTAAGAGTATTACTGTTCTGTGTCAGTCTCTTAACATCAAAACGGTAGCAGAGTTCGTAGAGAACGAAGAGATACTTACTAAGTGTAGAGAGCTAGGAGTGGATTTTGCACAGGGTTATTTTGTAGGAAAACCTACAAGAAAACTTAAGGCCGTTTAGAAAATCGGCGGCAAAACGCCGCCGGAAGTTATTTTTTGTTGAGATAGTCTTCAACTCTCTTTATTGAACAGAGTTTTCCGCACATTGTGCAGGTTTTTTCGTCTTCCTGGGGAGATCTCTCCTCTCTATACCTGCGGGCGGTTTCAGGGTCTATGGCAAGCTCAAACTGTTTTTCCCAGTCTAAGGCTTCCCTTGCCTTTGCCATTTCAATATCCCAATCAATGGCTCCCGGAACGCCTTTAACTATGTCTGCAGCGTGGCCTGCGATTCTCGCAGCTATTACGCCCTGCTTAACGTCTTCAACGTCTGGCAAGGCCAGGTGTTCAGCTGGGGTTAGATAGCAGAGGAAATCGGCTCCTGCCTTTGCAGCTATTGCTCCCCCAATTGCTCCGGTTATGTGGTCGTAGCCGGGAGCTACGTCTGTAACGATGGGACCCAAGACGTAGAAGGGAGCTCCGTGGCAGAGCCGTTTCTGAAGGAGTATGTTTGCTTCTACCTGATCAAGGGGAACGTGGCCGGGACCTTCAACCATAGCCTGAACGTCGGCTTCCCTTGCCCTGTCAACAAGCTCTCCAAGGGTTATGAGCTCCTCAATCTGGCACCTATCTGTTGCGTCGGCTATACACCCGGGTCGCATTCCATCTCCAAGTGAAAGGGTTACGTCATACTTCTTTGCAATCTCTAAGAGCCTGTCGTAGTACTCGTAGAGGGGGTTCTCTTTGTCGTTATAGACCATCCACTCGGCCATGAGGGCTCCACCCCGGGAGACGATGTTCATTATTCTTCCTTCATTCCTGAGCCTTTCAAGCGAAGAGAGAGTTACGCCGCAGTGGACGGTTATGAAGTCAACGCCGTCCTGACAGTGTTTCTCAATAACGTTGAAGAGGTCGTCTACCGTCATTTTCCCAATAAACCCATATTTCTCTGCAGCCTCCTTTGCGGCCTGGTAGATGGGAACCGTTCCAACCATAACCGGAGAGTTTTTTAGAATTGCTCTTCTGGTTTCATCAATAAACTTACCAGTTGAAAGGTCCATAACGGCGTCTGTTCCATACTTTAAGGCGACCCGTAGCTTTTCAAGCTCAAGTTCTATGTTCTCAATATCGCCTGAAGTTCCTATGTTTACGTTAACCTTTGTTTTCAGTCCCTTTCCGATGGCGCGGGGTGTAAAGTCTTCCCTCTCTCTGTGGTAGATATTTGCGGGTATAACTATCGTTCCCTCTATCAGGCCGTTAACTATATAGTCAACATCCCTCTTCTCGTATTCCGCACAGTATTCAACCTCTTTCGGAACGATTCCTTTTTTAACGAGCTCAACAAGTGTAGCCATTACTCCTCCTTATTGGATTTAAGCCTTTCAGCAATTTCCCTGGCAACCTTTTTGCCAGACATCAGCATACCACCGAAAACCGGTCCCATTCTGTGGGAACCACAGGTTGCGTTTGCGGCCATTCCGCTAACGAAAATGCCCGGGAATACCTCTTTTGAGTTCTTAACCGTGTCTTCCTCACCAACTGAAGCCCACAGAGGTTTCTCTCCAACAACGCAGCCGGTTTCCGTATTCAGCTTAATTCCGGCCTTTCTCTGAAGTGTTGAAACGACTGTTGCATCGTGGCCTGTGGCGTCAATGACGTATTTAGAAGTTATTACAAGTGGGTCAACCATAAGGTGGTTCATATCAACGGTTGTCCAGTTGATAACCAGTCCACAAACCCTGTATTGGCCGTTTACCTGCTTTAGAACAACGTCTTCAGCAGTTACTCCATTAAAAACTGTTGCTCCTGCTTTTACAGCTCTGGATGCTATCGTTGTTACAGACTCAACAGCATCTGCAAGGTAGTAGCCCGGCTTATACTCTCTGTAGTTAACGCCAAACTCGTCCAGAACTTCCCTTCCCATTTCTTGAACAACGATTTCGTTAAAGAACATGGCTCCAGCCCACATTCCACCGCCTATTGAGAGCTTCCTCTCAAAGATGGCCACTTTAAAACCTTCCTTTGCAAGGTAGTAACCTGCAACAAGACCTGAAGGTCCTCCTCCAACAATGGCAACGTCTAACTCAAGGTGGTTTTTCAGTTTTTCCATAAATGAGGTAATGATGGCTTCTGAGATGACAACTTCGCTGAGGTTCTGCATACCGCCTCCTTATTGGGATTTCTACCACGAGGGAGGCTGTAAGGAGGGGGAGACAGACTCTCGCCGCTCCCTACGCCGGCATTACCCGGATCAGGTTCCAGGGGTTCCTGCCAGAAGAGGCAGGTCTCAGGAGCCCAGCTCCACCCCCGCGGCAGTTTTAATTCTACACTTGTTGAGAATGATTTTCAATTAGACGACGTTTTACTGCCTCTAAAGGTAAGTTAATGCCAGATAGGACTCTACTGCAACTCCTACGGTAAGGGCGTCTTCATCTATGTCAAACCTTGAGTTGTGGAGGGGATAGATTATTCCCTTTTCCTCGTTTCTCACTCCTAACCTTATAAAAGTTCCGGGAACGTGTTGGAGGTAGACTGAGAAGTCCTCCCCACCCATTGTAGGCCTCTCAAGGATTACAACTCTCTCTTCCCCAAGGAGCTCCCCCATCTTCTCAACGGCAAACTTTGTGGTTTCCGGGTGGTTTATGAGGGGAGGCGTTCCCTCTTCAAACTTGAAGGAGTACTCTCCACCGTAGGCCGATGTGATTCCAGAGAGAGCTCTCTCTATCAGCTTTGGAATTCGCTCTCTAACTTCGTTTGATAAAGTCCTTATCGTTCCGTCAAACTCAACTTCATCTGGAATGATGTTCTCTGCAAAGCCCCCCTGAATCTTTCCGATGGTGAGAACTGCCGGCTCTAAGGGGTCTAAGTATCGGCTTACTATGTGGTGGAGGGCGTTTATTGACTGGGCTGCCATTATTACCGGGTCAACTCCCTGGTGGGGACGAGAGGCGTGGGTGCTTTTCCCGATAACTTTTACCCTGAAGACGTCTGATGAGGCAAGGAAAGGGCCTTCCTTTGTTCCCACGTAGCCGGCGGGGAGCTCCGGAAATACGTGAAGGGCGAAAATGGCAGAAACTTTGGGGTTCTCAAGGACTCCGTGTTCAACAAGCCACTTTGCCCCCTTACAGTCGTGCCTCTCCTCGCAGGGCTGGAATATGAGTTTAACGTTTCCCTTCAGGTGTTCTTTCATCTGGCAGAGAACCTTTGCAGCTCCAAGGAGCATTGCCGTATGGGCATCGTGGCCGCAGGAGTGCATAACGCCTTTTATCTTAGAAGCATAAGGCTTTCCTGTTTTCTCCTCCGTTGGAAGGGCGTCCATATCGGCCCTCAGGGCAACCGTTTTTCCTTCCCTTTTTCCTCTTATGATTCCAACTACAGCGGTAGATTCGGCAAAGTCTTCTAAAACTTCATCAACGCCAAATTCCTTCAGTTTTTCAGCAACGAATTCGGCTGTATTGAACTCCCTTCCCGAAAGCTCCGGGTACATATGGATATGCCTTCTCCAGGAGATAACCTCTTCTTTTATACTTTCAGAGAGTGAAAGGACTTTCTGACGGAGCTCCATCTTTCAACCTCCCATTTCTAAATCATGCTAAAGATAAGGACTTTGCCGAAATTTGTCCTAAAATTACACCAGCCAAAAAGGAGGTGAGTTGAAGGATGCTTACCGAGGAGCAGATTAAGGAGATATTCCTGAAGGCTGATGCTTTCTTAACAGGCCACTTTCTTCTGTCAAGCGGTCTTCACAGCCCCTACTACCTTCAGTGTGCAAAGGTTCTGCAGTATCCTGAATACGCAGAGATTCTCTGCAGGGAACTTGCAAGGAGGATTAAGGAGACGGGAGTTGGTTACGATCTGATTATAGCTCCGGCGATTGGGGGAATTATTGTCTCTTACGAAACTGCAAGACATTTAGGCGTAAGGGGAATCTTTGCAGAGAGGGTTGACGGTAAACTTACGCTCAGAAGGGGATTTGAGATAAAGAAAGGCGAGAGAGCCGTTGTTGTTGAAGATGTTGTTACGACAGGAAAATCTACAAAGGAGACGATAGAAGTTGTTAAAGCCCACGGCGGAGAAGTTGTTGCCGTTGGGAGTTTAGTTGACAGGAGCGGCGGAAAGGTTGACTTTGGAGTTCCGTTCCAGACCCTCTGGAGACTTGAAGTTCCCGTTTACCAGCCTGAGAGCTGTCCTCTCTGTAAGGAGGGGAAAGAACCTCTGGTGAAACCGGGAAGCAGGAACATTCCGCTGAAGTAGGTGGACAATGAAAATTTTTAAGCCGTTTGAGGTTGTAAAGGAAGAGCTTGAAAGGGCGGAAGAGTTTTCAAGAGAACTCCTCTCAAGTAAGGTCTCTTTAGTTCTAAGGGCAGGCGGATACATTTTAGACAGCGGCGGAAAACGGGTTAGACCGGGCCTTACGATCATTGCCGGGAAGATGGTGGGAGCTCCCTTAAACCGCCTCATTCCCGTTGCAACTGTTATGGAGTATATGCACACTGCGACACTCCTTCACGACGACATTGTTGACGGAGCAAAACTTAGAAGGGGAAGACCTTCGGCCAACGAGGTTTTTGGAAACGACGTTGCCGTTCTGGTTGGCGACTACATGTTTGCAAAGGCCATCTACGTTCTGGCAGTTTACGGCGGTGAAGAAGTTTTGAAAGTGGCGTCTCAGACGGTTCAGGATATGGCAGAAGGTGAGCTCCTCCAGCTTGAAAAAATTGGAGACCTTTCAATAACTGAAGAGGACTACTTTGACGTTATCTACAGGAAGACCGCTTCACTCCTCTCAACCTGCTGTGAGTGTGGTGCCATAGTTGGAAACGCAGGTGAGGAAAAGAGGAGAGCTCTTAAAAAGTACGGAGAGTACATAGGTTATGCCTTTCAGCTTGTTGACGATGCTTTTGACTACATCTCAGACTCACAGACTATTGGAAAGCCTGCTGGAAACGACATAAGGGAAGGAAAGGTTACCTACCCGTTACTCTCTGTTTGGGGGGAGCTTTCAGAAGAAGAGCGTGAAACTGTTGAATCGGTCTTCTCAAACCCTCAGCCTTCTCAAGAAGAAATTGATACGATAAGGAGAATCGTCCTTGAGAGGGGCGGAGACAGGAGGACATTCCAGCTGGCAAGGGAGTTTGTTGAGAGGGCTAAAGGAGAGATCTCCGTCTTTGAGGAGTCTCCACTGAAAAAAGCGCTCTTTGAAGTTGCAGACTTTATAGTTGAGAGAACCTACTAACCTACCTCTACAAGGTCAAACTTTTCTCCGAAACGGAATTTCATCAGCTCCTTAAGGTCGTTAAGGCCTTTAAGTTCAGGGTTCTTCTCAATCAGCTTTTCAGCCTCTTCCCTTGCCGTTTTAAGGATTTCGTAGTCCCTCCTCAGGTCTGCAACCTTAAAGTCTCCAAGGCCAGACTGTCTGGTTCCAAATATCTCTCCGGGACCTCTGAACTGAAGGTCTGCCTCGGCGATTTTGAAGCCGTCGTTTGTTGACTCAAGAACTTTCAACCTCTTTATGGCGTCCTCTCCAACGCCTCTTGAAGTGACGAGGAAACAGTAGGACTGCCTGTCTCCCCTTCCAACTCTTCCCCTCAACTGATGAAGCTGTGCAAGTCCGAACCGTTCTGCGTGTTCAATCACCATAACTGTGGCTTCCGGAACGTCAACTCCAACTTCAATAACCGTTGTAGAAACGAGAACTGAGAACTCTCCTTTCTTAAAGGCTTCCATTACGGCATCCTTCTCTTCCTGCTTCATCCTGCCGTGTAAAAGGCCAACTTTGTGGGGCTTTAGCTTTTCACTCCAGTAGTGGAACATCTCGGTTGCAGCCTTGAGCTCTAACTTTTCAGACTCTTCTATCAGTGGGTAGACGATGTAGACCCTGTTGCCCTTTTCTATCTCTTCTTTGAAGAACTCTATCAGCGTGTTTCTCTCATCTTCAAAGACAATCTTTGTCTCTATGGGTTTCCTTCCGGCGGGAAGCTCGTCTATTACAGAGACGTCAAGGTCTCCGTAGGCTGTCATCGCAAGTGTTCGGGGAATGGGAGTTGCCGTCATAACAAGAACGTCCGGCATCTTTCCCTTTTTCTTCAGCTCAACCCTCTGCTTCACGCCAAAGCGGTGCTGTTCGTCTATGATTGCAAGGCCTAAGTTCTTAAACTCAACTCCTTCCTGTATTAGGGCGTGGGTTCCAACAACAACCTGAATAAAGCCCTCTTTTATTGCCCTGTAAACGGTCTCTTTCTGCTTTTTCGTCATGCTTCCAGTTAGAAGGCCGACCCTTACACCGTAGGGTGAGAGGAACTCTTTAAACTTTTTAAAGTGCTGGTTTGCAAGAATTTCGGATGGAGCCATTACGGCCGTCTGATAACCGCTCTTTGCCGCAAAGAATGCTGCAGCTGCGGCAACAACGGTTTTTCCGCTTCCCACGTCTCCCTGAACAAGCCTGTTCATGGGTTCAGGCTTTTTCATATCTTCAACTATCTCTTTTAAGACCCTCTCCTGTGCGTTTGTCAGTTTGAAGGGGAGGGCTTTTTTGAACTCCTCTATCAGCTCCTCTGAAACGGGAAAGGCTATTCCCTTTTCTTTTTTTATCTTCTGCCTGTGGAGTGCAAGGGCTAACTGGAATAGGAA
>WFNZ01000067.1 GCA_015488335.1 Thermovibrio sp.
ACCATATATTGTGGGGAAAAGAGGGGATTTTGTAAAGAATGCAAAACTTATTCCAAAAGGTAAGGATTCTGTCCTGATTGTAAGTTTATCCAAACCGGGAGTTTTAAAACTTAACAGAGGTAAAAATTTAGTAAAACTAAAAATATTGGAAGGAGACTTTATAAAACCTGAAATTAATTCTATAAGAACAGTAGCGGGGGAAGAGATAGTTATTGATTTCCCTCTACCCGTGAATCCCACTTTTGAGAAAGTAGGAAATAGACTGATCCTGAGCATTCCTCATGTTAAACTTGAACCAGATAAGAAACGTGTTAACTCGGCCAACGTTAGATCTGTAGTTTTTTCTAACTCGGCAAAAGGTGGGATTATTACACTTGTGCTGTCTCCAAAAGTTGCTGCTGTAGAGGTTCTACCGAAGGAAAATCAGATTTTTGTGAAACTGATGGCTTCAAAAACGAAGACGGCCCAGAAAGAAAAACATTCTCTCAGAGCGGAAGGTCCTAAAGTTGCCCTCCATTTTACAAATGCTGACGTTAAATCTGTAATAAGAGCGATAGCAACTGTTGCAAATGTAAATGTTGTGTTTGATCCTGAAGTTAATGGAAAGGTGAACGTTGATTTCAAAAAACCTGTTCCCTGGAAAGAGGCTCTAAAGGCTGTTCTTGAGCCCCTCTCCCTGACTTACATAGAAACTCCTGACTATATAAGGATACTTCCAAAATCAAAGATAGTGAAAGAGGAGAAACTGGAACCTGTAAACGAGTATATTGTTCCGCTTAACTATGTAAACGCATCGGATCTTGTTAAGGATATAACGGATATGTTGGGGAGCTCCGACAGAGAAAAGATAGCCGTAAATAAGCAGACAAATTCCCTTCTACTCAAGGTTACTCCTACTCACTACAGGGATATTCTCAGGCTTATCAGACGGATAGATAAACCAAGGAAACAGGTTCTTGTAAAGGCCAAAATTGTTCAACTTAGTACAAAAGCAGAGAAGGACTTAGGCTTTACATGGTACATTAGCGGTTATAACCGGTTGGGTAATTCTCCTGCTTCAACCTATACTACGGAAAGTTACGGTTTCAATACTGATAACTACACCCCTCTGATAAGTCCCGACTCCTATATGAACCTTTCAAACATTCCGGTTATGAACTCAACTCTTGCTTTAGGTATTCTTAACCGTTCTCAGACTTTAAGGGTGGAGTTGGCCCTTAAGGCTTTAGAGGTTGATGGTGAAGCTCAAATTATCTCTTCTCCAAAGGTCTTGACTCTTGACAACCAAGAAGCTTCTATAGAACAGGGTATTGAAATCCCTTACAGGGAGTCAACTGTAGGTGCTGGAGGAGCAACTTCTTACAGTATTAACTTTAAGAAGGCTTCTCTCATTTTGAAGGTTAAGCCTCATATTACTTCAGATAATAACATCCTACTTGATTTGGAGCTCCATAAAGACTCTCCAAACTACGATTACGTTGCAGTAACAGGTAGCGGTGAGCCGGCTATCAATACCAGGAACGTTAAGTCAAAAGTTCTCGTTCATAACGGAGATACTATCGTTATAGGGGGTATTTACGAAAAAGAGAAAAACAGATCAGTTTCTGGGGTTCCTGTCCTTTCCAGAATTCCCCTCTTAGGCTGGCTCTTTAAAAACTCTCAAACTACTGTTTCAAAGAAACAGATGCTGGTATTTATAACACCTGTTATTGTTGAATCTAATGGTGAGGTAGGGAAATGAGAAAGATTTTTCCTTTTGTTCTTCTGTTCCTAATAGCCGGATGCGGTAGTGGAGGTAGCGGTTTAAGTTCTGAAGTTAGTGTGTCAGACCTTCCTTCAAAACTTCAGCAGGACCTCGTCTGTTATAACGAGGAGACCGATTCAAACGGAAATACCACTTACGTTGAAAGCGAGCCTGCGGCAAAAGAGATCACGTTTACTCTGAACTATTCTAATCTCTGTTCTACTAGCTTTTCATCTCAAAATCAGGATCTCATATTTGAAGGTTGTACCGTTTCTGTTACCCCTATCTCAAAATTACCAAAAGAGATGACATCTTCAGATTTCCTCAGAGAAATGGCAAATGAAATAGCTTGTACCGCAGATGATGTTACAACTGGTGGTAGCGGGACAGGTAGAATATCCATTACAGCAGCTCTTGTTGATACGATGAGGTCTGAGTACAGAAAATACAGTAGCTATGCTCCCTTCCTCTACAGGGTTAACGTGACTTTTAAGTTTTCCTCCAACTGTGGCGATGGCACTGTAGAGAGAACGATCTCTGTTCCGGTTGAGTTCTCTAACTTCATTGAGAACGATAACGACCTCTGCCAGCAATGACCGGTTTTCTGATTGTTGATAAACCTAAAGGGATAACTTCCCATACTGTTGTTTCAGAGGTTAGAAAACTAACGGGAAACAGGTATAAAGTTGGACATACAGGGACTTTAGACCCTCTTGCTACGGGAGTTCTTATTCTTGCTGTTGGGAAGGCAACCAGACTGTCTAAATATCTTCTGAAAAAGGACAAAGTTTACAGGGTAAAAGGTAGGTTTGGTTTAGCGTCTCCAACTTATGATGTAGATGGAGAACTCTCTTCGGTTAACTGCCCGGAGATTTCTAAGGAGAAGTTTCTATCAGTTCTTCCCCTGTTTACGGGAAAGATCAATCAGTTTCCCCCGCCCTACTCGGCTGTCCGTATAAAGGGGAAGAGAGCTTATCAGCTTGCAAGGGAGGGGAAAAAAGTGGAGCTCCCTTCCAGAAGTGTAGTGGTCTACTCTTTAGATCTTGTTTCTTATTCTTATCCTGATTTTGAACTTCTGATTCACTGTTCTTCAGGTACTTACGTAAGGTCTTTGATTCATGATATTGGTGAATCTCTTAAGTGTAGCGCTATTGTAGTGGAGCTCCGCAGAACCTGTGTTGGAAATATATGTGAGGATAGAGCTGTTCCTCTCAATCTCTTAAAAAAAGAGGGAATTGCTCCCTTTCTCCTACCACCCCATGAAGTCCTGGAATTCCCTGTTGTTACAGTTACAGAAAAGGAGGAGAAGCTCTTTAAGAACGGAATGTTTATAAAGAGAGAGCTCCCCCAAGGCCTCTACTCCGTTCTCTCCCGTGATGGAAAGTTCTTAGGAGTTGGGAAGTCAAACGGAGAAACTGTTAAGCCAGAGACTGTAATATCTTAGCTCTTAAAGTGCCAGAAAGTCAGCAACTATTCGCCCACTACCTGTTTCGGGTCAATCTTTGCAAACCTTAAAACCGGTTTTAGTTCTCTTATTATCTCCTGATAGTCAGCTTTTCCAGTTTCAACCATATCCATCAGCTCTTCAAGTTTCCTTGTAAATTCTTCAGACGTGTAGTTGGGGAAGTTTTGAGATAGGTAGTTATACACCTCTATTCCCAACTTTGTGGGGTGTAGAAACCTCCCTCTTTCAACTACGTACCGTCTATCAAGGAGAGTTTGAACTATTTTCGCGTAAGTTGATGGTCTTCCTATTCCTCTTTTCCTCATCTCCTCAACTAACTCCCCTTGAGTGTACGGGAACACTTTTGGAACAGTTCTCTTTGTAACGGCCTTAACGTCGTAGTAATAGGTATCTCCTTCCCGGAGCTCAACGGGGAATTCCTCTGCCTCAATTGGAAGAATTAGGCTCCAGCCGTCTTTTACGATTTTTGTTATAAACTCTTCCAGGGTTATCAGATCGTCGGGTAGGAGTTTTAGTTCTACTTCCACCTTTTCTACCTCTACTGGAATCATCTGAGATGCCATAAACCGCCTGAATATAAGGTCGTAAACCCTGAAGTGGTCTTTTGTCATCTTTGCCGTTGAACCTGAAACGTAGACAAGGGTTTTGAGAGCATCTACGTCTAACGGCCTAGTTGGTCTTATACACTCGTGGGCTCCCCCTTCCCCCCAGGATCTCAGTTTCACAAATTCCGGGCCGAACTTTTCAGAAATGTACTCTTTTGCAATTCCCATTCCCGCAGTTGAAACCCTTGTGGAGTCAGTTCTGTGGTAGGTAATGAAGCCGCTTTCAAACAGATCTTGTGCAATTTCCATAACTCTCTCTGCAGAGAGGTTTAACCTATCAGACGCTTCTTTGAGGAGCTCTCCAGTATTAAACGGCGGTTTCGGGTTTTTCTCAGTCTGGTCCTTTTTCAATACCTTAAGTTTTAATTTGTCTGCAACTACTCTCTTTAACCTTGAGACATCTTCAACCTTAAAGGAGAACTTTCCAATTTCCGTCTCTACGGTAACAACACCTACTCTCTCTTTACTCTCGTTGTACCGCTCTATAACCCAGCCTAAAACCGGTGTCTGAACTCTTCCTGCCGAGAGCCAGTTTTTCTTAAAGACTTTCCAGAGGTGTTGACTCAGTGAAAAACCGACCCACCTGTCTGCTATCCTCCTTACTATCTGCGCCTTTACTAGGTTCTCGTCAATCTCTCTCGGGTTTTCAAGGGCTTCCATAAAGGCCCACTTTGTTACTTCGTGGAACTCCATCCTTTTCATCTTCATCTGGTATGGTTTTGTAACGGTTCCTACGTCCCAGCCTATCTTTTCTCCTTCTGTGTCGGGGTCGCTGGCAATATAAACTTCGTCAATTTCCAGTCCCAGTTCTCTGAGAGCCTGAACGACAGTTATCTTGTCAACGTCAGGTTTTCCTTCACACTTTGTGCAGAAAGGTTCTGTTGTCTGTTCATTACAGGCTGTGCAGTACTTTATCGTATCGTATACAGGAATGAACCGTCCTTTCTCTTCCTTTACTCCCCATATGCCGTCTCTTACAGTTATGTCAAATACATGGCCTTTTGAAGCAGTAAGGAGAAGTAATTTGTTGCCGATATTTATTTCGTAGGCATCTACGTCGTTTATCTTTCTCCTTACAGGTCTTCCAAAGAAATTGGCTATTGTTCTTGCTTTGTTGGGAGATTCAACAACTACAAGGGCTGTTGTAACAAGGCTTTTCGTCTCCGTTGTTATCTTACCTTCAAGTATTTCTCTTACTCTCTTTCTATCCCTGTCTACAACTTCAAAAATCCTTTTAAGGTCTTTCTCTTCTATCAGTTCAAATCCAAACCGTTCTGCAAGTTCTTTTCCCCTGTCCCTATTTAAGACCTTGAAGTTTATATCCTCTAAGAAGATGAGAACTCTTTTTCTCAGTGAATTAAGGGCTTTGAGATCGTCTACAAACATGAGGCTTACACCTTTTGTCAGTCCTCCTGCGAACATTCTTGACGTTCTTCCAGAGGCCTGTATATATCCTGCGGCGTCTCCTACTACCAGATAGAGCTCTCCGTTCTCCTCTTTCAGAGATACGGTTTCCGATTCTCTGATTTTCTCTAAAAACTCAGGGTCGTTCAGGTATTCCTCTAAAAACCTCTTTATCTCCTCTAATTTCTCTTTAATTTTTGGGTATCTATCAAGGAGTTCCTCTTTGAGGGTCAGGTACTTCTTTAAGTAACTTATGTAGGAAATGACTTTTGGTTGTTCCTCTTCTGGAAGGAGCTCCCTTAGAACTAAAAGCATTCCGTAAAGTTTAACTGGTGCTAGAGAGAGTTTTGCGCTGAACTCCATCTTTGGGACGCCTATAAAGATGGCGTACCTTACCGCCTGAGGTAGATCAATACCTCTTGCAAGGGGATTCCTGTAGCTTGATATTCCTACTGCAGCCCAGAGCTCTCCTTTTACGAATTTCTCCTGGTTCTCCGGGGTAAAATCCTCGTAAGAGACTGCAGGTATACCACTACTGTTTAACTTTTCAACAACTACGTCCACAAACTCCTTTCCTCTATCTGCAGAAACAAATACGAAGATTCCTTTTCCGTATTTCTTTATCAGTTTTACTGTTTCCTCTAAGAAATCACTATCTGTGTAAATGAGAATATCCTCAACGTTCCTCAGCGTCGTTGCAGATTTTCCCACCTCAAAACCTAAGAGTTCTCTAAATAGCTTTACCCGTTTAGATCTCGGCTGAGAGGTTGCAGACGAAACCACCAAGACGTTCTCTATCTCTCTGCGTCTTTTCTCAAGGAACTTCTCATACTTCCTTACTGTATTTATCAGTTTTCTGCTTGCTTTTTCTCCCTCTTTTGCAAGTTTGATTTTTAAGTCAATTACTCTCATGGCAAGTTCAACGTCTTTTTCTGTAAAACCGAGAAGCTGTATGACCTTATCTACGTTCTTTGCACTTTTAAGGAGGGAATCAACATCATCAACGAAAACAAAGTTAAACGGTTTCGGTATAATTTCAAAGTTTCTGTAAAGAAAGTTCGTTGTAGTTACCAATATATCGTAGTTGCCTGAAGATATTTCCTCTTTTTCTTTTTTCCTTCCGGTATATGCAACAATCTTTTTCTCTGTAAGTTTTTTCAGCTTTTCAACTGTTTGTAGTACCAGAAGTTTTGTTGGGACTAGAATATACACTTTTCCTTTTATATAGGCACTGGTTACCAATCCCCAGGTGGTTTTGCCAACTCCGGTTGGAGCTATCATCGTAAATGACTTCTTTAGGGCTACTCTTTTAGCCCACATAACTTGTAGACTCCAGGGAGAAAAGCCCGTTTTCTTTTTGAAGAACTCTGTATACTCTTCCACGAACCGGTCAAGCTGGCATATCTCCTGAAACCTCTCTAACCGGTTTTCCCTCTTAAGGGTTTCGCATATCTCTACTCTTTTGCTGTAATCAATTTCTTCAGGCAGGCACTTTTCACAGGGTAAACCTTTCTTTAACCGCTCGTCAGAAATAATCCTTCCGCAGTTGGGACACATTCTGTGAAACTCTGCCGTTTTCATCTCCACCTCTTTTCTGTTAGACTTGGAAATAGTGTAGCACAACAAATTTCGGGGGAGTAGAGATGAGACACCACATGCCTACCAGGGTGGTTTTTGGGCGGAGAGTTCTCTATAAGTTAAAGGACGAAATTGACTTTTTGGGGCTTGATGACTCAAGAACTGCCGTTATATGCGGTTCTTCTGCCGTTTCGCACGGCTATGTGAAAGCGATCTCAGAACAGGTTTCAGGGAAAGTTTCTATTTTCTGTTCTGTGGAGCCTGATCCTACGGTAGAAAATGCTCTTCAAGTTTTGAGTGAAGTAAAGGCATTTTCTCCAACCCTTATCGTTGCTGTTGGTGGTGGAAGTTCTTTAGATGTGGCAAAGGCCGTTTCCGTTATGCTTACAAACGAAGGTGATATTCACCAGTTTATTGGCATTCCCGAACCTTTTAAGAATCCAGGAGTTCCGGTTGTGGCCGTTCCAACAACTGCCGGTTCTGGTTCTGAAGTAACTCCCTATGCTGTTCTGACAGACAGGAAAAACCTTAAGAAAGCTCCACTTATCTCCCGCTACCTGTTTCCGGTTTTGGCTTTAGATGACCCTGAACTCACTGTCTCCATGCCTCAAACTGTTACTGCGAATACTGGAATTGATGCTCTAACCCACGCTTTAGAGTCGCTCCTCTCCAAAAGAGCAACTCCCATCAGCCGGCTCTACTCCCTTGAGTCTGCTAAGCTCATTTTTAACTATTTACCGAGAGCTTTTGGGAACTCTAAAGATATTTCTGCAAGAGAACGTGTTATGATGGGAAGTCTTTTGGGGGGGATGGCAATAACCGACGCTGGAGCAGGTCTCGTTCATACCCTTGCTCACGTTTTAGGGGTTCTCTACAGGGTCCCCCACGGTCTTGCCAACGGTATCTTTCTCGTTCCCGTTCTTGAGTTCTACGGGCTCTCTGTGAAGGAAACCCTTGCGGAGCTTTCAGATTACATGGGAGTTTCAGGAGGTGCCGAGGGTTTTCTAAGAGCTCTAAAGGAGCTTTTATCGTTTTTAGGAATTCCGGAGAAAGCTTCTCCTGTAGGAGTTAAAAAAGATGACTTTACCCTTTTTATCTCTCTGGTTATGGAAAAGAAATTTCTGATGGGAAACCTCCCTAGGATTCCTACAGAGAGGGATATAAGAGCCATTCTTGAAACTTTAGTTTAAAACTTTGCGTTAAAACTTTTAGGTCTTGAAACCGTTTCAGTTCAAGAGGTATTTTTAGGATTGAATAAGAACAACAGGGCTGACGGCTTAAGTGGGGCCAGGGGAGGGTTGTGGGTTAAAGGGCGATTAGGGGGAGTTTCTGCCTTCTGCAGAGCTCCCCTATTCTATCCGGAGTGATTACGAACGTTTTGTTTCCCTCTACTGCTATTCCCTTTCCGCCCAGCTCTTTTACCAGTTTGATCGTTTTTTCCCCTACTGTGGGAACGTCTATTCTCATGTCCTGGTGAGGTCTTGCTGCCTTGCACACTACGAAGCCGCCGGAAGAGAGTTCTGCCCCTCTTTCTATACACCTGTCTGTTCCCTCTACTCCTTCAACGGCTATTACGGTTCCCATCTTTACAACTACCGTTTGACCAATGTCCATTTCGGCTATTCTTTTTGCTATTTCCATTCCAAACTTCATGTCCTTCAGGGTTTCTTTATCTGGCTGGGGGCCGAGTACAGTTCCCGACGGTATGAGGAGGTGTTTCAGGAATAACTCCGGAGATATTACTTTTACTCCAGATTTTTCTATTTCTCTAAAAACTCCCTTTATCAATGATTCAGGTTTCAGATCTTTGAGAACCGCTATCAATTTAATGGCAGTGAGATCAAGGTTTTTCAGTTTTAGAGCCTCTTTGTGTTCTATCTTTCCCAGAACTGCTATTTCTCTAACGCCGCTCTTTTTAAGCTCTTTCAGGAATTTGCCTAACTTTATAGGTTTTATCCAGATGACTTCTTCTGAAAGTTCCTCTACTCTTTTGTCGGTTAGTCCTGTTATTGCGAACGTTGTTACCTTTACTCCTTTTCTTTTTGCCGATTTCAAGAATTCTATGGGGAGCTCCCCGGCTCCGGCAAGGAGACCGATTCTACTTTCCTGCATCTTTCTTCACTTTGTCTAGAATGGCGTTTATGAACCTGTAGGAGTTTTCGTCTTCTCCGTACTCCTTTGCCAGCTCAACTGCGTCGTTTATTACAGCCTCTGCCGGTGAAATCTCTTCTTTCAACAGTTCGTAGGTTGCTACCCTCAGTATTGCCCTGTCCATCGGCAACAGTCTGTCTATAACCCATCCCTTCTTCAGGTGTTTTGATATCTCTGAGTCAACTTCTAACAGGTTCCTGAAAGTTCCCTTAACCAGCCTTTCTGCCAGTTCCTTAACTTCTCTCTTTTCCTCTCCCCTCTCTTCTTCAACCTCTTCCCAGTATGTCTCCATAACCTCATCTGGAGAGAATCCGGAAACGTCTGTCTGGTATGCAATTACGTACGCGTGTTCCCTTGCCCTTTTCTTTTCCGGGTTTGAGAGGTTACCCATTATTCCTCCATCTCTTTTAGAAGATTGACCATCTCTATGGCCGTAAGGGCAGCCTCCCAACCTTTGTTTCCGGCCTTTGTTCCCGCTCTGTCTATGGCCTGCTCTACAGTGTCGGTTGTCAGAACTCCGAAAACCACCGGTTTTTCTGTTTCAAGGGAGACAGCAGCTATTCCTTTGCTGACCTCTGCTGCCACGTAGTCAAAGTGGGGGGTTTCTCCTCTTATAACCGCTCCCAGTGCTATAACGGCGTTGTAGTTACTTCTCTTTGCCATCTTTTTTGCAATCAGCGGTATCTCAAAAGAGCCGGGAACCCATACTATTTCTATATCTTCATCTCTGCAGCCGTGCCTTTTAAGACAGTCAAGGGCTCCCTCTAAGAGCCTCTCTGTTATAAAAGAGTTGAACCTACTTACGACTATTCCGAATCTGAAGCCTTCTGCCCAAAGTTTTCCTTCAATTAATTTCATCTCTATCTCCTCAGCAGTTGAAGAAACGGTTACAGAGGTTCTTTAATGTCCTCTCAGCCCCTTCCATTATGTCTTTGACTATCTCTTCTGCCGTCTCTTCCTTGTTTACATAACCAACCACCTGGCCAGCCATTACAGATCCCCAATCAACGTCTCCTTTCTCTGCGGCCAGTCTCAGCCTCCCTTTTCCAAGTTCCTCTAACTCCTCTTTGGGAGCCCCAGAGAACTCAAGCTCGGCGAACTTCTTTGTTAGTTTGTTCTCAAGGAGCCTAACCGGGTGGCCGGTTGTTATTCCCGTAACTGTAACCTGGTTGAACCTTGCCTTCAGTATTCTCTCTTTGTATTTGGGGTGAACGTTACACTCCTTTGCTGCTAAGAACCGGGTTCCTACCTGTATTCCTTCTGCTCCAAGGGCAAAGGCTGCGGCAGCTTGTTCACCAAGGGCTATTCCACCTGCGGCTATAACGGGAATCTTAACCGCTCTGACTATTGACGGAATGAGAACCATTGTTGTCAGTTTCCCTATGTGTCCTCCGGCTTCCATCCCTTCAGCTACAACGGCATCAACTCCAATTCTCTCCATCCTCTTTGCCAGAGCATCGTTTGCAACTACAGGGATAACTTTTATTCCCTTCTCTTTGAACGCCGGTATGTACTTTCCGGGGTTGCCCGCTCCGGTTGTAACTACAGGAACTTCTTCGTCTAAACAGACCTTAATTATCTCTTCTGCGTTGGGCATCATGAGCATTACGTTTACGCCGAAGGGTTTATCCGTTAGCTCTTTACACTTTCTTATCTCCTGACGGAGCTCCTCCGCGCTCCGACTTCCACCGGCTATTATTCCCAACCCACCGGCGTTTGATACTGCCGCAGCCAGCTCGGCGTCTGCAATCCAGGCCATTCCCCCCTGCAGGATTGGATACTCAATTCCCAATATCTCACACAGCCGTGTCTTTAACATTCTCCCTCCAGCTCTCCTTTATATCTTTACTATACAGGAACCCCAGGTAAACCCTCCACCAAAAGCAACCATAAGAACTTTATCGCCCTTTTTAGCCCTTCCGCTTCTAACAGCTTCGTCCAGCGCTATGGGGATTGATGCGGCACTTGTGTTCCCGTATCGGTTAAGGTTTATAAAAACTTTCTCTTCAGGTATTTTAAGCCTTTCAGCTACAGCCTTTATAATTCTTACGTTTGCCTGGTGGGGAATCAGAAGGGCTATCTCATCGGGAGAGATTCCGGTCTTTTCCAGAAGTCTCTGTGCAGATTCAACCATTGTTCTAACGGCAACCTTAAATACCTCATTTCCTCTCATCCTCAGGTAGTGGGGCGGTTCCTCATTGGAACCTACAGAGGGTGCCACAAGGAGCTCCCCGTAAGATCCGTCTGCTCCTATGTCAAAACCTAAGATTCCTTCGTCTTTACTCTGTTCAATAAGAACTGCTCCCGCTCCATCTCCAAAGAGTATGCAGGTTGTTCTGTCTTTCCAGTTCACTATTTTTGAAAACCGCTCTGCTCCAATGAGAAGAGCTCTCTTTATACCTTTACTTCTCACTATTGAATCAACTGTGTAGAGACCGTATATAAAACCTGTGCAGGCAGCAGATATGTCAAAGGCTATGGCCTTTTTGTTCTCTAACTTTGACTGGACTTTGCAGGCTGTTGATGGAAAGAATGCATCGGGAGTAGCAGTTGCAACCACTATCAGCTCTATATCTTCAGGTTCCGCCTTCCCCTCTATTGCCCTTGCTGCGGCCTCTGCCGCCATGTCAGAGGTTGTCTCTCCTTCGCTAATTCTTCTCTCTTTTATACCTGTTCTCGTGGTTATCCACTGGTCAGAGGTGTCTACTATTTTCTCAAGGTCAAAGTTCGTAAGAACTCTGTCGGGGACGTAAGAGCCGGTTGAAACTATTTTTACACCCATTTACCTACCCGTTAGCTTTTCTATTTCTTCCTCTATATGGTTGTTGAGCTCCGACTCTACAAACTGTGTTGCCGTTCTAATAGCGTTCTTTATGGCCTTTGCGTTGGAGCTCCCGTGGGAAATTATAACAGGAGCTTTTATGCCTAAAAGGGGAGCTCCTCCCCACTCTGCGTAATCTATTCTCTTTTTAAATCCCTTTATAGCCGGTTTAAGGGCCAAAGCTCCTATCTTTGAGATGAAGTGTTTTTCAATTTCCTCTTTTAAAATTTTCGCCAGTATTTTTGCAAGGCTCTCGCTCAGTTTCAGTGCAACGTTTCCCACAAACCCGTCACACACAATAACGTCAAACTCTCCCGAATATATGTCTCTTCCTTCTGCATTTCCGATGAAATTTAACCCTTTCTCTTTAGCCTCTTTTAAAAGCCTGTAGGCCTCTTTGGTCAGTTCGTTTCCCTTTCCCTCTTCTTCCCCTATGTTTAAGAGGCCTACTTTTGGGTTTTCGTCCCCTAAAACGTAACGGGCGTAGGCACTACCCATCACGGCAAACTGAAGAAGGTGGTGTGGTTTGCAGTCTACGTTAGCTCCTACGTCTAAAAGAAAGGTGTGTCCCTTCAGGTTTGGAAGGATTGTAGAAATTGCTGGCCTCTCAACTCCTTTCAGCCTTCCAACGGTGAAGAGGGCAATGGCCATTACGGCTCCCGTGTTTCCTGCACTGACAAAAGCATCGGCTTTTCCATTCTTCACGAGCTGCAGTCCAACATGAATGGAAGAGTTTTTCCTTTTCAGGGCCTTTGCCGGCTGTTCATCCATTGGAACGGCATCTTCTGAATGGACTACTTCAATCAGATCCTTCGGATAGGAGTATCTGGAGAGCTCTCTCTCTATCCTTTCCCTGTCTCCAACTAAAACTACTTCTGTTTTAAGTTCCTTTGCCGCCTGAACTGCCCCTACAACAGGAGTTTGAGGGGCAAAATCGCCCCCCATAGCGTCCAGAACAATTCTCATTTACTCCTCAACCTCTACAACCGTTCTGCCGTTGTAGTAGCCGCAGTGTTTACACACCCTGTGGGGAAGTTTGGGTTGAAGACAGTTGGGGCATACAGAGATAGCCGGGTTTTTGGCCTTCCAATGGGTTCTCCTCTTGTCCCTTCTCGTCCTTGAGACCTTTCTCTTTGGAACTGCCATACCTCACTCCTTTTTAAGTTTATTTTTAAGCTCTTTTAGTTTCTCCCATCTTTTGTCAACTTCTTTTTCCTCATCTTCAGTCCACTCTTTGTAGTGAACTTCTTTGCACTCTTCACTACATACCGGTTTTACCGGCAGGTTAAGAATTACCTGCTCCTCAGCAACATCTGCAAGATCTAAGACTGTTTCGTCGGAGAATTTTATATCAAGGTCACTTCCCTTTATTTCGCCACCTGCAATTTCAGAAGTAGGAAGAAGTTTATACTCAAAGTCCTGCTCAATATGATGGGTAAACTTTTTTAAACACCTGCTACAAGTAAGTTCAACGTTTCCGCTTATGTGCCCTTTAACCTGATAACCTGCCGGTTTCTTCTGAATTTCTATCTCTAACTTGAAAGGAGAGGAATCGCTTATTTCCTCCTCAGGTAAATTCATTACAGAAGGTTGAATTTCCGTCTTTACCTTTAACGGCTCCTTTGCCGTTATCTCGTTGAGGTTAACTTTCCTCTTCATACTTTCACCTGAATAGGGTTAGGGAAATTCGCTCCATAAAATTATGCTCAGACCCTATCTTTGCAATTGGATTGAGGGTAAACTAACTTTAGTTCAAATAAGCTTTATGGAGGATAAATTGAGAAAAGCACTACTAGCCTTTTCTGTAGCTCTTTCGGTTGCAGGATCTGCCATTGCTGCCGAGAAGATCCTTGCCAGGGTAAACGGAAAACCTATAACTGAGAAGGATCTGAAACAGGTTGTGGAATCTCTACCGCCAAACTATAAAACCCTTGAAAACAATCCTGCCTTCAGAAAACAGCTCCTTAACAATATGATAAAAGAGGAGCTCCTCTATCAGGAAGCCCTGAAAGAAGGTGTTGAGAAAGACCCGGAAGTTCAGAAAGAGATTGCCCTGATGAAGAAACGCATCCTGATTCAGGCACTTCTCAAAAAACACATTAAAATAGGGAAGGTTAAAGTTTCTGATAGCGAAGCTAAAGCATTTTATGAGAAGAATAAAGTTAGATTTACAGATGCAAACGGGAAAACAGTTCCCTATTCTTCTCTTAAGCCTTTTATCGTTCAGAGCTTAAAACAGCAGAAAGAACAGGAAATGTTTAAACAGGCTCTTAACAGTTACGTTTCTCAGCTTGAGAAACACTCAAAGGTTGAGATTTATGCAAAGTAGTTGACTATAATCAACATCTGGCCCCTTCTGGGGCCTTTTAATACCGAATTCAGGAGGTTAAGGTGCGTTTGGCAGTTTTTCTCCTGGTTTTATTGCTGACCACTCTGCCCTCTCGGGCGAAAATCGTTGACTATATAGCCGCTGTGGTAAATGGAGAGCCTATACTCTATAGTGAAATTGTCTCTTACGCTAAAGAAAACGGTATTCCAGACCTGAGGGTTGCAAGGGACAAGTTAATTGAGAAAAAGATACTCCTTACACAGGCAAAGTCTGAAGGGCTTAAAGTTTCAGATTCGGAAGTTCAAAGGGCTCTTAAGAACTTTATGGTCAGGAACGGAATAAAGAGTGAAAAGGAGCTCTCTGAACTACTCAAGAAGGAAGGGCTAACGCTAAACGACTTGAAAGAGAAAATCAGAGAGCAGCTTCTAATTGCGAAACTCATAGCCCGTGATGTTAAGTCAAAGGTATCTGTTTCAGATGGTGAAGTTGAGATGATATGCCAGAAAGAAGAAGGGAAACCTGTAAGAGACGTTTACTACATCTACACGAAGAGCCGTTCTGTAGCAGATAAGGCTATGGAGCTCCTCTCAAACGGCGTTCCGTTTGAGAAGGTTGCAAGGGAGCTCTCTGAAGATAGAGAAACTGCTTCAAAAGGTGGACATATCGGGAAAGTCACACCGGGAATGCTTATAAAACCTCTGGATCAGGCAGTGTGGAGTATAAAACCGGGAGATTACAAGCTCGTTAGAACTTCTGATGGCTTTTACATTGTCTATGTAAAGTCAGAAGAAAAGGGTCACTGTGATAGGGAGAAGATTAGACAACAGCTCTACATGATGAAGTTTCAAAAGGCCCTTAAAGACTACCTTGATAACCTGAAAAAGAGTGCCAGCGTGAAAGTTTATATGTGATTTTTCTTCTTAACACAGTTTTACGTTTGTTCTTCTTTGATGCCAGAACCTGTTGATTTGGATTTCCTACCAGTTTACTGTTTTTATCTACGGTCTCTATTACTGTTTGCTTAAGCTTCTGTTACCGAAATGTTTGGATAGAACTTTGTAGTAGAATACCAATCTTAGGTTTTTTCTACTCTTTTGTGGAGGTTCCCTTGGTTACAGTAAAGTTAAAGCCTTTAGATGAAATACTCCGCTCACTCTCTGGGTTTAAAAGAGTTTATATAATTGGTTGCCAGTTAGGATCTGCAAGGTGTAAGAACGGTGGTCTTCGGGAAGCGTACAAAATAGCTGGTTATCTTGAACTTAAAGGGTTTAAGGTTACTGGAGTCAAAAGCCCGGGAGGCACCTGCGTTTTAGAAAGACTTGACCACTCCTCAAAGAGCCTGCTTCGGGAAGCTCAGGAGAGTGCAGACGTTATTCTCTCCCTTGCCTGCGGTGCAGGAACTCAATTGATAGCGGAGAATGTAACCATTCCTGTTAAAACAGGTGTTACCACTCTATTTATCGGTTCTGAAAGGGAAGGCCGCTACTTTGAGGAATACTGTATAGCCTGCGGAGACTGTGTGATATCGGATA
This sequence comes from Thermovibrio sp., assembly GCA_015488335.1. GTDB lineage: Bacteria > Aquificota > Aquificia > Desulfurobacteriales > Desulfurobacteriaceae > Balnearium. The sequence continues at coordinate 15,630 of WFNZ01000067.1, forward strand.
CTGGTGGAATATGTCCTGTTGCCAGATGTCCAAAATCTTTGACCAACGGTCCCTGTGGCGGAGCCATTGCCGGAAAGTGTGAGGTTGACCCTAACCTTCCCTGCATCTGGTTCAAAATCGCTCAGAGAATGGAGCAGCTTAACGAACTGGAAAAACTGAGGAAGCCTGTTCCTATGAAAGATTACTCTCTATCTGTCTATCCAAGAAAGCTTGTTCTGGAGGAGTAGTTGTCTTTCAGGGAAAAGGTTGCTTCGGGCAAGTTTGTCGTAACGGCAGAGGTTGCGCCCCCTCGGGGAACTGACTGGGAGCCAGTTATTGAATCTATAGAGCCTTTAAAGGGTAAAGTGGATGCCTTTAACGTTACAGATTGCCAGCGCTCTATGGTAAGAATGGCACCCCTTCCTATGGCAAAACTCCTCTTAGATTCAGGATACGAACCCATCCTTCAGCTCACCTGCAGAGACAGGAACAGAATAGCCCTTCAATCTGAACTAATGGGAGCTTATGCTTTAGGTATAGAAAATGTCTGTTTAATGACTGGGGACTTTACAACTTTAGGCGATCAACCCGATGCTAAGCCGGTTTTTGACCTTGATTCTGTTCAGCTTATAGAAACTGCTTCAAAACTGAACAGCGGTTATCTTTTAAACGGTAAGGAGTTAAAAGGTAAGGTTGACCTGTTTTTAGGGGCTGTCTATAACCCTTTTGCCGGACCAGAAGTTCTCCAGATCTGGAAACTTGAGAAGAAAATAAAAGCGGGAGCCCGTTTCATTCAGACTCAACCTGTTTACGACGTTAAACTGGCCGAAGAGGTTAGTAACCTGGTTTATTCCTTAGGTGCCGTTCCCCTTATAGGTATTCTTCCCATTAAGAGCCTTAAAATGGCAAACTTTATGAAGAGACTCAACCCTACTTCCGTTCCCGATTCGCTGATCAGAGGGCTTGAATCTGCTTCAGATCCTGCAACCTACGGGTGGGAGTTTGCTTTAGATGTTGCAAGAGCCTGTGTAGACTTCTCAGGTGGCGTTCACTTTATGCTGGTAGGTAAAGTTCAGGAGCTTGCAAATTTTATAGATTCTTTGAAAAATAACGGGAATTACAGGCAAAAATTTTAGTTAAGAGGGGGAAATGGAGAATCTGCCTCTTCACGTTGGGATAATTATGGACGGTAACGGACGCTGGGCAGTAAGGAGAGGTCTTCCCAGGATAGAGGGCCATAGAAAGGGGGCAGAGACTACAGAGAAGATAGTTATAGCTGCAAGTAATCTCGGTATTAAATATCTTTCCCTCTACGCCTTTTCTACTGAGAACTGGAAGAGGCCAAAAGAGGAGGTTAACTTCCTCTTTTCTCTTATGTATGAGTACGTAAGGAGTAAGCTTGATCTGTTCCTTGAGAATAACGTTAAGTTTAGGACTATGGGAAGGGTGTGGGAGCTCCCCGACTACCTCCAGGAAGGGTTTGCCTGGATGGAGGAGCAGACTGCCCACTGTACGGGAATGACAGCCATTTTTGCCGTTAACTACGGTGGCCGTCAGGAAATTATTGATGCCGTTAACTCCATTTTAAGAGAAGGTCTTGACTCTATTGATCAGGAAACGTTCAGACACTATCTCTATATTCCGGAGCTCCCCGACCTTGACCTCCTTATAAGGACCAGTGGAGAGCTCCGTATCTCCAATTTCCTCCTGTGGCAGTCTGCCTATACAGAACTCTGGTTCACAGAGACCCTCTGGCCAGACTTCACAGAAGAGGAATTTAGAAGAGCCCTTGAGGATTTCTCTAAGAGGGAGAGGAGGTTCGGCGGTATAAAATGAAGGAGAGACTTGTCGGAGCTCTCATTGTTTTCCTCTACACTCTCATGCTGTTTTTAGTTCCCCGCCCCTTCTACTATCTGCTTATCTACTTTCTGGGAGCTCTTTCCGTTATGGAGCTTTTTAACCTTTCCCGTTTAGAGCGTTACCAAACAGTAGCCCTTCTCATCTTCTCTCTCCTTTTCCTCTTATTCGTTTATATTCCACAGTTGATAAAACTTCTCAGTTACTTCTATACGAGCCTCGCAATCTCTTTCTACTCAGGAACTTTTCTATCTTCACTTTTAATGCTTTCTCCTTTTTTAATCTCCCTCTCTCTCTTCACTTATGCTCTTATACTTGACGGAACAGTTGATAAAGATTTCTTTGTTGTTCTTGCTTTCTTCGTCTACCTTACTTTCGGACTCCTTTCTGTTGCTGGCCTTTCTAAAAGGCTTCTGCTCCTACTCGTCTCTATAGTCTGGTCAACCGATACGTTTGCTTACCTTGTGGGTAGGTATTTTGGAAGAAGAAAACTCATTCCTTCTGTAAGTCCTAAAAAGACCGTTGAGGGTTCTATCGGCGGTTCTCTTGTCGGAACTATTATCTCCTACATTTTGGCCGTTAAACTTTTCATTCTACCTTCTGGATTTTTAACTCTCCTTCTTCTGTTTCTCCTTACCCTAATTTCTCAGGTAGGAGACCTTTTTGAGAGTTCCTTGAAGAGGGTTTTTGGCGTGAAGGACTCCGGTAATGTTATTCCCGGCCACGGTGGTGTCCTTGATAGAATAGACAGCACTTTGGCGGTAGCTCCTGTTTTATTCATTCTTGGAGGTGTCGGTTGAAGATGGAAAAAGTTGAAATAGGTCACGGAAGCGGTGGAAAGCTTACGAGAGAGTTAATAGAGGAAGTTTTCCTGAAATACTTTAACTTCCCCGAGCTCCATACTCTTCAGGACGCAACATACCTTCCCGGAATTTCAAGAATTGCTGTAACTACAGATTCTTACGTTGTAAGGCCCCTCTTTTTCCCGGGTGGAGACATTGGAAAACTCTCCATCTCTGGAACCGTTAACGACCTTACAGTCAGCGGAGCTCTCCCCCGCTATATTACTGCCGGCTTTATCGTTGAAGAGGGTCTTCCCATTGAAACACTTGAGAGAATTGTCTCTTCTATGGCAGAAACTGCCAAAACTGCCGGTGTTAAAATCGTTGCGGGAGACACAAAAGTTGTTGAAAAGGGAAAGTGCGACGGCATCTACATAAACACTGCCGGAGTTGGTGAGGTTGTGAGGGAGCTCTCCCCCAAACTGATTAAACCGGGAGACAGTGTAATAGTGACCGGATTTGTTGGAGACCACGGAGTTGCCATCTCACTTGCCAGAGAGGAGTTTGATGTTGAAACTCCCGTTGAGAGTGACTGCGCCCCTTTAAACTCTCTTCTTACCCCTCTCTTTAAACTCCCAGGCCTTCGTTTTATGAGAGATCCCACCCGAGGAGGTCTTGCAACAGTTCTTGTGGAGCTCTCTGACTCTTCCGGCTTTGGAGTGAGAGTCTATGAAGACAGAGTTCCAGTAAGAGAAGAGGTGCGTTTTATCTGTGATATGTTAGGGTATGACCCTCTATACCTTGCAAACGAAGGTAAGGCAGTTATTGTTGTTTCTCCGGAAGATACTGATGAAGCCCTTGAAATCCTGCACTCAAATCCTTTAGGTAAGGATGCTTCCGTTATCGGTGAAGTTGTTTCAGATCCAGGTGTTACACTTGTAACTTCTATTGGGGGTGTTAGAAGGCTTGAGCTCCTTGAGGAAGATCCCCTCCCCAGAATATGCTAATTTCCCGGAGACTTTATAGCAAATGGAACAGCTCGTTCTGACCATAGCTATCTCTTATCTGTTTGTCCTCCTGGTCATAGTTTTTGACCTTAAGTTCCATTCCGGGATGTGGAGGGAGCTCCTCTTTTCATCCTTCCTCTCGCTCATCCAACTTTTTGCCATAGCCTTTGTTATTCTCTACCTACTGAAACTGAACATCTCCTTTCTTAACTTCGGAGTCGTTCTTCTCTTTTTCTTTAACGCTTCTCTAATAGCATACCGCCGTTTAAGACCTTTTCCCTACTCAACCTTAAGAGCTTTCTCTACCATTCTCTTTTCTATTTCTATGACCTCTTTCTTTTCCCTATTCCTCCTTTATCTTGCTGGAATTCTCAAACCTACTCCAACTTCACTGATTCCACTTGCAGGTATTGTTACGGCTGCCGGGATGAGGAGTCTCTCTCTTGCCTTTAGGTATTTCAAAACCCGCCTCTTTGACCTTCAGGATATTCTTCTTGGATTGTTCGCCCTTGGAGCTTCTGAGCTTCACGTCTTCAGGTTTCTATTTAAAAACCTCATTGACGACATAACAGTTCCTGTAAGGGATATGTTTAGATCCGCAGGAATTGTTCACATTCCCGGAGTTATGGTCGGTCTTCTCCTATCGGGAGTTTTTCCCGTTAAGGCTGCTGCCGTTCAATTTGCCATTTTGAGTACAATGGTTTTCCAGTTCACTTTTACTCCGGCCATTACGCTGTTTCTTTTTGTTCTACTTTTTGGGTTTAAAATCTACCCCGGAGGAAGCAATGGAGAAGATTAAGGAGCTTGTTAATCTAATCCACTCTCTCGCTCCTGAAGATAGGAAAATTAAGATAATGAACGTCTGTGGTTCCCACGAGCACACGATTGCCTACAGCGGTTTAAGGTCACTGATGCCAGAAACTGTTGAGCTTGTTCCGGGACCAGGATGTCCTGTCTGTGTCTGCTCAGAGAGTGATGTAATAAACGCTATAAACCTATCAAAACGGCCTGATGTTATCCTCTGCACCTACGGAGATATGCTGAGGGTTCCTACCCGTATAGGCTCTATTCGGTCAAACGGCGGGAACTACAAAATGGTTTCCGCTCCTCACGAAGTTTTAAAAATTGCTGAAGAGAACCTTGACAAAAAGGTCGTTTTCTTCTCAATTGGATTTGAGACGACGACAGCTCCAACTGCTGCACTCATTGAGACGGGTATTCCTGAGAACCTATTTATCCTAACCTCTCAAAAGCTCACCCCGGAAATTATGGAAGTTCTGGTTAAGGATTCTGAGGTTGGGGTTGACGCCTTTGTTGCTCCGGGCCACGTTTCGGCAATAGTTGGTTCAAACGCCTGGAGGGTTTTTCCTGAGAAGTATGGAATACCAACTGTTGTTGCTGGATTTGAACCTGAAAACCTCCTCCTTGCCTTCGTCAGAATCCTTTACCAGATAAAAGAAGGGAAGGCTGAGCTTGAAAATGTTTATAAGGGAGTTGTAAGGCCTGAAGGAAACAGGAGAGCTCAGGAGCTTATGTATAAATACTTTGAGAAAGCAGATGTCAACTGGAGAGGGATAGGAAATATCCCGAAGTCCGGCCTGGAGTTCCGCCCCGAATATGCCCACCTTAACGCAAAAGCCGTCTTTAACCTTCCCGAGATTAAGGAAGAGAAGATCCCCGGTTGCATATGTGATAGAGTGGTTTTAGGTAAGGCCTATCCAACAGACTGTAAACTCTTTGGAACGGCGTGTACTCCCAGAAATCCTAAAGGTCCGTGTATGGTCTCTTTAGAGGGAGCCTGCAACATCTGGTTCCGTTCAGGCGTTAAAACAGCTTAGAGTAGTTGTTCCTATGGAGTGTAAGGTTTTATTAGTTGAAGACGATGACGTTCAGAGGGAGCTCCTCAAGGAGATACTTTCAGAGGTTGGCTTTAAAGTTCTAACCTCGTCTACTGCCGAGGGAGCTCTCTCCCTCCTCTCCCGTGAGAACCCGGGAGTTGTCGTTACAGACGTTCGCCTTCCCGGTATAGATGGAATAACCTTCCTAAAAAAGGTAAAGTCGGAGTTTCCAGAAACAGAGGTTATAGTAATTACGGCTTTCAGCAGTATTGAGGATGCCGTCGGCGCCATAAAGTCCGGCGCTTTCCACTACGTTACAAAACCCTTTGATCCTTCCGTTCTTATCAACCTAATTGAGAAGGCCTGTCAGTTAGTTACCCTGCGGAGACAGCCCCCTTCAGAGAGTTCCGGCATCGTCTACGCATCCCGTCAGATGGAAGAGCTCCTTCGTAAAGCTTCTTTGTATGCAAAGAGCGATGCTCCCGTTCTGATTTTGGGGGAGAGCGGTGTTGGTAAGGAACTCCTTGCCCGTTACATTCACAGAAAAAGTGGCCGAAGAGGGAAGTTTGTTTCTATAAACTGTGCTGCAATTCCTGAGAACCTTTTTGAGAGTGAGCTCTTTGGCTACGTAAAGGGAGCCTTTACAGGAGCACTTTCAGACAAACCGGGTCTTTTTGAGGAGGCAGACAAAGGAACCCTCTTTTTAGACGAGGTGGGGGAGCTCCCCTTACCTCTGCAGGCAAAACTTCTCAGGGTTCTTCAGGAGGGAGAGGTTCGCCGCCTCGGGAGTAATAGAACTAAAAAAGTTGATGTAAAGCTCGTTGCTGCAACGAATAGAGATTTGGAAGAGCTGGTCTCACAAGGTAAGTTTAGAGAAGACCTCTACTACAGGCTCAACGTTTTAACCCTTAAAATCCCTCCTCTGCGGGAAAGGCCTGAAGATATTGTTACCCTTACAGGCTACTTTCTCAAAAAGTTTTCTTTAAAGTACGGAAAAGAAGTGGAAATGACTCCTGAAGCTCTTGAGCTTCTTCTCTCTTACCCTTTCCCTGGAAACGTAAGAGAACTTGAAAACCTCATCCACAGACTCGTAATAACTTCAGACGGCACGATAAAACCGGAAGACTTGAAAGACCTGACAGATTCAAAACCCCAATCACCTGAAGAAATCACCCTTGACTTCTCCGAGCCGCTTCCTCAGAAAGTAGCCCGCCTTGAAAAAGCAATGATTGAAGAAGCCCTTAAAAGAACCGGTTACGTACAAACAAAGGCTGCAAAACTCCTCGGAATAGATGAGAAATCTCTCAGGTATAAGCGGAGGAAGTACGGAATATGAGGAAACTCCTCCTTCCAGCCTCTATTCTCCTTCTCCTTTTCCTGGCAATAGTGGTCAATATTTACGTTCTACGGCGGGAGCTCCACCAGTTCTACCTCTCTGTAGTGAGAGAAGAAACGGCAAGGGTTAAATCTGTCGTTGAGGGGACCATAGCCGGTGGAGGTGATCCCGTTGAAGCCCTTTACTCTTACATGAAAGAGTCTAAACTCCTTAAAGGAGCAACTTTTAGGTTGGAAGGGAGAGAAATTCCCATTCCAGGCTCAGATATTTCGTCTAATTACTATAGGGAGACTGTAAAGCTTAAACCCTTTACCTTTACTCTCTACTTTAACTTCTCTCTTTTAGATGAGCTAAACAAACATCTAACCTACATCTTTTTCTCTCTCCTTATCTTCAGTTCTCTCTTTACCTTTGTTACGGCCTGGATAGTTAAGGAGTATTTCAGAAAACAGCTCTTCTACGAAAGAGAAAGGCAAGAAAGAGAAAGGCTTGAGAGTATTAACCTTGTTATCCACTCACTCATCCACGAAGTAAAGAATCGGTTAAATACTTTAAGGCTGCTTTCCTACAGAATGGGAACCGTCTGTTCCGGTGATACCTGTAAAGACTACCTGAGGAAACTGAAGTCCGAAGTGGATAATCTCGGTAACTACCTTGAAGAGACTGCCGACCTCAGGCGCCCCATTTCTCTAAAAAAGACCAAAGCTTCTTCCGTTTCTCTTGTAGAGAATGCCGTCTCTAAGTTTGGGGATCTTCTGAGTTCAAGGGGAATTGGACTAAAAACCGATGTAGAAAATGTCCAGCTTAACGTTGATCCGGAAAAGATAATCTCTGCACTTGTTGATCTAATTAAAAACAGTTTTGAAGCCTTTGAAAATAACGGAAAAGGGGAAAAACTAATAAAAGTTTTAGGAAAAAGAGAGGGACGATTTTATGCCTTCTACGTTATGGATAGTGGAGGGGAGCTCCCAAAGACAGACATCTTTAAACCCTTCTATTCAACCAAGGAGAAGGGTTTTGGCCTTGGCCTCTACAACGTTAAACGGATAGTTGAAGCCCATGGCGGAAAGGTCTCTGCCTACACAGAGGGAGGCTGGACTGTCTTTAAAATTTCCGTTCCTCTGAGCTGACGGAGATTTTTCCGATAGGTTACACACGGGTCGCAAATTTTCCCTGTGGAAGAAGTGTGGTATTGTTCCTTGATCCTGAAAATCTTTCACATCTTTTGGCTACTTCCTGTTCCAAGAAATGGCACGTTTATTGCTCGTTTAAGTCTGCTGAACCCGTATAAGAGAGGTTGAAGATGAGATTTGAGAGAGTGAAAAAACTGCTTGGAGTTTCAGCTGCCACTGTTTTTCTTTTAGGAGCTCCCGCACTCCCCTCCCAGAGTCAGCAGACCTACGGCTATTACTACGTCCAGAGCTTACCGAAACAGCCTTTAAGTAAGGAGGAAATTGCCGACCTCCTCCACACGAGAGAGGAGGAGAAACTTGCCAGAGACGTTTACCTAACACTTTCAAAGTTCTATCCCCTTTCAGTTTTTAGGAACATAGCCCGTTCTGAGGAACAACACATGAGAATGGTCGGCCTCCTCCTCCGTAAGTACAACTTACCGGATCCCGTTTCTGAAACGGGAGATCGGGTAGGAGTTTTCAAAGACAGGAAACTTCAAGAGCTATACAACAGGTTGGTTGCCCAGGGAAAGCGTTCCCTCGTAGATGCCTTAAAAGTAGGAGCGACGATAGAAGACCTTGACATCAAAGACCTTGAGGAGGCGATAAGTAGAACCGACAACCAGGACATAAAAACTGTTTATCAGAACCTCATGAGAGGTTCAAGGAACCACATGAGAGCATTTGTAAGGCTCCTCAGGCGTTACGGCAGCGATTACAAACCCCATTACATCTCAACTGGCGAGTTCAACAAAATACTGTCGGTAAAACACGAGGCCGGTTTTTACAGCTCCGCTGGGACTCCGACCGGCAGCTCTTTAAGGAGAACATTTTCCGGAACAGTTGTAGGAGTTAAAAAGGTCCCCGGCTTCAGGCGCAGGAATATAACCTGGTGGGCCATAGAGGTTAAAACTCCCAACGGAACTGTTGAAGTAAGAGTTGCTCCAACCTGGTGGTATCCTGACCTCAACATCAGGAAGGGAGATACCGTAAAGGTTGTAGGCTTTACTCCCCCCTTCTGGAGGATGAAAGGTATAAACGGACTTATGGCCTGCAGGGTAGAAGACAGGACAAACGGCACAGTTTACGACTTCTCAAAGTTCCGGCGTTTCTGCAGAACAAAGTAAAGGAGGTTAACCAATGCTAAGGAAGTACGTAAGCCTTTTTCTTTTCTACTCACTTCTCCTTATGGCGCTTACAGGAACTGTTCTCTTTACAATGCCCCACGGCAGGGTTGCCTACTGGACCGGCTGGCGATTCTTAGGACTTGACAAAGACCAGTGGGACAACCTCCACATAATCTTCGGGTTCCTTATGATCTTCTTTGGCATTTGGCACGTTGCACTTAACTGGAGGAGCATAGTCAACTACCTGAAAGGAAAGGCAGGCTTCTTTACCTCAAAAGAGTTCTTAGTAACAACTTTTATCGTTTTCCTTGTTGGAACAGGAACTCTCCTTAACGTTTCTCCCTTTAAAAACTTCATAGACTTTGGAGAGAAGATAAGGAACAGCTGGCCGAAACCTAAAATCATGCCTCCGGCACCACACGCGGAACTCTTCCCACTAAAAAGGGTTGCTCAGCTTTTAGGCATAACTCCTCAGCAGGCACTTAACATACTGAAATCTAAGGGTTTAAAAGTCTCATCAACAGATGAGGCCCTGAAAGAAATTGCTGCCAGAAACGGGACAACCCCTGCCCGGGTTTACGAGATCCTGTCTGAATCTGTTCACTCTGGAGGAAAGAGTTCCTCTTTCCTTCAGCCCGGTTCAGGACTTGGTAGAATGACCCTCAAGGATGTTTGCAGGAAGCTCAACATTCCCCTTCAGATGTGTCTTTCAAGCCTTCAGTCCCGGGGTATCTCTGCAAAGCCTGATGAAACTCTGAGGGAAATAGCATTCAGG
>WFNZ01000068.1 GCA_015488335.1 Thermovibrio sp.
GAACGCAAGGGCTGAAGCCCTAACTATGTCAGGATCAACTCCTCTACCACTGACTCTAAATCCATCGCCTTCCAACGTAACGTAAACCTCTGCCTGAGCATCTGTTCCAGCGGTTAAAGCTCTTATTTTAAAGTCTCTCAAGTTAACCTCATCTCCCACACCAAGGGCGTTCTTTATAGCTCTGTAGGTTGCATCAACAGGACCGTTTCCAACAGCAAGCCCAAGCCTCTCCCCTTCAGGAGTCTTAATTTTTACAGTTGCGGAAGGGATAATTCCCTCACCGCTAACAGCCTGATTGTAAAGGAGCTCATAGTTTCTCTCTTTCGCTCCTTCAAGCCCCTCAATGAGGAGCTCTATGTCAACGTCGTAGATCTCCTTCTTCCGTGAAGCAAGCTCCTTAAACTTCCTGAAGGCCTCCTCAAACTGCTCCTCTGTAAGCTCAACTCCCATCTCTTCAAGCTTCTTCCTGAAGGCGTGCCTTCCTGAGTGCTTCCCTAAAACAATCTTAGACTCTTTCAGTCCTATATCCTCAGGTTTCATTATCTCGTAAGTCTCACGGCAGGCAAGAACACCGTGCTGGTGAATTCCGGACTCGTGGGCAAAGGCATTATCTCCAACAATTGGCTTTGTTTTAGAGATAAGCACTCCTGTTAACCTGCTGACAAGCTGGGAAGTTCTGTAAATCTGAGTTGTATCTATACCGGTATAAACAGGAAAGTGATCTGAACGAACCTTAACAGCCATCACTATCTCTTCAAGGGCAGCATTTCCGGCCCTCTCTCCAAGGCCGTTTATAGTGCACTCAACCTGCCTTGCCCCTGCCATAACGGCCATAAGTGAATTGGCAGTTGCAAGGCCCAAATCGTTGTGGCAGTGAACGCTGATAATTGTTTTATCAACGTTTTTCACGTTCTCCATAATGTAGCTTATCCTCTCATACCACTCATCGGGAACAGCGTAACCAACGGTATCTGGAATGTTTACAACATCTGCTCCGGCCTCTATAACAGCTTCAACTATCTCACACAGGTATTTAAGATCTGTTCTGCCGGCATCTTCAGCGGAGAACTCAACTTCAGCCTTCTCTCCCATAACTTCCCTTGCAAACTTAACTGCCCAAACGGCCCTCTTTAAGGCCTCATCACGGCTCATTTTCAGCTTATACTGAAGGTGGATGTCTGAAGTTGCTATGAAGGTGTGAATTCTTACCCTGTTCCCCCCTTTAAGTGCTTCCCAGGCAGTTCTTATATCTTCCTCTTTAGCCCTTGCAAGCGAACAGACTGTAGAGTTCTTAACTTCTTTCGCTATACGCTTTATCGCTTCAAAGTCGGCCGGAGAGCTTATAGCAAAACCGGCCTCAATAACGTCAACTCCAAGGCGTTCAAGCTGCTTTGCTATCTGAACTTTCTCATCTATAGTTAAGTTAACTCCCGGCGTCTGCTCACCGTCTCTTAAGGTGGTATCAAAGATGAAGAGTTTCTCCTTATTCCTTTCCAAGGCCAACCTCCAAGTTCCAGTTCAAATCTAAAATTATTAATAGTTGCAAACTTTTGTCAACAGAATAGCCACTTTAACCTATTATAACGCTACAGTCTGAAAACGTAAGGAACTAAGTTAAAAGTTTTCCCTCTCTTCCACCTACGAAAAATAGTCTGGTCAATAAAACCCCAGTAAGGAACCCTCCTATATGGGCGAACCAGGCAACACCGCCCATTGACAGGTGGTTGATGGAGATAAGAGCACTTATAAACTGTATAAGGAACCAGATTCCTATCCAGAGAAGTGCAGGAAGAACAATAACGTCAACAAAGAAGAAGATAAAGATTAACGTTACTATTTGAGCCCGCGGGAAGAGAACCGCATAGGCTCCTAAAACGCCGCTTATAGCCCCCGAAGCCCCAATAAGGGGAATTGTTGAGTTTGGAGAAACAACTGATTGAATGAGAGCTGCAACAATCCCGCAGAATGTATAGAAGAGGAAGTACTTAACTTTTCCCAATCTGTCTTCTACGTTGTCCCCAAAAACCCAGAGGAAGAGCATATTACCGAAGATATGAAGAAGTCCACCGTGGAGATACTGGTAGGAAACCAGATTACCGTAGGGAGTTAAAGGGTCGGGAGGGGGAACATCGGTTCCGCTCATTACCTCATAAGGTATAACGGCAAACATCCTTATGAAAATCTCTCTGTAGCTTGGAGGGAGGAGAGCTTCGTAGGTAAAAATGAGCGTGCAGGCAACTATTATGAGGATGGTTACAACAGGCGTTGAACGGCTGGGGTTGAGGTCTTTTATCGGTATCAAGAATTCCTCCTAACCGGTGCTGCCGAAACCTCCTTCTCCTCTAACTGTTTCCTCTAAGTTTTCAACTTCTTTCGCTTCCAACGGGTAAAAACGGCGGGGTATGAGCTGAACGGCCCTCCAGGGGAGCTCCGGCACTTCCTTTTCCGGGTTAACCTTAACAAGAGGAACTTTTATTGTTCCCCTGTAGGTCATGTCTATTATTCCAACAGAGTTTGCAAGGACAAAACCGCTTTTGTAAATGGAAGACCTTGGAACAAGGTCAAAGTAAAACCCCGGCGGAGGAGCTACCCTTACGCCGGTGTCAAAGAAGTAGACATTTCCGTCAACTTTTAAGAGCTTAATCAGGTAGAGGTCAAAACCACTGTCTGAAATTCTTTTTTTAAACGGTGGGAGAGCTCCCTCTTCTAAAGAGAACCTGAACGCCTTTCTCTCCCACTCTCCGCCGGTTAAGTAGCTCAGGAACTTCTCAAAGTAAAACTCTGAACGCTCTTCCGTCTCCTCGTCGTAGAAGAGGTGGAGGAGGAGGTCGGCGGGAGCTCCCACAACAAAAAAGCCCTCTTCTGTCTCTTTTGGAGAAAATGGTTTCAGAAACTCCCTGAGTTCATCTCTAATGCTTTCCGGAGCAGGAATAAAGAGACTCCTGTTACCCCAAACGCCGTTTGACTCAAAGAGCCCCCTTACAAAATCTATGTTAACTGCTGGTTTAGGCAGAGCAGAATCTAACGTAAGCCTGAAGGTTTTACTGTTTATCCTCTCTAACTTCCCGCCTAAAAACTGATAGAGCTTAAGGGCAACGTCTAAAAACCTCTCCTCAAACTCAACTACGTTGCCCCTGCCGTAAATCCAGCCAAGTGCCCAGCTACTCATTTTCCCCCTCTGGCTGAGAGTAGAAACCACCCTGCTGACGGAGTTTCTCTTCCTCTTCTGGAGTGACATCTATACGGCTGAGCTTAGGCCTTCCAAGCTGGTCAAACTCAACGATTTTTACAGGGATAACGTCTGAAACTTTAATGTTCTCAAAGATGTTCTCCCTTATTTCAGGTGGAAGCTTAGAGATGTGAACAAGCCCTATCTTACCGGGGGCAAGTTCAACAAAGGCTCCGTAGTTCTCAACCCTTGTTACTTTTCCAAGGTAGGTGTTTCCAACCTCAAGGTCTTTTGTAACGTCCTCTATCATCTTGAGGGCTTGAGCAGCAGCCTCCTCACTTGGAGCAGAAACAAGAACTGTTCCGTCTTCCTTGATGGTTATCTTAACTCCGGCTTTATCTATTATGGTCTTAATCGTTTTACCACCGGGGCCAATTAAATCTCTTGTTTTCTCAGGCTCTATGTGGGTTGTAACAATTCTTGGAGCATATGGGGAAACCTCTTCCCTCGGCTTGCTGATTACGGCGTCCATCTTATCAAGGATGTAGAGCCTTCCCTGTCTTGCCTGTTCTAAGGCCTTTGAAAGAACATCTCTGCTGATTCCCTTAACCTTCAAGTCCATCTGTATTGCCGTTACGCCTTTCCTGGTTCCGGCTACTTTAAAGTCCATATCTCCAAGGTGGTCTTCGTCTCCTAAAATGTCTGAAAGGACTACAAACCTGTCTCCCTCCATAATGAGACCCATTGCAATACCGGCAACCTGAGCCTTTATAGGAACACCAGCGTCCATGAGGGAGAGGGAACCACCGCAGACTGTTGCCATAGATGAGGAACCGTTGGATTCAAGGATGTCAGAAACGACTCTTATAACGTAAGGGAACTCCTCTTCAGGAGGAATAACGGGAGCAAGCGCTCTTTCTGCCAGAGCTCCGTGTCCAATCTCCCTCCTTCCGGGGCCTCTCATGGGAGCAATTTCTCCAACGCAGAAGGGCGGGAAGTTGTAGTGAAGCATAAACCTTTTCTGTTCTTCGGGCATTAAGCCCTCAACCAACTGATACTCCTCAGGAGTTCCAAGGGTTGTTGTAACAAGTGCCTGAGTTTGACCCCTTGTAAAGAGGGCAGAACCGTGAGCCCTTGGAAGAACGCCAACCTCTATTGAGATAGACCTTATCTCGTCGGGCTTCCTCCCGTCTATCCTTACGCCCCTCTCAAGAACCATCTTTCTTACAAACTCCTTCTCAGCCTCTGCAAAGGCCTCTTTGGCAAGGTGGTGCTCCTCTTCAGGAATGTTGAGCTCTATGAACATGAGCTCACGGAGCTCCCTCAGCTTCTCGCGCCTTTCATGTTTATCGGGAATTGTGATGATGGGCTCAATCCTCTCAAAGACCCACTTCTTAATTTTCTCTTTGGCCTCTTCACTTAAAGAGGGAGCTATGAACTCATACTTGGGCTTTCCTGCAAGGTTACGGAGCTCCTCCTGAGCCTTAACAATCTTCTTAATCTCTTCATGGGCAAACAAAATTGCGTCAAGGACTTCCTCTTCAGGAACCTCTTTTGCTCCGCCCTCAACCATTACAACGGCATCTTCAGTTCCTGAAACAATAAGGTTTATATCGGCCCTATGCTGTTCTTCGTAGGAGGGGTTGATAACCAGCTTTCCGTCAACCCTTGCAACCCTCACAGCTCCAACGGGCTTTTCAAAGGGAATCCTTGAGATGTGGAGAGCCGCTGAAGCTCCGTTGATTGCAAGGACTGCCGGGTCGTTCTCTTGGTCGGCAGATATCACAAAGGCAATAACCTGAACGTCGTTTTTAAAACCTTTTGGGAAGATAGGTCTGATTGAACGGTCTGTTACCCTTGCCTTTAAAACTTCCTCATCTGTAGGCTTCCCTTCTCTTTTAATAAAACCACCGGGAATTTTACCTGCGGCGTAAGCTCTCTCTCTATACTCAACCAAAAGAGGGAAGAAGTCTATATCTTCCCTGGGTTCATCGCTCATAACGGCAGTAACAAGAACCATAGTATCGCCCTGAGAGACAACAACGGCTCCGTCGGCCTGTTTTGCAACTTTTCCGGTCTGAAACCGCATAGGCCGGCCGCCAACCTCTACAGCAACTTCTGAAATTGACATACTTAACCTCCAACTATTTTGTTTTTCACCCTTCAATTTATTGACGGATAATAGCACACAGCATCACGAGAGACTACGGAGTTTCTTTTAAAATATATTTAAGATTAGAAGCATCTGTTTCAAGGAGGCATTAATGGGGAAGAAAGGCAAGTGTTTCAACGGAGAAAGCTACTACTTTGCCATGAGACAGATGACAAGCAGAGCAGTAAAAGAAGAGAAGCTCCGAATAGCAAAATCCCTTTTAGAGAAAACCAACCTTTCAATAAGCCAGATAGCAGACATCGTAGGAATTAAGAAAGACGAGTTAGAAAAAGCATTCCGCCATTTTAGGAGAGATGAGAGTAAAGTTAAATACCAGATACAGTCTACAACATCAAAAGAAGAACAGCTCTTTAGAGATCTTGATAAGAACCTTTCAACAATGAAAGAGAAGCAGGATAGAATCGGCAGAAATTGAAATTTAAGGAAACTATAAATGGGGGGAGCTCCCCCCCGAACTTACTTCCTGAGACCCAGTTTGAGAACTATGTTCTGATACCTGTTAAAGTCTTTCTCCCTCAGGTACTTAAGGAGCTTCTTCCTTCTACCAACAAGTCTCTGGAGAGCCCTCTTGTTGTAGTTGTCGTGCTTGTGCTCTTTAAAGTGCTCTGTAAGGTTCTTAATCCTCTCTGTTAAAATGGCAATCTGAACTTCAGGTGAGCCTGTGTCCTTCTCGTGGAAACCGTACTTCTTAACGATCTCCTGAACAACGTCTTTGTCTATAGGCATCTCTACCTCCAATTTCGTTTCACCGGTGGCAAAAGGCAATGGGAAATTTAGCAGAAGGTTCTGCCGTTGTAAAGGGGTTAATTCCTAATCCGATTTGATAAAATTAAACTACGCTCTTTGAAAACTGAATAGGGTTTGATAGAAAGGGCTTATTAGGTTATGCTTAATTGCCAATGAATAGCACCTTGATTTACAAAGGCTTGAAGCCTGTATTGAGCTAATCTTTGAAACCCAAAGTATTTTAGTTTTTTATGAAAACTTCAGCCTCTGAGACTGTTGATTTCTAAGGATTTAAATTTTCTGCTGTGTTGAAATGCCCTAAAAAGTGGAAGGGATTGCGACTTGGGAGTGGGAATGAATTTCGCGAGTAGGTCGGTATCCTCTATGTTGAAATGCCCTAAAAAGTGGAAGGGATTGCAACCATTAACTTCTTCAGAACCGTTTTGACGGTTCTGAGTTTTTTGTTGAAATGCCCTAAAAAGTGGAAGGGTTATTTTTGGAGTTTCTTTTAAAAAGGAGAAATTACGAAAGTTAGACTTCTACACCGAGGATTTTGCAGACTTTCTCAAGGAGCTCCGGCCGGTTTAATAGCTGATATTTTTTCCCTTTAAGTTTTAAGTTGTAGAGGAAGTCAACAGCTTCTGTGTCAACAAACCGGCAGTTTTTAAGGTCAACAATCAGTTCTTCATCTTCTTTGAGGAGTTCCTTCAGCTTTAAAACCCTTTCGTAGTTGAAATCGCCGAGGAGCTCCACCTTTAACCTACCCTTTTCTCTTTCCCACCTCACGGAGCTCCCTCCCAACTATCCTTTTAATTCTCTTTGCAAGGTCTGAGTAAACTTTAATCTTTGACATGTCGTAGATTCCCTTAACAGACTGAAACCTTAAATAGTCTTTGGCTTTGTGAAACAGGGGAACAAGGCCTGCAAAGACAAAACCGTGAGGTTTAAGGTCTGGAATCTCCTTTGTCTCCGGCCTAAAGAGTGGAAAATCTAAATAAACAACTTCTATTCCTTTTTCAAAGAGCCTGTTCCTCTTTTTCACTATCCTGTCAATCAGATCTTTCCCGGCCTTCTTAACAACTATTTCTGCCGTTCCGAGAGAGGAGTTCACGTTCAAGGAAAGTTTTGAAACAGAGGGGAGCTCCCCTACCCTTCCCCTGCCGGCTTTTGCCTCAATTCCAGGGCCTCTGTATATATCCTTTAGAATTTTCCTATACCTGACCGGAGCGTAGAAAACCTCTTTCTTTCTCTCTATCAGGTGCAGAAAGTCAATAACTACTGAAATCCTTTGACCGTAGTTGCTCTCAATTCCAACAATCCTTGCAGAAGGGAAGGTTCCAAGGAGCAGTGCCGTTGAGGAGAAACCGAACTTTGCGTTGACCCTCTGGCTTATCGTGTGAACGGTTATGGCCTCTCCGTAAAGGCCTAAAAGTCCTCTCTCTTTTGCCATCTCTATAAGAGAGGCCATCATTCTTTTCATTATCCCCTTTCCTCTATGAGCCGGAGAGACAACTGCCTCTCCCACTTCGCCTATGGAAGAATCGGGCTTCACGATAACTGCAAAGTAGCCTACAGGCTCTCCCTCTTCGGTTCTCACTATTACGCCAAACTTCTCTCCCCTCTCTATGTAAGCTCTAACCCTTTCAGGATAGTAGAGGTCTTCTTTAGGGTAGGTGTAGCGGTAGGTTCTGTAGATGAGTCGGGAGATGTCTTCTGCATCCTCAGGTGAAACGGGCTTAAGAACGTAGTTTTCAGTTGCCGTCGGCTCTTCGGTCAACCGGCTTTCGGGAAGGAGCTCCGTTATGTGTTTTGCCGGATCTCTCTTTACAATTCTGAACTCCTTTCCAGCCCTTCCCTTGTTTAGAAAGAGGAAGTTGTCTGACAGGTGTTTTATAATTTCAATTCCAGCCCCTTCAAACTTTCCCTCTTTCAGTGCCCGTTCTCTGTTGTACGGATGGGCGTCTGGGTCAAAGGGTTCTCCAAGCTCCCTTAAAACAAGTTCAACCTCGGAAGGCCTTATCTCAACAGAGACAACAAAGAAGTGCTCCTCGTTAGGTGGAAATGCAAACCGGACAACGTCTGTTATTACCTCGTCGGCACAGAGAGCAAGTTCATCGGCCTTTTCAGGGGTTAAGCCGGCCTTTAAACCCCAGCTCCGAACAAACTCAACTACCGGCTCTATGGCAGGAACCCTGTTGGGAAGGACTATTTCAGACTTCAAGAAGAACCTCTAAAACTCTATCGGTTATTAAACTATTCCCTATTCTCCGAGTATTCCAGCTTTATTCTGTTGAGGCTTTCAAGGAGTTCCGTGCAGCTCTTACTCCTCATAACGGCGTCGTTGAGCTTAGCCTTTCCTCTTATTCCTTTAAAAATCTGGCTTATCTGAGCTTTTATCGCCTTGCAGGCCTTCTCCTTCGGGAAGAACTCCCACATTAGGGATAGCTCCCTCAAAACAAAGTCAATCCTTTCAGGAACAGATGGGTTGTAGTCTCTTTTTTCTTTGTACTCTTTAAATATCCACGGGTGTGAAACGGCAGCCCGGCCTATCATCACTCCGTCGCAGTCTGTTTCCTCAAACTTCCGGTCTATCTCCCTCCAGTTTCTTATATCTCCGCTTCCTATAACGGGAACATCTCCAGCCAGTTTCTTTAAGTCTTTTACCCTTTCCCAGTCTGCACTTCCGGAAAATCCCTGTTTTGCAGTTCGTGGATGGAGGGCAATGGCCAAAACGCCGGCTTTTAAAAGGTTCTCTGCAATCTCCTCAAGGGTATCTTCGTAAAAGCCCAGCCTTATCTTTGCAGTTACCGGAGTGTTGTAGGGCTTTAGGGCTTTAACGGTTTCCTCAACTATTCTTCCCATCTCTTTTGGAAACTGGAGAAGATACCCGGCAGCCTTTGCTTTTAGAACTTTTTTAACGGAACAGCCGAAGTTTATGTCTATCGCTTCGGGGCTATACTTTTCAACCATTTTAACGGCAGCTTGAGCAATCTCTTCAGGGTTTCTTCCGTAGAGCTGAAGGTGTATAGGCCTTTCTGAATCTGTAAAGTAGGCAAGCTCTATCTCCTCTCCCCTGTGGATTATTCCCGTTGCGTTCATGAGCTCTGAGTAAACCCTATCTGCTCCAAGCTCCCTACATAAACGCCTGAAGGCCGAATGGGTATAGCCGGCCATGGGAGCCAAAATGACTTCCCTTTTTATCTCCATTGTATTAAACTCCTTTAATGAAACTCTTTTCAAAATATGCTAACCCATAACCCTTTCCCGGAGGCTGTCATGCCTGTATCGGTCAGAGCAAAAGAGGAAATTCCTTTTATAGTAGGCTACCTTGCCTGTAAGTTCAACGGAGAGGTGATTGACAAATTTGGTGAAGAAACAGACAAAATAGAGGAAAACATCAAGAACATTGTTAAGGAGTACCTTGAAACATACAGGAATTTGGGGGAGCTCTCTGTTGGTCTTCCTAAAGAGATACTTATGAGCACAACGGAGCTTTTCATACTTGTCCGCCTTTTCTACAACGAGGAGCTGTTTCAGGCGGCAATTCTCAAAAGTGAAGCGAATTTAGGGTTTACAAGGTTTAAACTTCAGGAATACGTCAGGGAACTCTCCATGAAAACCGCTTAAACGGAGAAAAGAATGGGACTTAAGATAGAAGAACTTAAGTCGGGGAACTTTGATCTAAACAGACCTGTAATCCTGTACGAAGATGAAGGACACAGGGTTGCATGGGTGGGGAGCTCCGAAAACTTCATCTTCCGGTGCAACGCCTACCTCGTTTCATCTGGAAATACAAACGTTTTAATTGACCCGGGGGGTATTCAGCACTTTGAACAGGTGAAAGAGAGGGTTTCTCAGCTGATAAACCCAAAAGAGGTCAACTATATAGTCTCACACCACCAGGACCCTGACGTTGCCGGCTCAATTCCCAAATGGCTTGAAGTAAACCCGGAAATAACAATAGTTACAACCCCCAGAACAAAAGTTCTGCTTCCCTACTACGGCTTTGATAGGAACAGCGCTAAGTGGTTAGATGTTAGCCCGTTGGACGATACGATGCTGGAGCTGAAAGATGGAAGCGTTCTCCTCTTCCTCAGCTCTCCGTTCCTCCACTTTCCCGACGCCTTTGTAACCTACGACTCAAGGGCAAAACTGCTATTTTCTGGAGACATCTTTGCAGCAATTCAGCAGAAGTGGGAGCTCATCGTCTCAGACTGGGAGAGGCACAAAACGGAGATGATGTATTTCCACGTCTACTACATGGCCTCAAACAGAGCTCTCAGGTATTTTGTAGAGAAGATAAAGCCTTTCCCCATAAAGGCCATCGTTCCCCAGCACGGCTCTATTATCCCCGAAGAGCACGTTAAAGACGCCCTTGATTTCTTAGAAAACCTCAAGTGCGGCGTTGATCTCCTTTACGAGGAGTCTCCCGTCCAGTCTATACTGAGTGACCTTTTCTAAAGAGTTAAGCGAGGGTGAGAGCTCCCGTCCCTTCAAACTTCCTGTTGAGGGCAGGAATGAACGAGCAAACAACGGGGAGCTCCACCTCCCTTATACAGAGTTCATCGTCCCCACCGCAACCAACGAACTCAGCTGGAAGGTGTTTAGAGAGATAATCAACGGTTATCCTTTCAACTCTTAAGTCCTTATCGCTTACGTAAAACTTCTCAACAAAGGGAGAGAGAGCTCTGGCTATTCCCCACGCAAGGAACCTTCCCCCTATAAGGCCAACAGTTTTTACATTTTTACTGGCAACGGTATCTATCAGTTCTTCAAGTGTAAGTTTCAGGTTAAGTTTCTCAGATAGAGGAGAATTTAGGAGTAAAAACCAGTGGGCGTCTCCTATAAACTGTTTTCCTACTTTTCCAACGGGATAGACGTTTTCCTGTCCCAGAAACTTGCCAGACTTTGCAATAATAATTGCCGTTTCCCTATCGGCAGGAACGGGGAAGTAGGAGTCTTTTACCGTTTCAGCCATAATCTCCCACACTTTTGGAAGGCCGAACTTATTAACAGAGGCCTCTCCCGGCTTGTAGCCCGACATGTAGGCGTGGTGATTTCCTGGAAAACCGCTTATAACACTGTTAAGTCCACACTCAAGACCGAAGACGAGCTCATCCTCATACTGGCCGTTTGTTGCAACAACCTTACCGGGAGCTACAATTCTGAGTAGAACAATCCCCTCTCCAAAAGCTCTTCTCCTGTCTGGAGCGCAGTTGTAAGGACCACCTTCTAAAACTATCTCATCTATACCGTATTTCAGGCAGGCCTCCACTCCTCTAACAAGTTCATCTTCTCCGTCTCCAACGCAGATTATCGCCCCAACGCCCTTTCCCCTTTCCTTGGCAAAGTTCACAACATAGAGGGTCTCGTCAACGTCGGCAGAGTGGGAAGTCTCTTTTTGGAAGGACATAAAACTGACGCTTATTGACTGAACGGCCTTAGGCCAGAGCTCCACCTCATCGGCAAAGGCCATCTCCTTTTCAATTAACCGCCTGTGGATTCTTCCCCGCGGGCAGCCGTTGAAAGGATTACCACTTCTGTAACAGTCGGCAGGACACTTAACTATCTCTTCTGGATATCTCATTGGGCCGAATCGCCCAAAGTGATCTGCATCAATGGGCATGTCTGTAAGCTGGCGGAGCTCCTCAAGTAGCTGGTAGGGGGTTTTCCCCAGCCTCTCTGCAACATCGGCAACAGCGTAAGAGCAGACGTGAACGGGAAAACCTAACCTGTCAAGGATTCTAACTCCGCCCTTTATCTCATCAAGGCTCTGACCGGAGCCGGCAACGTCAACAAGGATTTCGTTGATATCACAGCCGAAGGGAAACTCCTTAAAGAGCTGACCTAAACGGCAAAGCTCTCTGTCGTCAAGCTCTTTGAGGGCAGAAAGGAGCTCCCCCGGACTTTTCCTGCCTTCTTCTATCAGCTCAAACCTTGCATCTGTATTTCCTTCAAGAACGGTTTTTATTAAGTTTTTCATCTCTTCTCCCATAAAGTTTTTTCAGAGAAACTGTAAGCATGACGTCTGCAACCTTATCAAGGATAACCGGAGATATGGGAAGCCCATCCCTTATAAGTTTTCCCGTGCCAACAAATACGATATTTTCAGAACCCGGAAACCCCATCTCCTTCAGAAAGAGTGCAGGCCCAGAAGTAACTTTCTCTATCCCTTCAAAAATCAGTATCTCCTCATCCCCAAAACCGAAAACCCCGTTTGTTGTGATAAAAGGAATCCCTTTTTCAGCCGTGAACTGAGCAACCTTCTTAATCAGAGGTAACGTGTTTCCGCCGGCTATCGTTGAAACAACAACAGAAGCCCTTTCAAGAACCTTTAAATGCTCCTCTGTAAAGTTATAGGGAAAACCCTTTACCTCCCTGTATCCGGGAACCGTGTAGAGCTTTTCAAAGAAAAGTGCTTTGTTTTCCCCCGGCTCTGCCCCCAACTGAATGTGGAAGTAGTCGTTTTCTTCAACTGTTCCGCCGTCAAAGAGGAGAATCTCCAGAAAGCCACCTCTGTGAACCTGAACAGCTCTACTGAGAAATCTTCCACCGAGCCTTCCGGCTCCTAAAAGAACAAGTGTTCCAAAAGGGTTAAGTCTCCTCTCAAGCTCAGAAACCTTATCCATTAACTACCTCTACAAAGTCTGGGGGATCTCTTCCTTCTAAAAAGGTCTTTAAACAATCAACAGCCTTCTCAACTCCTTCCCTCTTCCTTTTCTCAATCAGCTCGTAAGGAGCATCTGGGAAATTTGAGAGGGAGATTTCTGTCTTTATGAGGAACTCTGAATCTTTAAAGAGAACTGCGATTACACCTCTTCCTATTCCAGCACTTGAAGATAGAGCAATATCTACTTTCAGTTTCTCTTTTAAAACTCTACTCAGAGCTCTCACAACGTTGACGTTTCCTTCCTCGTCGTAAATCTTAACTCCGTTAACCTCACAGATGGGAGACGGAAGTGAAACTCCAAGGAGCTCCCTTACAGCAAAAACCCCGGGCAGGAAAAGGGAAGCCACAACGGAAACGGGTAGACGGCCAGGAACGTAAGGAGCCGAAAGCCTGTGAACTTCCACTCCAATAAGGCCGTGGGTAAAACACTCAGCAGAGGCAAAGGTGATTACAGAAGTCTCCACCATCTACAAAACCCACCTCAAAGTAGTCTCTTAGCCGGAGAGCAAATTCTTTAAGACCGGGGAGCTCCGTTCCCCCGTGGCCTGCGTCTATAAACCCTACACCTTTACTTCTCAGGAAACAGGCCGTATGGTGAGTAAGGTCTCCTGAGATGAAAACATCAGCTCCGAATTCCAGTGCAGACTCAAGAAACTGAGGGTAGTTTAGACCGCAACCGCTGAAAACGGCAACCTTCTCTACCCTTCCTGTAAGGTAAAACCTGATGTGTTTAACCTTTAAAGCCTCAGAAATTTTAAAGAGGAGCTTCCTTTCAGAACCTTCAAAACTTCCTATACAGCCGTTCCTCTCTTTCAGAAACTCCACTCTTTTCAGGCCGAGAGCTCTGGCAAGTGAGAAGTGGCAACCCCAGTCTACCCTATCAAGTGCTGAGTGAACGACAAAGGCGGGAAAGTCTGGAATAAACGGGGGTTTATGGTGGGAGATTACGACATCGTAAGGGGAAAAGTCTGAATCCCGGAAAACGTCAAGGGTTAAAGCCACTTTTCTAACGGAAGATGGCCTTTTATCCCCTATCCAGCCGTAGAAATCCCCCTTCAAACTGAACCTTTCGGGAACAATGCTTCTTACGGTAGTTTCAAACTCTCTCCAGCTCAAACTCAATCTCCTGAACTTTCTCGTCTAATAGTTCCTTCAGCTTTTCTTTAATGTGGAAAACTCCTCCTCTTTTCACAGAGACCGTTAAAGCTGGAAACTCCATAACGTCTAAAAAAGCTCTGCCGCTCTTTAACCCAAACAGGAGAGATTCTGCAAAGAAAAGGTTTGGTATAGCGTAAAGAACTCCCTCAAACTCCTCAACTTCTCTGGAGATTTCCCGAACGGTATTTACAGTAAGGGTCATAGTTCCAGAGGTTTTACCTTTTTCCCCTTTAAGTTTCAAAAAGTAGTCAGGCCTCTTTTCCGTTTTAAACTTCCCACTGCCGGAAGGGTCTTCTGAAACAACAACTTTTCCCTTAAAGCCGGCAACGTTCCCGGAAACGGCGGGAGCTCCTCCAAACCCGGTAAGGTCAAGTATCAGGTCAAACTCAACATTTTTATCTGGAACGGGAAAGGGAGAGAGCTCTAAAACAGTTTGCTCAACGTCGTAGAGGTAAACTTCCCTAAAATTCCCTTTCAGGAACTCCCCGATGAAGAAACCGTTTAAGTATCCTCCAACGATTAAGAGCTTCTCTCCCTTAAATCTTTTAAGGGGTTCAGCCTTCCTTTCAGAGATTTTTCTTGCAACGTCAAGAAGGGTATAGGCTGAGTAAACCGTTTTCGTCTTTTCGGTTATCCCTTTGTGAAGCGGCTTTAAACCCAACCTTGAAAGGAGACGAAACGTATCAAGGAAAAGGGCTGTCTCAAGAGAAAAGCCATGAACCACGTGGGGCGGAGAGGTAACGGCAGAAACAATGTCTCCGCAGGAGTTAACAAGAACAGTGAGAGCTCCAGAACCCGGCAAACCCAACCTTCCCCTTGCCAGCAAAAGCTCACAATCTGAAATCTTACTTCCCGCAAGTGCTTTCCCTAGGGCAGGCATCTGGAGAAGGTCAAATGCATCTGTGGGAACATTCAGCTGAACAACTCTATCAATTCCGAAAATTGAAAGGGTATTTTTAAAAATCTTGAACTTCAAAGGGTTATCTGTTATAATTCCCCATTTAGAACTTTTCAGATAACGCCTTAAATACTCAACCTCTTCCGGCCTGTCTCCTTTCCTTTCTCCGGAAAGGGACTGAAGATACGCCTCCTTAAAGGGGAAGTCTCTCTCTTTCCACATTTGTCTCTATTCCAAAGGAGTCAAAAAGGTTTAGGAGCTCCTCCAAAATACCAACCTGAGGTGAGCCCACTCCCTTAACGGTTAAGGGGTAGTT
This sequence comes from Thermovibrio sp., assembly GCA_015488335.1. Taxonomy (GTDB): domain Bacteria; phylum Aquificota; class Aquificia; order Desulfurobacteriales; family Desulfurobacteriaceae; genus Balnearium. The sequence goes on from WFNZ01000068.1 coordinate 15,111, forward strand.
TTCAGGAACTACAGTGGCAACGTTGTTCGCTCCAGACCTAACGGCAGGAATTACCCCCTCTTTCCCAACCGTTGGATAGGGAACAGTTATCCTTTTACAGGAGTCAACAACCTCCCTGACTCTTTCTATCACCCGAAGCTGAAGAGTCAGAGGTGCAGGGGGAACACTCTCCATTGGAGTTCCAGGGTAGGGTCTGAAGCCCATAACAGGAACTTCATCAACCTCAAGGCTTTTAAGGAGTTTAATGTGTTCTTTTCTATCCTTTTCACTTTCACCTATTCCTAAAAGAAGACCGCTTGAGAGCTTAAGTCCGAACTCTTTAACGAGTTCGCAGACTTTTAGCCTTTTCTCAAAGGAGTCGTCGGGCTTCAACCTTTCAAAGAGCTCTCTGTTCACAGTTTCAAGGTTGCAGCATACAGTTTCAACTCCTGCCGATTTGAGGAGCTCCAACTCTTCTTCATTTATATCTCCACCAACGTTTACAAGAACCTCTAAACCTGTTTTCTCCTTTACTATTTGAACGGCCTTTAGAACAGCAGAGAAGTTCCCGTAGCCTGCAGAAATGCTTACACGCTTTATTCCAGCAAACTCCATAGAGAGTGCTGCTTTTAAAATCTCATCTTCTGTTTTAACAAAGCTCTTATAGTAGCCTGCAGGGGAGCTCCCTGCCGCAAAACCACAGTAGGCACACTTCCTCTTTAAACTACACCTGTTACTTACGTGAATCGTTGAAGTTATCTCAACAACCATCTAACTAAGAGCCTAAAACAGAGATGATTCTCTCAATAGCATCTTCAACTTCTATATTCAGAAGACCAACGTTGGCGTCAGACTTGATAACGCAAACCAGGATAGCTCTTCTGCCGGCCCTTCTGGAAAGAATGTTCTCTTTAGAACACCTGATAAGGGCGTCCTGGAACTCTCCCGCTTCTATAACCTTTGAGAGCCTGTCTGAGGTTCCCACAACAGCAGCAGCCATTGCGGCAAGCTTTTCTGCGCTTAAATGCCCCTTCATAATCATAGAAACAACTACCTGGCCGTCTGGGGTTGCTATGAGAGCCCCCAGCATATCTGAACCCATTGCATCTGCAAGGTCTGAAAGTATCTGCTCAAGCATTTCTCTCTTACTCGCCATTTCTTACCTCCAAGAAGAGTTACTGCCTCTCTGAAACTCCAAAGTAAAATTTCTTCCAGGTCTCCCTAAGTATACCCTTCAAAGCTTCATCGCCTATCAGGTCTTCCATATACTCAACAAGCATTGGGGAAGGAGCAGAAAGGTACATAGGCTCAGAAGGTTCAAACTTCTCTGCTTCCTCTAAGAGCTCAGGAGCTATCTCGTCAAGTTTTTCAAGGAGCTCCGAAGCCTTCACGGTCATCGGCTGCCCTTCCCTATCAAGAATCATTGACTTGAGGGAGTCTTTCATTGCATCAACGTTAAGCAGCTTTATCAGACCTCCAAATCCGTACTTGGCCACTAAGCTGGCTATGACTTGAAGGGCTTGGGCAACCTGAAACTCGGTCATTGACCGTTTTGTTTTCAGAACGTCCCTTGCAACCCTGTAGTACTCCAGAGCTCCGGTAAAGGCAATCGCCGTTGTCACTATTCCCATATCCCCAACAGGAGAAACAAGCTCCGCCGGAAGGAGATAAGCCTTCTTTCCAGATTTCTCGGCAAGCTCTTTCAACCTCTCAACCTGCTCGTCTGTAACAATCGGGTTCCTTAAAAGCTCGTTTGTTGCAATAAGGTAGTGCTGGTGCTGAGGCGTTCCCGGAATAGCAGCCGGGTGCATCGTTGAAAAACCCACATCTTCCCTACCCTCTGTAAGGACGGCTCCCTGAAGGTAGGAGTGAAGAACCAAGATAGACATAGTACAGGTTGTACAGATAACTGCCCCCTCTTTCAGGTGGGGAAGGATTGTTTCAGCCACTTTGAAGGTTATACCGCTCCTGAAGGGGGTAAAAAGAATAGCTACTTCCGAACCTTCTGCCGCCTCAATATCGTTTTCCGTAAGTTTTACACCTGCAGACTCCAGTTTCCCCAGTATTTCCTGTGGAACTTTGCTGAGGTGGGGATCGGCAAGGGTTACGTCGTAACCGGCTTTTGCAAACTCCAGAGCCATGGCGGAACCGCCGTAAGGGGGCTCTCCTCCCAACCTCTCCTGAACGTTCAGTTTGTTCAAGTAGTAGTTAAGGCTGCCGAAGCCAAAAACCGCTACGCGCATTATCTACCTCTCAATTAATTAGATTTCAATAAACTTCAACTTTTATTGTAAAACTTAATCATAAAAGTTCAAGATCAGGTAGAGAGAGCTTCGGAGAGCTCCCCATCTATGAAAGGCTGATCCAGTTCGTAATTTGGATACTCATCCACATCAACAGCCACGGCTCCGAATCTACCGTTTGAAATCAGAATAAGGCAGAACACCTTGCTAAAACGGATAAGGAGTTTCTGAACAGCACAGGGTTCTTCGTCCTTAACTTTCTGAACTAAGTTATCTATAAGGTTCAGAGCTTCTTCTGGAGAGCTTAAAGAGGAGAACTCAAGGTTTCCCTTACAGTAAACTAACTTTAAGTTATCCAGACGAAAATACTTTTTACAGACTTCTAAGAACTTTCCCGGGGTCTGTTTTGCCTCTACTTTCTCTTCTAAGTCAAGGCTCCCTTCTAAAGCTACCTCTTCAGGGGTAAACTCAGAGGTTTCCTCTCCCTCTTCAATCAGGGTAAAGAGATCCATCTGATCAACCTTGATGTTTGACTCACCGTTTTCGTAAGGCTGAAACTCTATCCGTTCTATACTTTTCTGGTCATCAAACATGAATCTAAGGGCATCCATTCCGGCAAGCTCCACGCCGTCGTGAACTTTCGCCATAACTATTTCATCCCCTTTTATGAGGAGCTCCCCCTCCCACTCCTTTGCAACAACCTTCAGTTTTCGGCGGGTATGGGTCCCCAAGAGGTTCAGAAGGAGCTCCTGTAGAGTCATCTCACCTCTCTCTCTGAAAGTATTTCATCAACAAGCTTAGAAGTTTTATAGAGCCAAGAGTGGAGTTTTTTCACTGTTCTGTCTATTGAGAAGTGCGGAGAGAGCTCAGTGTCTGCAACGTAGATGAGGAAAAAGCTGAGCTTTTCCGAAAAACCCTTCATAACAAAAACTACTTCCCGGGTATCCATCTGGTAGAAAAGGAGCCTTGGCGGTTCAAACCCGCCAACTTTCAAACCCGGATGGGCCTTATCGTGGAACTTCTGGGCTGTTTGAAAGAGCTTTATGGCATAAGGGAAAATCTTCTCAACTTCATAGTTCTCATTCTTCTTCTTCAGGAAAATCTTAAGGCCGTCGGAAGTGAAGATAGCCGTTGATATCCATGCTGAAGTTTCAATTTCAGAGCTCTTTTTCTCAAGGAGCTCCCTTAAGTTTCTAGCCTTCTCCTCTCTCTTTCCAAAAATCCAGAACATTCCCTCTCCTCAAATCTTAGATGCAACCTCCTCAGCAAGTTTCCTAACAGATTCCTCGTCGGTAGGATCAAGAAGCCTTACCGGAAGGCCTAAAGACTTAAACACAAACAGTTTGTGTTCGTCCATTTTCTGGGGATAGGTAACCACAAGAAGTTTAAGAGCATCCTTATAAGAGTCAAACTGGGAAAATAGATCAACGTAAAACTTTGCTTCCCTTAAATTTGAGAAAGAAGGAATGAGAAACAGAATACCGTTGAACCGACCACCCACAACTTCCCAGATAAAATCAAATCTTCGCTGGCCAGGAACTCCCACAAACATAACCTCTTTACCGGCATACTTTAAAAAGTTAACCTCAACTCCTACAGTGGTTGTTGTTCCGATCTCTTTAAGGGAAACCAAATCCAGTTCTGGCTCTTCCGTTCCTAAAAATTCATGCCGGTTAACGTTCCTGACAAAAGACGTTTTCCCTGCATTGTAAGGTCCACAGACAACCACTTTTTTCATCTCATCCTCTAAATGGCAAGCCTCAAGCCAAGGCTTTTCGCATAATTATAAACGGTATTAAATTCTTTATCCGTTATCCTTCTACAAATCTCCGGATAGTCACAGGCCTTGTAGTAGGGGTAATACTGATCCATAACATTTACGTAGGTATCCTTCTCCAAATTCTCAGCAATCCATCTAAGTATCTCTTTACTGTCTTCAGTCCAGTTTGGCATTACAAGGTGGCGAACAATTAGCCCTTTCTCGGCAATGCCGAACTCGTTGACTTTTAAAAAGCCCACCTGCCTCTGCATCTCAAGAACAGCCTCTTTAACAATCTCCGGGTAGTCTGGGGCTTTCAGGTATTTAGCGGCAAACTCTCTGCTGAAGGTTTTAATGTCGGGCATGTAAATGTCAACAAGTCCTTCAATTTCCCTTAAAACCTCAACGCTTTCATAACCTCCGCAGTTGTAAACGATAGGAACTGTTAAACCCTTTCTCTTTGCAATCTCAACGGCCTCAAATATCTGAGTAGTTTGGTGGGTTGGAGTAACGAGATTTATATTGTGGCAATTTTTCTTTTGAAGGTAGAGCATTATGTCTGCCAGCTCCTCAACGGTTATATACTCTCCTTCCATTAGGTGCGAAATCTGGTAGTTCTGACAGAAGACGCACCCAAGGTTGCAGCCCGTGAAGAAGATTGTTCCAGAACCGCCCCAGCCTACCAAAACCGGTTCTTCGCCAAAGTGAGGCCCAAAAGAGGAAACCATTGGCTTGTCTGTTACTTTGCAGAAACCGACCTCTCCTTCAGAACGCCTGGCTAAGCAATTTCTGGGGCAGAGTTTACAGGGAGAAATGAGCTCTTTCAGTTTCTCCATCTGAAACCTCAGGATAAAACGTGCTTTAAAAACATAGTAGCAAAGCTCCCTTTGGGCAGGAAGAAGAAGAGATAAATGCCAATTTTCTTAACATTCCGTGGAATTACGTAAGTCATTCTGTAGTCTCCCTTTATCCTTAAAAACCGCAGGAGCTCCAGAAGTTCCTCTAAGCTGAAACCCTCTTCCTCCAGAATTTTTCTGTAAAACTCCTCTGAATCAAGGAGTTTTTTCTTGTAGCCTAAAATTGTCCAGAACTTGGGGAGCTCCCCCACATCAACCCTTTCAGGAATTAAGAACCTCTCTTCTCTATCTACCACGTAGTAGCCCGAGAATTTCTCCTTAAGGTAGAACTCCAAACTCCGGTTCCAAAGGTAGGAGAGGTAGGAATCTATCAGGAAGTTTTGAGTCCAGCTGAGCTTTCTCTTGGGTTTTTCAAAAAGTTTAAAAAGAATTTCCCTGCCTCTCTGCCAGTTTCCTGAAATCCTCTGAACGTCGTAGTAATTTATAAAGGCCGGAACCTCTTTAGCTTCAAAACCTGAAACGTTAACTGCAAACTTGTTTCCTTTCAGCTGGCCGATTTTCAGCTTCCTTTTTGTTCTTCCTAAAAACTTCAGAATGAACCAGCTTTTACTGTCAATATTCTCCCTTAAAAATTCTCCCAAGAATCTGTCTGACGAAACTTTTTGGAACGTTAAGGCTGTTTTATCTTTCATTCCCGCATAGGAAAGGTTTAGCTTTCTGGCAATTTCTTTCGTGGTTAAGTTCCTCTTTGCAAGAAGATATAAGTAATGATTCCCAGAAGAGTCTAAAGGAATTTCAGAAACCTCTTTAACTATGAAGTCTTCGGGTTTTTCCCTCCTCCACTTAAACTCAACTTCTTTCAACAAGGCCTCCGATGTAGAAGGACCCTGTAATGATAGAGGGCTTTTTCAGTTCTTTAACTTTTACTCTGTCAATAATCTCTATATTTTTTATTCCTGATTTAACGGCAATTTCCCTCAATTTCCCAACATTTTCAGCCCTCTCATTTTCAATCTGGAGAAGATATAGAGTTCCCCTACTTTTTTTCAAATACTCAGAAACGATTTTCATGTTTTTCTCCTGCTCTTTATCTTTGAGGCCTGAGTAGTAAACATCTCCCGAAATTCCAAGTCTTTCAGCAGTTTCAAAGAGTTTTTTTAAAGCTCCCTCGTTATGGGCAACGTCAAAGATTACAGGTGGGTTTTCCTTTAAAACCTCAAACCTGCCAGGCAGTTTAACTGTAAACTCCGCAGGAATTAAAAAGTGCTCTCCGAAAAACTGCTCTAAAAGGAGCTGAGAAGCCCTAACGGCAACAGATGTATTAACAGCCTGGTGCTCTCCAATCAGAGTCGTTTTCAGCGGAACGGAGCCCATGTAGTAAAAGGATGTTCCAGAAATAGAAACCGAAATTTCGTCTGCCCAGAAATCCCTGCCGTAGAGGTGGAGCTCCCCGTCAAAAACGCTCTTTACCGTTTCAACAACGCTTCTTTCCACATCTCCCATAACGCCAAGAGGGACTCCTCTGAAAACCTCTACCTTCTCTTTGGCTATTTCGGTAAGGGAGCTCCCTAAGTAGTTTGTATGGTCTAAAGAAACGCTCGTCAAAACGGCCAGCTGGTGGTCTAAAACATTTGTAGCGTCAAGCCTCCCACCAAGCCCAACCTCAAAAACCGCAGCGTCAACCCTTTCCCTCTTAAAAATCTCAAGGGCTAAAACAAGAGAAGATTCAAAGTAAGTAAGCTCAAACCTTTCAATTAGAAGAAGAACAGAATAAAAAGCTTCATCAAGTTCCTTAGTTTCAACCTCTTTCAGGTTAATCTTAATCCTCTCGTTAAACCTGAAGAGGTGTGGAGATGTAAACAGTCCAACCTTCAGGCCGTCTTTAATCAGAGCCTCAGAGATTAGATGGGAAACAGAACCTTTACCGTTTGTTCCTGCAACAATTATAGATGGATAATCTTTTCCTCCAAACTTCTCAACAGCCCTTTTAATCCTCTCCAGCCCCGGCTTCCAGATAAACTCCTTATTCTCAAAATACCTCTCAAAAGCCGTTTTCCTACTCAATCTTTTATAGGCCTCACGTCGTAAGACTTAACCTTGTAGTTCTGAGTTGAAACATACTGAAACTCTCTGTCGTAGTAAAGTGTCATGAGGGCTCCAGCAATTGATGTGGGTTTCTGGCCTCCAGTTACGTCAATAATCACATCTTTTTCCTTTATTCTCTGTTTTTTCTAAAGTTTTATAAATAGAATTAATCTCTTTGAAAATTTTTCCCACATCCTCAAAACTTTCCAGTGTTCTATCTTCTATCTCTAATTTTTTGTCAAAAAGGATGTTCATAAGTTCTTTAAATAGAGGAAACTGCGGTGAGGAGCTTTTAGAAGATATAACAATAAGCTTTTCAAGTCTCGGTAGATGGCACTTAACAGCCTCATATGGTATTCTCCAGCTTTTAAAAATGTTAAAGTCAAAGTTTTCCGGTAGTTTCTTGCTACTCCTCAAATCTTTAACTATATTTTCAATATTATTTAAGTCATTTTCATTCAACTTACTACGGAAAACAATCAAAACTCTCTTTCTATCAGGTGGAGCTTCAAAAACATCAAACTCTACTTCAGACGTATGGCGAACGGCAAACAAGAAAAGTCCAATTAGAATAAGAGAAGAGATGCCTAACATCAAAAAACTTCCTGCTTTTCCGTAAGGCAGAAAAGTTGATAATCCATCCGGTATCCAAGAAAGGGCAATAGAGATTAGGACTAAAACAACAAAAACGGCAAAAGCAGTCCCTTTATCGCTGAAAAACATTCC
>WFNZ01000069.1 GCA_015488335.1 Thermovibrio sp.
GGATTTTTAATGAAAGTTAACACGGGAGAAACCCACCCCCTCCTTGCTCCGGAAAGGGAGGTGGAGCTCCCCCAGAACAAGAGGGTCGTAGTAGTAGGCGGAGGGTTTACCGCCGTTGACTGTGCTTTAGTTGCCGTAAGGCTTGGAAACGAAGTGGAAGTTGTTTACAGGAGAACAAAGGATTCCTCCTCTGCAAGGGAAGATGAGTGGGAAATGCTCGAGGAGGAAGGCGTAAAGATGAACTGGCTCACACAGCCGGTTGAAGTTGTTGGAGATGAGGAAGGGAATGTTAAAGCCCTCAAGTGCGTGAAGATGGAGCTGATTCCACAGGAAGGGGGAAGACCTAAAGTTAAACCTATAGAGGGCTCTGAGTTTGAGATACCCTGTGATGTTGTAATCTTTGCAGTGGGTCAGGGAGACAACCCTGTTGCCTACAAGGACTTTGAGGGACTTAAGATTGATAAGTGGAACAATCTGTCAACGGTTGACGACGAGTTCAGGACAAACGTTGAGGGAATTTGGGCCGGCGGAGACGTTGTAAACGGCGGAGACCTGGTCGTTACGGCGATAAAGCACGCCCAGATAGCTGCAAGGTCTATCCACAAATACCTTATGACCGGAAAGTGGGAATACAGAGGGGAGTAGTTTTACGGTGGGCCTTCGGGCTCACCTTCCCAACAACCTGTCTAAGATAATTGCAGCTGCAGACCTGACAGAGAGGTGGTTGTAATCTGTAGGCCCTTCTATCGGCTCCAAGATGTAGTCGGCAGACGAGATAAACTCTTCGGTTAAACCCCAGCCCGTTCCAAAGCAGATGATAACGTCCTCTCCTACCTCTATTTTCTTTTTCAGATATTCGTAAGAAACGCTGTTTTCATACCTTCTGGCAGAGGTTACAACAACTTTCGGCCTTACTCCGTCTCTTTCCTCAATATCTTTAAGGGCGTCTTCAAAGTAGGGAACGGCCTCAACTATTTTGAGGGCTTCCCACCGTTTTGGGTTGTATTCTCTTCCGAAACCGCTCTGCCAGAAGGAGAGGAGTTTCCTGGCGAGCCAGAGGTGGTTCTCTATGGGCTGGACAACGTAGTAGCGCTTCACATCAAAGGTCCTTGAAGCCCTTGCTATGTCGTGGATGTCTAAAGTGGTTAGGGACGTCGCAACAATTTTTCTGCTCTTGTTGTAAACGGGATAGTGGAGAAGAGCTGTATATACGGCCATCTACCTCTCCTTTCCGTTTTTGAAAGGATACTACTTTGCAGCTAATTTTTTGAAGATGTAGAGAGAGGGAATGTAAACGAGAAGAAGCTTAGGGGAAAGGGCGAGGAGTATGGAGAAACCCAAAACAGAAGCACTCCAGAAAGGGACTAAACTCTCTGTTCTCTTTTCTTTTTTAAGATTTGATTTCACAGCTGTTGGGAGCTGTGAGAGGAGCTCCCCGTAATCCATAGCCAACCTCACTCCTTTCCTCTTTACCGCCGAAGCAACCATTTTGGGAGCAATCCTTTTCAGGTAGGGCTTTAAAATGGGCGGAAGCCTGAAGTCCGGGTAGATTATCCGGGCTATTGACTCAGTATGGGCAATTGTCTTCATGAGGGTAACCAGCTCTTCAGGAAGAACGATCTTAAACCTCCTTGCAACAGAAAGTTCCTCGTAGAAGAGTCTTTCAGCGTCAATCTGGGAGAGAGGCCTGTTGTAGTATTTATCAAGGAAAATAAGAACCTCTCTCTTTAAGAGGTTCTCGTTAACCCAGTTCCCCACCGCCCCAATCCTCTTCAGAGAGCTGACAATTACGTCAGGGTCTTTTTCCATAACACCCAGAGAAAAGAGAAAGAACTCGGTTAAGGTATCAGGAGAGAGCCTTCCTACTATTCCAAAGTCTACAAAGGCGAACTTGTCATTTTTCAAAAGAAAAATGTTTCCTGGGTGGAGGTCTCCATGGAAAACGCCAAGCTCAAAAACTGTTCTATTGACTATCTGAACAAACCGTTTAGCAAGTTCTTCCCTCTTAACATCTGGAAACTCGTAAAAGAGCTCAGGAGAGAGCTTTTTCCCCCTTACAAATTCCGTTGTCAGGTAGCGGGAAGAGGAAAACTCCCAGATAACTGCTGGAACGTAGAGGAACGGCTCTTTTTTTGAGAACTTTCTGAAGAGTTCCATGTAAGCGGCCTCAGCCGTTAGGTCAAGCTCGTTTACGAGCATCCTTTCAAACTCCGAAACTATCTGGGGAACTCTAAACTCTTTAACTGCAGGAATGAAAGAGAACAGTGAAACGAGGCTTTTAAGGGTTGATACATCTCTCTTTATGAGCTCTTCGGCTTTCGGTCTTATAACTTTCAGGGCAACTTCTCTGCCGTCTTTAAGAATTGCCCTGTGAACCTGGGCTACAGAACCTGAACCGATAGGTTTCTCATCTATGTATTGGAAGGCTTCTTTCAACTCCGGATAGTGGCTGAGGAGCTCCCCGAGGGGCTGGGGAGGAACTCTGTCCTGGAGTTTTTCAAGTTCCTTTACATATTCGGCAGGAAGGAGGTCAACCCTTGTTGAGAGGAGCTGGCCGATTTTAACGTAAGCTCCCCCTAATCTCTCCAGAGCAACTCTTAACCTTTCAGGAGGGGGGTAGGAGAGGAGCTCCCTGTAAGGAAAAAAAATGAGGCTTAAAAGGAAAGCTCCAACGGGTGTTAAAAACCCTGCAATAATTTCGTACGAACAGAAGAAAAGGTGGCCGACAACCTGCCAAAAACGGAAAAGGCGAGACATCAGCTCTTCTCTTTAAGGGTCTTCTTCAGCTCCTCAATTTCTCTCTTAAGCTCCTGAATTTCTTTTTTCAGCGTGTCAACCTCCTCTTTGGTTGCCACGGGGAGCTCTCTTAAAACCTTCTCTATTTCTTTTGCTATTTCCTCTTTCTGCTTTTCCATCTGTTCCTTAAGCTGCTTGAGAAACTTCTTTCCTTCCTCCTCAGACACCTTCCCCTTCTCCTCAAGCTCTTCAATAAACTTTTCAACCTTTTCTGAAACAAGAGAGATAAAACCTATCTGTAGAAGTGCAACCTTTTTAACAAGCTCTGCCGGGCTTTTCATCTCCACCTCCTATGAGTGATTTCAGTTTAAAATTATGAAGATAAAAGAGAAAGGGGAAAGACTTGAAAAAGTTAGTTGTCCTCTTAGCGCTCCTTTTTCCAGCCGTAGTCTTTGGAGAAGTTCCGGTAAAAATATCTGCAGAAAAAGTATCGGGAAACGTAGAAACGGCCGTTAGAGCATCTGGAAGAGTTGTAATAACGTATCGGGACGTTGTAATAAAGGGGAACAATGCCCTGTACGATAGAAAAAGGGGAATACTCAAAGTGTGGGGAAACGTTGAGATAGAGGAGAAACCGGCGCACCTTTTCTGTAAGGAGATAGTCTACAACCTGAAGACAAAACGGGCAGTTCTAACAGACGTTCACGGATTCCTCTCGCCAACTGACAGGATAAGGGCAAGGGAGATTGAGAGGCTCTCAGAGAAAGAGTGGATCGCGTACGACGGAGAGTATACCCCCTGCTCCCACGACTGCCCCGACTGGTCTGTAAGCTCAAAAAAGTTCAGAATCCTCCTCGGAGAATCCTTCAGCGGGAAGTGGGTGGCCTTCAGGGTAAAAGAGATTCCCATCTTAATTTCTCCCTACCTTTCCGGTCCGATTCAGAGGAAGAGGAAGTCGGGATTCTTAACCCCCAGGCTCGGCTATATGAGTAAAGACGGTTTTGTTTACCGGCAACCCGTTTACTTCGTTCTGGGAAGGAGTGCCGACCTTACGCTAACGTACGAGAAGAGAACACTAAACGGAGAGGGTGGTGAAGGGGAGCTCCGCTACGTTTTAGGAGAGAAAAATAGAGGAGACCTCACCTACTATCAGCTTGATAGAAAAGATGGAAAAGACTGGAAGGTCAACTTCTACCACACATACAATCCCAACGACTACCTGTACCTCAACACAAACGTAAACATAGTTAGTAGTAGGTCTTACTACATAAACACTTCTGACTTTAACGTAGAGGAACAGACTCAGCTCTACACAAAATCAACAGTAACCGGGTCAAAGCTCTGGGAAAGGGCAATTTTAAACGTTAACTCAACCTACTTCCGTTACCTTACAGGTTCAACAAACACAGCTTACCAGAAAGTTCCAGAAGTTAACTTCTACTTAATGGATACCCCTATACCCAGAACACCTCTAACGTTCAACTTCAGTTCAGATATTACCTACTTTTACAGAGAAGCCGGTGGAAGCAGCTACCGACTAAACGCCCTACCCTCTTTGAGACTAATTAAAAAAATAGGAATAGTAAAGAACTCTTCAAAGCTCAGCTACCTGCTTACTTCTTATCAGACAGGTGGAAGCAGACATCTGTGTGAGTTTGAAAACACTTCAGAGGTTAACAGATTCTTTCAACTCGGACAGTATAGCATCTCTCTCAACCCCAAACTTTCCTTCTTCTACAGAGAAAGTAAAAACCAGAGCTCTAACCCTTTCTTTGACCTTACAGATAGGTTGAAGGGCGAAAGGACAATAACCCCAGAGATAGAAACCTTTATCTACTCACCGGAAGGAAGAGTAGCAAGGATTAACCTCTCAACGGGATACAACCTAACAGGGAACTGGAATAAACTATCCTTTGATGCAGATACGTCACCGACTAAATGGCTCAGTATCAGAGAAACCTTCCTCTTTTCTCCGTCAGAAGGGGAGCTCCGATTCTCAAACACACGCATTTCACTGAACCTACCCCACGGAACTTCCCTCTGGAGCAACTACTACAGGCAGAACATTCCCGAGCAAATAACTTACCTCAGGTGGGGAGCTATTTTCCCGATAAACAGGTTCCTCTCCTTCTCATACCAGCAGAGGTATGACCTTAAGCTTAGAGAGGACAGGGAAAGACAGTACTCACTTCAGATTGACAGAGGATGCTGGACAGGAAATATCTCTTACAGGTGGATAAAGAACTACGACAATACAATAGACTACCAGATACTCCTAAGAATAAACCTCTTAAGGTTGGGAAGTTACGGCTACAAACTCACCGGGAAGAAGTAGATTTCTTAACAGGCCTCAGGTTGCTTGTGGTCCACACAGTGCAATTCTTCTTTTCTATGTAAAACTTTCCACCGTAAGGGTCTTCAGGAATAGCCCTGATTATTCCAGACTTAACAAGATCCTGAAGACTTGAAGGGCACTTTCCAAACCGGTTCCTGTAAATTCTGATTGCCCTATCAAGCTCTTTTATGGCAAGGAGGGCTTTTAACCTTCTTTTAAGTTCCTTTTTAACAGCTCCTTCTTCCGTTCTTTTAAGCTCTTCGTAGGTTACAGCTATAGCAAGGTCAATTTTTCCTGATTCAGCGTAAAGCCGGGGGACTAAAAGCTTCAGGTAAAAGGGAGCTCCCTTCATCTGAGAAGCAATTTTCAGATACTTCGCCCCCTTAACTTTATCGTTTAAAAAGTAGAAATAGTTAAACCCAACAAAAAAGGGCAGCCGCCAGTCCTTTATCATCTGATTGCCATGAAGGAGTATTGAATTGATTTTCAAAAGGAGCTCCCTGTTCTTCTCAACTTTCCAGGGGACGTAAGACCCAAGGTAGTAGAGTGGGTCAAAGTAGTAAGGATCTAACTTCTCAATCACCTCTACGTTCTCAATCAGTCTCTTCCACTCTTCCTCTGTAAACTTTCTCTCCTTCCACCTGTTAAACACGTCGTTTCCCGTTAGATAGCAAAGGTTCATAAAGAGAAGGTCTGCAGCCGGACTTCTTAAGCCGGGTGAGGAGAGGAGAACCTGACTGTAAGAGTAGGGAAGAACAGGAGCTACCTCGTTAACCCGGGGTTTGCTTTTATCGGCTTTCAGCATAAACGGAATAGAAACAACAACTAAAAGAAAAGCTACTAAAAGCCGTTTCACTACAACTCTCTCCTGTCAAACAGGTAGGTAGCAACAAGAAGAACTGCAGAGGTGTAAATAAGAGAGTAAATAAAAACTGATGCGAAAAAGAGAGGAGAAACTTTGACAGCTAAATGGACTACATAGTCTTTTACATCAAAAAGAGAAAAGTTTGGAAACAAATAGTAAGCAATTTGAACGATTAGTTTATTGACAGGAGAAACGTATTTTGATGATACTACTAGCTCTTTTACAGGGGAGAGCTCCAGTCCGGCAAGAAAGAGAAAAATTGCAGAAATCAGAGCCAGAACTTGGCTTGTAAAGAGAATTGCAAACAGAACGCCAAAAGCTGAAAGGAAAACTCCCATTAGAAATACCAGAAGCGAGAGGAGAAAGACCCTTTCAACAACGACAACATGAGGAACGTAAAGGTTTGCAGTGCCGCTTATTACGAGTATTCCGGATGTGACAATAAAAAAGGAAAAGAATACAAAAATGGCTACAGCTACGGCACAACCTAAAAACTTCCCGAGAACGTAATCGCTCCTCTTTAAAGGCTTAGAGAGAATAAGATAGACAACTCTGTCTGATACATCCCTAAAAGTGCTACCAACAGAAACAAAAACAGAATAGAGGGCAACGGTAAAGAAGAAAAACGACAGGGCAAAATCCATGGCTACCTTTACAGTGTCTCCAGCAACAACATTTGAAATAAGCTTGCTGACAAAAAGCAGGAAAACCTCTAAAGTTAGAAGACCGATAAACGACTTTTCTTTAAGGAGCTCTTTAAAAGTAATCTTTGCAACTGGAAAAGGGTTCAACCAGCCCTCCTGTTCTCCTGAATGTAAGAAACCAGTATCTCTTCAAGGGAGAGTCTGTCCGGTTCAACACTTATAATCTCATATCCTTCAGACTTTAAACGCTCAAGTAACTGCCACAGCTCATCTACACCAACTTTAAGAACTTCAAGGCTGCTACTACCCCGCTTTCTAACTGTTATTACGTAGCCCCTTAAAAACTCCTGAACGATGTTTGCAACGCTATCTAAAAGCTTTATCTTACCGTCAACAATGATCGCTACTCTATCTGAAAGTCTCTCAACGTCTTGAATAATATGTGAACTGTAAAAAACGGCCTTTCCTTTCTCCTTCAACATTTTCATAACAGAAGCAATTATGTTCCTGCCAACAGGGTCAAGACCGCTCATCGGTTCATCTAAAATAAGAAGGTCTGGGTCATTAATCAGCGTAGAAGCAAAAAGAAGCCTCTGAACCATTCCCTTGGAGTACGAAGAAATGGGCTGTTCCTCTACACCTGTTAGATTAACAAGTTCAAGGAGTTCAGCAAACTTTCTCTTCCTTTCATAGTAGGGTATACCGTAAACGTCTGCACAGAAATCTAAATACTCTTTTCCCGTTATAGAACCGTAAATGTAAGGCCTTTCAGGCAAGAAACCTAAATTCTGCTTAACAGAAATATCTGAATTCGGCTTTCCAAATATTAAAATTTCCCCAGAATCCGGCTTAACAAAATCCATAATCACTTTTATTGTTGTTGTTTTCCCGGCTCCGTTCGGACCTATAAAACCAAATATCTCTTCAAATACTTCAAAGCTTATACCTTTAAGAACCTTCTTTTCTTCTTTCTTAAAGCCAAGAAGCGAGTTTTTCTTGAAAGTTTTTCTTAAATTGTTAACAACAAGAACTCCCAAAACTGCCTCCGGTTTTAAGAAAAATTAGAATACGGAGTAGTTAACGTAAACGACCTTCTCTGGCGGTTCGTCGGGAATAAACAGTTTTCCAACTTCCCCGTCGCCGTCTAAATCTCCCTCTGCTTTCGCAAGTATATCTATGACATTATCCCTTGAAACGGTAAAACCGTTCTCAACAACAGAGTTACTGTAACAGGTTTCTATATCTGCCATACACTGAGCTACAGTGTAGTTACCGTTACTCTTTGCAACCCCATACCTGTACCTTAAAATTCCTACAGGGTGAAAACCTATGAAACGAAAGTAGGAATCGCTGTTCCACTCGTAAGTTCCCTGAGGTGGCGGTACGTCTGTTGGAGACCAGTCGCAGGTAACGTACCGGCTTTTCTCAGCCCTGTAGACCTCTTCAAGCTGCCTTATATGACCAAGGTTTGTAATAGCCTCTATCCGCTTTGAAGACAGGGAATAGCGTTTGTAGTAGAAAGAGGAAACTGTAGCAAGTATACCTATTATTACTACCACTACCAACAGTTCAAGTAGTGTAAAACCTCTCCTCCCCAACTATCCTTCCTTTTTGTAGGTTTAATGAAAGTTTATCAAACAAAATAAAAAAGCGGGGGAAATTTCCCCCGCCCTGTATCTTCTTAATCCATTAAAACTCGCTTGCACCAGCATCAACCGGGTCAGGATTGATTTTAGTGTGTTCATCATCCCTGTAGAAACCTGCTTTGTTTCCATCACCGTCAAGGTCGCCAGTTGCTGCAATTGTAATGTCTACACCACTGGTAACGTTAACACCGTTCTGCAGTTGACCACTGTTGTCAATAGAAGTATCAGTATCGTATGTGGTAGCATCGTTAGCCATGCTGTTTCCTGCTGCAGCAGGGTTTTGGGGAGCTCCAGATTTAACACCGTAAACATAGTAAACATCACCCGCAGGCTTAAAGCCAATAAGGTCAAAACCAGCTCCAGCCGTTTGAACAGACCAAGCATGTTTAGTAGGTCCAGGAGTTACTCCGTTTGGAGCAGCGCTACATTGAGCATACTGGCCGTGTTCTGCAGCGAAACCTTCCTCAGCAGTTACAATAGCTCCGATGTTCTCTTTGGCCTCTACAGTCTTAGACCTCAGCTGGAACTTCCTGTACTGAGGAATGGCGATTGCTGCAAGGATTGCGATGATGGCCACAACAACCATCAGTTCAATAAGTGTGAAACCTGAGCGTTTCCTCATCCGATACCTCCTTAAAATTTTGTTTTGCCACCAAATATTTCTAATAGCAATCTCTATGCCAAACCTGAAAACTGAAGAAATCTGTTAAATCCGGGTTTTCACAGAGAGAAATTTGACGAATTTGTCACATCATATTGACAATTTACGTCAGAACAGAAGAGTAGAGCTCCGGCACAAGTGGATCTGTTTGGAGCTCTCTCTTAAGAATGGGAACGAACTTATCAATAACAGGCTTCTCTCCGTGAACCAGAATAACTTTACTATCCTTAGTGGCAGCGCTTTTCACCCAGTCAAGGAGCTGGGGCTGGTCGGCGTGGGATGAGAAACCGTTTATCGTGTAGACCTTCAGCTTAACGGCTATTGTTTCGTTGAAAACTTTTATCTTCTTAGCCCCTTCAACTATCTGTCTTCCTATCGTCCCCTCTGCCTGATAGCCGACGAAAATGATTGAGTTCCTTTCGTCCCATGCTCTGTGTTTCAGATGGTGGAGAATCCTACCGCCGGTGCACATTCCGTTTCCGGCAATGATTATCGCCCTTCCCCTGTAGTCGTTTATCCTCTTTGAATCCTCAACCCTTCTGGTGAACTCTAAATAGGGAAAGTCAAAGATGTTTCCTCTCTGCTCAAGCTCTTTTAGAACCATCTCCTCTAAACACTCAGGGTGGCGGCGAAAGGTTTTCGTGACAGATATTGCAAGGGGGGAGTCTAAGAAGACTTTACAGGGGGGGAGCTCCCCCTTTTCATACATCTTCTTAAGTATGTAGAGAATATCCTGAGCCCTCTCTAACGCAAACGTTGGAATGAGGACAACACCGCCCCTTTTAAAGGTAGAGAGAACTGCCTCTTTAAACTCCTCAACAGACTCTTTAAAACTCTTGTGCTTCCTGTTTGCGTAAGTGGTCTCCATAATAACAACGTCTGCTTCTGGGGGAGTTTCAGGGTCTCTAATCAAAGGCTTTCCCCTGTTCCCAATGTCTCCACTGAAAACTACTCTCTTCCCCTCAATCTCTAACTCAACGGTTTCTGAGCAGAGGATGTGGCCGGCGTCTAAGAAGCGAAATTTAACCAGGCCAACCTGATACCATCTGTGGTATTCACAGGGTTTAAAGTGGTTAAATGTGTCAAAAACTTCGTCTAACGTGTAGAGGAGCTCCTTTTTCTTCTTCCCCTCCCTGAGCCTCCTCCTGTTTACAGTTTTCAGCTGCTCTTCCTGAACCTGCGCAGCGTCCATAAGGATGAGGCGGGAGATATCTATAGTTCCGGAAGTTGCGTAAATCTTTCCCCTAAATCCCTTTTTAACCAGGTATGGAAGCCTTCCGCAGTGGTCTAAGTGGCCGTGGGAGAGGATAACGAAGTCCACTTCCCGGGGGTCAAAAGTGAACTTGGGGTTTAAATCTTCAAGCTCTTCACTCCCCTGAAAGAGGCCACAGTCTAAGAGGAACTTAACACCGTCTGTTTCAAATAGGTGGCAGCTTCCTGTAACTACCTGAGCAGCTCCGTTAAATGTTATTCTCATTTCAGCTTCTCCCTCAGAGTTCCTTCGTTTATCGGGCCTATAAGAACTTCTTTAACTTTACCACCTTCTGTGATTATAAGGGAAGGAGTTGCAAGAACTCCCAATTTCCTTACAACTTCAGGATTTTCCATTGCGTTAACTTTTACAAAGTGAACATCCTTCAACTCTTTAGAGAGCTTTTTAACAATGGGATCAACGAACTTACAAGGCTTACAGTTGGGAGAGTGGACGTAGATTACTCCTTTCCCCTTTTTGAGCCTGTGAAACTCCGGAATGTCGGGAATCTCCTGTCCTTTCATCCTTTTTGATTTAAAAGCCCAGTAGAGTCTTATACCAACTACAAAAATCACATAGGTAACTATGAGAACAAAAACGACATCAAAAAATATTGCCGCAACCTTCATAAGAGAATCTGGGATAGCCATGGTTAACCTCCTAACGTATCCAGTGCGAATTAAAACCGTTTTTTAGCAGAAGAAAAGCCTCTTCTCTCAGAGTCAAAACAGAATGCCAAACGCCAAGCATCTTAAAAATTGCTATGCTTCCAAAAAATAGAACAAGCAAAACAATAGGATAGAGAAGTTTGGGGAAACTTCTACCAAATATTTCAAGTTTCAAAGCTCCTGTAGAACAGCTGTCCTGACACTTCAAACACATAATACATTCAGTATTATTAAATTCAATACTTTTGAAGGGCAGTAAACCTACAGGACAGACATTACAGTCTCTACAATTTTTACAAACAGTTTTTTCTCTTCTCAGCCTTAATAGAGAAAACATGTTGAAAACACCGTAAAAAGCTCCTAAAGGGCAAAGATAACGACACCAAAAACGCGGAATTATAAAAGAAAATCCTATAATGAGAAGAAAGATAACGGCATATGAATTTTCCTTTCCGTGAAATAGGTCTATCCAGAACTTAAACAGTTTTATATCTGCATCTACGTTAGATTGCCGGGCAATCATTATCATTGCCTGAGCTGGCATCTTAATCATAACGTAAATGAACCAAAAAGCTATAAGATACTTAGGTGTTCTCAAAATAGCGTCTAAAATACGGAAAATTCCGGTTTCCCTCATTCTATTAAGCTTATTAAATTCCAGTTCAAATCTTAAATTTCTCACCCGTAGGTAGGTCAAAAAGTCTAAAATTGTTCCTACAGGACATATCCAACCGCAAAAGCTCTTACCAATAAGGAGCGTAGTAAAAATAGTTGATAAAATAATTGCCATTGCTGCAGGGTGAAAAGGGTCTGTTATACCCGTTTTTACCTTAAGAATTACATCAAATACACCGGCTATGGGTAAAAACGCATCTGTAAAATCAGGACGATTGCTACCACAGTAAACGAATTTGTAAAACTCGTAAACTCCAGATGAGATAAGAAGAAAGAAAAAGATCTGAACATTCCTTCTAACAGATTGAATTTCCACTGTAACCTCCAAGGGTCTACAGTAAGAATAACTTATGCTATGTTATCAACAACACATCGGTTCTTCAAAGGAGGTTATTAGAAAGATGCAGGAAAAGTATAACTTTAAGGAGATAGAGGAAAGATGGCAGAAAGTATGGGAGGAGAAGGGAGTTTTTGGGAGCTCCCCCGACCCTTCAAAGAAGAAGTACTACGTCCTTGAGATGTTCCCGTATCCTTCCGGGAAGATCCACATGGGGCACGTAAGAAACTACTCAATAGGGGATGTTGTTGCAAGGTTTAAGAGAATGTTCGGCTACAACGTTCTCCACCCTATGGGTTGGGACGCGTTCGGGCTGCCGGCAGAGAACGCCGCCATTAAGAGCGGAGTTCACCCGAAAGACTGGACTCTCTCAAACATCGCCAACATGAAGGAAGAGCTAAAAAGGTTAGGCCTATCTTACGACTGGAACAGGGAAATTGCCACCTGCCTGCCGGAATACTACAGGTGGAACCAGTGGCTCTTCATAAAGATGTTTGAGAAAGGCCTTGCCTACAGGGCAAAGGCAACGGTCAACTGGTGCCCTTCCTGTTTAACTGTTCTTGCAAACGAACAGGTTGATGATGAGGGAAGGTGCTGGAGGTGTGGAACAGAGGTTGTTCAAAAGGAGATTGACAGCTGGTTCCTGAAGATAACTGACTACGCTGAGGAGCTCCTCAAAGACCTGGAGCTCCTCAAAGGCCACTGGCCGGAGCCTGTAATAACGATGCAGAGAAACTGGATAGGGAAGAGCGTTGGAGCAAAAGTCCAGTTTGAGGTTCCTGAAAAAGGAAAAACGATAGAGGTTTTTACAACAAGGCCAGATACTCTTTTTGGAGTTTCCTACGTTGCACTTGCACCTGAACACCCGCTGACGGTGGAGCTCTCTAAGGGAACTGAGCAGGAGGAGGCCGTTAGAGAGTTCGTTGAGAGAATGAAAAGGGTTGAGAAGAGGAAGAGGGAGAGCGGAGAGCTTGAGAAAGAGGGAGTGTTCCTTGGAGTTTACGCAGTTCACCCCCTAACAGGAGAGAGAGTTCCCGTTTACACTGCAAACTTCGTTCTGATGGACTACGGAACGGGAGCCGTTATGGCCGTTCCAGCCCACGACCAGAGGGACTTTGAGTTTGCAAAGAAGTACGGCCTGCCGATTAAGATTGTTATAACGCCTGAGGGAGAAGAGCTGAAGCCGGAAGACTTAACAGAGGCCTACACTGAGACGGGAGTTCTCGTTAACAGCGGAAAGTTTACAGGGTTAAAGAGTGAAGAGGCAAAGAGGAAAATAACTGAAGAGCTTGAAAATCTCGGGAAGGGTGAAAAGGCCGTTCAGTACAGGCTGAGGGACTGGAACATCTCAAGGCAGAGGTACTGGGGAACGCCTATACCCGTTGTCCACTGTGAAAAGTGCGGAATTGTTCCCGTTCCAGAGGAGGAACTCCCCGTAAAACTCCCCGAAAACGCTCCGCTGTTAGGTGAAGGCCGCTCACCCTTAGAGAGGGTTCCTGAGTTCATAAACACCACCTGTCCAAAGTGTGGCGGCCCCGCAAAGAGAGACCCGGACACTATGGACACATTCGTTGACTCCTCCTGGTATTTCCTGAGGTTCTGCTCTCCAAAAGAGGAAAAACTCCCATTTGACCCTGAAGAGACCGGCTACTGGATGGTTGTTGACCAGTACATCGGCGGAATTGAGCACGCCGTTTTACACCTGCTCTACTCAAGGTTCTTTACAAAAGTTTTGAGGGACTTGGGGCTGTTCAGGGCAGAGAGGAAAGATGAACAGGAACTATTCTTCAAGGCGGGAGAGCCGTTCCTGAACCTCTTAACTCAGGGAATGGTAAACAAGAGGTGGGTAAGCGTTAAGAACCTGTTAAAGGCCTTTAACCTGACGGAAGAGAGCCCCGTTTCTGCCCTGATAGAGGCTCTAACTGGAAAGAAAACAGAGCTAACAGAAACAATCGGCTCTCTTATGAGGAGATACCACATTTCAGTAGGAGACAACGCCGTTTTACTCCTTGGAACGGAAGAGATTAAAAAGTTCATAGATGATTTTGACTCCCTTATGGAGAGGCTTGAGAGGGAATACGGCGAAGTTTCAAAGATGAGCAAGTCAAAGCTAAACATAGTAAACCCTCAGGATATGGTTGAGAAGTACGGAGCAGACGCAACAAGGCTCTACGTCCTCTTTGCAGCTCCTCCTGAAGCTGAATTTGAGTGGAAAACAGAAGGGATAGAAGGAGCTTACAGGTTCCTGAGAAGGGTCTTCCAGTTTGTGGCCGAGAAGAAAGACCTGTTTGAGGAGGAGTTCTCAGGAGAGCTCTCTAAAAGTGGAAGGGAGCTCCGCCGGAAAACCCACGAAACGCTACAGAAGGTTACGGGGGAGCTCTCAGAGAGGTTCAAGTTCAACACGGCAATTGCGGCCATTATGGAGCTCTTCAACTCAATTTCTGCCTTTAAGCCAGAAACAGAGGGAGACTACAGAGCTCTGAAGGAGGCGATTGAGAAGCTGATAGTTATGCTCTCTCCGTTTGCCCCCCACATAGCTGAAGAGATGTGGGAGATGACGGGCCACACAACACTGCTTGCATCTGAAAAGTGGCCAGAAGTTGAAGAGGAAGCCCTTAAGAGGGAAGAGGTTGAGATTCCTGTTCAGGTAAACGGGAAAGTTAGAGACGTTATAAGCGTTCCCGTTGACGCAGACGAGGAGACGGCCAGAAGTATTGCCCTTTCAAGTAAAAAGGTAAAAAGGGCTGTAGAAGAGAAACAGATTGTTAAATTTATCTACAGGCCTGGAAGGATTATTAACATCGTTGTGAGGTAGGTTTTGAGAATACTGATTTTGCTGATTCTCAGCTTTTTATCTTTCGGGTGTGCTTCCGCCCCAAACAGGGTGGGAGCTCCCCACAAACTTGAACACGTTTACCTTGAGCCCGTTACAAACAGAACTTCAGAAGAGGCCTTAGACGTAATATTCACCCAGGTTGCAAACGACGTATTTGCCGAAGATCCGAGGTTCAGAGTTGATCTGAAACCCATTCCAGACGTATCAATAGTAGTCAAGCCTTCTGTTGATTCAATCTCTTCTGTGGCCGTAGGGTTTGACAGGAGAGACGTTGCAAGGGAATACCAGCTAAACGTTGTAACAACGGTAAAGCTCATAAAGTATGGTTTCAAAAAGCCCCTTGCCGTATTTAAAATAGAGAGATACGGGTTCTACGACGCCTACGGCAGCGCATCAGAGGTTGAGGAAAAAAAGAAAGAGTGTCTGAGGAGAATAGGAGAGCAGATATTCAGAGAAGTTGCAGAGAGGCTCTACGTTGAAGGTTCTAAGGAAGTTCAAAAACGGTAGATACACACTGATTGAAGCGGAGTGGGAAGGAAAGAGGTTCATCTACCTGAAAGACGAAGAACAGAGAACCGAAAGCCTTGGAATTGCAAAAGGGGAACTCCCCCTGAACCAGATGTGGGAAAAAAACCTGCAAAACAGTGAATACTGTCTTCCCTGTGAGCTACTGCTTAAGTTAGAGCAGAAGGTTTTAAAGGGAGAAAACACAGTTGCAGAGCTTGGGATAACTTTAGAGAGGCTTGAGAAGTTCAGAGAGCTCCTCAAGGAGGTGGAAAATGAAGACAGTTGACTGCAGAGGACAGGCCTGCCCGATCCCAGTTTTAAAGACAAAAGAAGCACTCTCACAGTTAGAAAAGGGAGAGATAACTGTAATCGTTGACAACAAAGCCTCTCGGGAGAACGTAAAGAGGTTTGCACAGAAGGAAGGGTGCTCCGTTGAGGTTGAGGAGAAGGATGGCCTTTTCTACATAAAGATTACAAAAGGAGGAACTCCAGAAAAAAGGAAAGAGGAAAAGCCCGAAGAAGGGGGAGCTCCTCAACCTAAAAAGGGAAGACCTGTTGTCTTCATAGCCTCATCCTACGTAGGTGAAGACCCTGAATTGGGAAAGATCCTCATAAAAGGGTTCATAAAGACGTTTCTCAATGCTGACCCGATGCCAGAGAAGATAGTTCTCGTGAACACGGCAGTTAAACTGGCCTGCAGAGGAGCAGACGAAGAGATACTGAACGCACTGAAGGAGCTCTCTAAAAAGGGAGTTGAGATAATCTGCTGCGGAACCTGTTTAGACTACTTTGGCCTCTTAGACCAGCTTGAAGTTGGGGTCGCCTCAAACGCCTACGACGTGGTTCAGTCTTTAGTTAATGGGAGCTCCGTCATCAGGCTGTAAAAAGGAGATCCGATAGCTTTCGGCACAGAGGGAACCCCAGAAAACGGCCGTCAGGTAGAAAACGGCAGCTCCCAAAGGAGAAAGGATAAGGGTTATTGTAAAAACAAAACCGAGAACAGCAAAAACTGTAAGCAGTATTCCACCTAAAGTTATAAGCTTAAAGTACTGGAAGCTCATCGCCTTTTTCCAGAAAGTTGGAGTAAATATTCTGAAAAAGCCCAAAAAGGCTTCCCCAAAGTTCTCTCTGCTCATTCCATAACCGACTCCCAGAGGAACGAGGTAAAGATACGTAAGCCAGACAGTTGAAATGATGAGAAAATAGACCAAACCGTAAAGAAGAGCATTTTCTACCGATTCAACACTCTTAAAATCGTAGATAAGCCCGGTAACAAAAAGAAGCCCAAAAGTAAACAGACTTAAAGCTGTTGTAACTATAAAAGAAGCGAAGAAAATTCCAGATGAAACCTGTATATTCTCGGTAAAGACTTTCAAAACTGTTGAATTCTTCAGAAATTCAAGAAGTTCTTCTCTGCTTTCTGCCCTTAAGAAAGCTTTACCGTAATAAACTTCCAATTGAGTGACAATGAGGGAAACAATAATCTGGCCAACAAATGAAAGAAACGGGACAAAATGAAAGAAAAAGAGGAGAATCAAAATTAAAAAGAAAACAAGGACAGCTTTCCAGTTCTTTAAAACGGCAGAGAAACTGTAATCTAAGAGAAGAGCAAAACGGCTCATTGAGAACTCCTGAGGAAAAGTTTGAGGAATTATACATTGTTCTTATTAGATGGTGCTGGCGGGGGGGCTTGAACCCCCGACCTGGGCATTACGAGTAGTCAGAGTTTTGTTGTATTTCAAGGGCTTAAATCGGTGGTGGGTGCATTTTGGGTGCAAAACCGTGTTTCAGATGGGCAGTTTTCTGATGGCATCCTGCAGGTGAGCAGGCGCCAAATGGGCGTATATTTCTGTTGTCCGGTAGTCCTGATGACCGAGGAGCTCCTGCACGGTCTTGAGGTCAACTCCTGACATTACCATCAAGCTGGCAAATGTATGCCTTAAGTCGTGAATTCTTACGTTAGGAAAGCCAGCTTTTCTGAGGTAGGCTTTAAGCTTATGATAAACGTAATCTTTGTGATAAGGAACCAGCTTACCAACGGCTGGCAACCTCTTTTCTATCTCTTCCTTGAGGCGGGGATGTATCGGTATAACCCTGCTCTGGTAGTTTTTAGCTTTCCTGACAACTATAACCCCTCTGTTAAGGTCAACGTCAGACCAGCGAAGGTTGACGACCTCTGAGAGCCTCATTCCGGTATAGATAAAGAGCTTGAATACAAAAGCCCAATAGTCGCTATCTATCACTTCCAAAACCCTGTTTATCTGCTCAGGAAGTAAAAAGACCGGAGGTTTCTGTTGAACTCTTAGGAGTTTGTAACCCTTAAAAGGATGTTCTTTTACAAACTCCCATTCTACGGCCTTAGTCAGGGAAGCCTTTAAGTGCCTTATGTGAGTGTTAACTGTATTGCGGGATACTCCTGTTGCTAACAAATGAGATACGTATTCGTCTAAGTGTTTACGGGATAGGGACTTAAGATAGGTATCTCCAACCACTTCCTTAAAGTTGTTAAGGACATATACTCTTTTGCGGTAGGTAGCGAAAGCGAGATTTTCTCTTGCCCAGTCAAGGTATTCGGGAATGAACTCAGAAAGGAGTATCTTCTGTCCTTCTTTGAGGATTATGAGTTTCCCCGCTAAATACTCCCTCTTTAGCTTGTTAAAAAGGCGAACGGCCTCCGCCTTGTTACGCGTGCGGAGGCTCTTTTTTACTCCTCTCCTGAACTCTACATACCAGATGCCGTTCTCCCGCTGGAATAGACGCATGTTGATATTTAACCGCATTGTTTAACCTCGTGCAAGAGAGCTTCTGTTTTAAGGTCGTCCTCGCCAAGGAATGCGTCTATGCTTTCTCTATCCCAAAGCCATTTGTTCCCTGCTTTTTTAGCGTAGATGAAGCCCTCAAGGTAGTATTTCTTAAGAGTTTTAAAACACAGGTTTGTATATTCTTCAGCCTCTTTAGTAGTGAGCCAGCGTTTCATTTAAGCCTCCACGAACGGCAGAGTTTGTTGACAGGAAGAAACCCTCATAACGGCCTCTATGTAGCCTATAAACTTCCTCTCTTCCCAGAGAGGAGCGGTTGAATCTATTGAGTGAACTCCAAGTTTTCTTGCCTGATAAATCCTCTTTACGGAAGGAACCCTTCCAATGTGGCACTTTATCCCCAGCTCTTCTGCAAGCCTTACCCACTTGGGGGCAGTCTCCCACTTCCAGCGGGTAGTCCCCCCCACAAACAGGACTTCTACGCAGTAGCAGGAGACAAAGTCTCTCACTTCCCCCTCTTCCATTCCGTCCTGAAGAGCAAGGGCAAAGGGTATTTCAATCCCTTTTAACTTCTCTGCATAAGAGGCCGAAAACTCAAGGCTCTCCTTTCCCCTTCCTATGAGGTCTGGGAGAACGAGAAAGTCGGGCCTTTTGCCCGACTTGAGGGATTTCTCTATAAGGTTGAAAAAGGGCCTCTCTTTAAAGGGTTCTCCCTTGAGCCAGTATTTGAACGCCCCGTTGTCAAGGAAGTAAAAGAGATAAGAGTCAAAATGTTTTTTTGTGGTGGGAGAAACGCAGGCTCCTATCCCGATTTCAGCAAGGAGTTCTCCAAGAGCCCTTTGAGGAGCTCCGAAGTAGGTCTTTATCTTAGGAGTCTTACCTTTGAACTTCTCTATGAAAGGTCTGATCCTCTCAATGAAAGGTGCCTTCTTTGGAGTGGTTCCACTGGGAATGGGGAATAGAGGTAATTTCATAAGACAGCCTCCCTATCAAGCTTTCAGGGAAGCCGAACAGGGGGACGGGCAGGGAGAGGAAATAGTCAGGTTAGTCTCCTTTAATATCATTGTGGTCTTTCCTTATCCCTCTATACACCTCAAAGAACATAGCAAAAAGCAGGAATGCAATAATAAGCACTCCTATTGAAAGAAGTAGAAGTTTCATTCTTACCCTCCCTCCACCAAATCCTCAAACAATATCAAGTGCTCCTCTGGTAAAGCCTCAACAACCAGCTCAGCTACTCGTCTAATCTCAAAGTGAGCAGCCGGGTGAAGCCTCAGCTTTAGGAAGTTCCTTAAAGACCTTGCGTTAATTGTCCAAACAAGCTCTGTCCTAAAACTTTCAGGTAACAGATATTTAGCAACATCGTTAGGAAACTTCTTAACGGCTCTCTTTAACTCCAGCAGTATTCCTAAGAGAGCTTCCCGCTCCTTTTGCGTGAATTCCTCTGGGATTACACAGAATTCAGCAGGGTCAACAATAGCTCCTGAAAGTAACTTCTTTAGCGTGTATCTCGTTGACTGCACGGAGTAGCTTGCAATTCTGTGCCTAACAAGTTGCTGCAGAAATCCTCGGGAAGCTCCTTTGATGCGGAATGTATAGGACACGTGCTCTATAACCGACTCGTGGCCTAACGCTATAAGCCTTTTGAGTAGCTTACGGTTATTCTCTCCTATATTCCTCTCATCAGCATAATCATCTCTATCAAAAGATTTGTAGCAAGTCCGGGCGCCAATGATGGCGTTCCGAACAGGAGAATGAGAGCAGAGCTCCACGGTTATGTTTTTCATCTTTCCTCCTTCATCGCTGCTATTAGTTCAATTACTGCTTCAGCTATCTTCTTTCCTGCTTCTGTCAGCTTATATCCAGCGCCAGGCCTGGTAATAAATCCCTGATCCCTGAGCTGTTCTATTGCTTGTTCTGTCAACTGAGAACGGTATTTGAGTCTTCTTGTGATAGTTTCGGATGTTTTGTAAGGGCTGAAATAGAGATAGAGAAGAACTTTTAACTTGATTAAGCGGATGTTTCTAAAAACAGAGGCGCACCTTACGAGGTCCTTCTCCGTAATCTCTAACAAGTTTTGGCTTCCGCTTGACATGTTTTGCTCCATCCCTCACAGGTTTTCGTTTCGGTTCTTCTTTCACGTAAGGAGCTGTAGCAAGAATTCCAGCTACTTTTTCTAACTCCTCCGGTAAGCAGTAGACGTCTATCGTATCTCCGTATTGATCTACCCTAAACTCCGAAACTTTCCCCTTAACCCTTGCTCTCCACAAAAGCCGCCTGCAGAGCATTGCTTTTGCTCTGTCTCCTTTTAGTCTTATGAGTTCCATAATCCCCTCCTACAATCTGAGCATCTGGGCCAAAAATCAGCTTGACCATAAAAACAGGAAAACCATCAGGCAGTATGTAGTAGAAATGGTGGTCAAACTTTGTAGGGAAAACGGTTTTGCAGAAAAACTCCTTCTTTTGTCCGTTTTCCCAAAAGCAGATGTATTTGTCGCCCGTGAAAGGCGCCTGCTTTAAAGGAACCTTAACCTGCATTTTCTCCTCCTTAAAACGGGATGTCATCAACGTCTTCTACTTCTTCTGTGCTCTCATCGGATTTTCTATCAAGAGCAACTTCTCTGTCGCAGATAGCGTCTATAACTCCCTTGAAGGTTTGACCCTGAATGTGAACCTTAAATTCAACCTCTACCTGCTTAATCTTCAGCTTCTCTTTTTCCAGAAAGGACTTAAGAGCCTCAATAAAAGGCTCGGCATCTTGATGCCGAGCTTCTCCACGGCCGTAAGCCTCCAGTTGTTTGTGTATCCACTTCCCGTAATCAACAGCGGGGCCGACCTTTGCCGGCAGCCCCGCAACGTAGGAAAGGTAGTAAGCCCGTGGGCAGGACAGGAAAGTCTCAATACTGCTTACGCTTTCGTAATCTCTTGACATCTGGAACCTCACCTGAAAGAGATAAAAACTGCTCTAAGGTTAGGCGGGTGCTTCTTCCAATTTGGAGGTATATTCCTTGGCTTCTTTGTAGGTTACTTTTTCTATTGGTTTTCCCAGGTCAAGCTCAACATCAAAGCCAAGCTCTCTAACGTCTGCCGCCCACTTTTCTCTTAAAGCATTGATAATCTCAAGTGCCTCTTTCTCCGTAAGTTCCTTAGAGGAAGACTTGCCGAACCTTTCTCTAATCAGCTCTTTGTGGTCCACTCCAGCAAGTCCAGCCCAAGCGTGAATACCCTTGATGTACTTCTGATCTAATTCAGTATTAGCAGGTATATTGCCGCCAGAGCCAGTATCAGAAGAAACACTTCCAACCTCTTCTCCTCTAATCAGTTTCAGGATATACTGAAAGTCTGGAGTTATCTCGTCCGGCAACTTCCCGCTTCTGTCTTTCGCATACCACTTGGCCGTAGGAGTAACGGAAAGGACTCTCTTGCCGTCTTTAATAACCCTGAGATAGCCTACGATGTCAACAATTGCAGGAATAGCTACCTTGAGTTGACCAGGAACCGCAGGTCTCTTTACAAGAGAATCCTCATCTTTCTCTTCAGTCTCAAGTGCTATAAAGATTGTGTTAATGCTTTTTGACTGTAGAGTCCAAATG
>WFNZ01000070.1 GCA_015488335.1 Thermovibrio sp.
AATGTGGACTGTATAAGAGAATTTATCAGACTTAACAATTAAGAAAAGGATTTCTATGTGAAATTTTCTTGAGATGAGATTAAATATCTCTTTAACAGGCCCTTTCCAATCTTTCATTGCCTCTGATGAAGAGATGAGTTTTTCCATAAATTCAAGTTTTTTAAGTATTTCATTTTCTTTTTCTTCTACAAGATTCTGTAGATCTGTTAGTGATGATTTCTCTATACGGTCCTCTAAAATTTTGATAATTAATTTCTTTAGTTTTTTCTCATTTCCACCTGATATGCCTAACAGTTTGTAGTATAGAGCTTCAGGAAGTTTAAGGTTGAAGACCATTTCTCCCTCTTTATGAATAAGGAGTAAGGATTTCTACGAAATGAGGACATTATATCATAAAGGATATTTTATTAAGAATTCCTGAATAGGGAGTCCGGATATACTTGAGTTTGTTGGTAAAAATATTTAAACTAAAGCTATATTTTCAAATCGTTTTGTCTACTTTCTCTGTTAATGTCCTTTCCTGATTTTGCTGTTAAATACTTGAATTTTGCAATAAAATAAGGTATTCTTTATATAAGAAAATAGCCAGAAGGCGAGGTAAGGAATGAGCGTTCAAGAGCTCCTTTTAACCGGTGGAAGGGCCATTCTGGGATTGACAGTTTTACTGCTTGTTTTTGAACTTCTTTTGTTCTCCGTTATGAACAACTCTGCAAAGTAGCTCTCCTGCTCTTTTCCTTTGAATCTTAAAGAAATCTTCTGTTGAAAGGAGGATAAGTTGACTATTCGGAAGAGGCTGTTTGTGATAAATACTTTAATAGCTATTCTTTCATTGATTCTGATAGTATTTACGCTTAAATCATCGTATACTAATCTTAAGAATTTAAATAGGAATGAACTATTAACCAGATTGTCTGTAAGAATTAGTAATTTAATCCATGAACTTCAGAAGGAAAGAGGGGCAAGTGCCGGTTATCTTGGAAGTAGAGGGACAAAGTTTGTGAATATTCTTTCAAATCAGAGGCAAAACACTGATATTAAATATCAAAATTTGCTAAAGTTTATGGAAGATAGAAATGTGCTTGAGAGATTACCTCTTCCAATAAAACAAGAGTTAAGGCAGGCATTGGAAATGTTGAACGAATTAAGTAATAAGAGAAGACAGATTTCTTCTCTAAATATAACACCTGCAGAGGAGATAAGATTTTACTCTGAACTTAATAAACATCTGCTTAATGCAATAGCTTTAACAGCTAAATATGCTAATAAAGCTCAACTGGTTAAGCATCTAAAGGCTTATTCCTGTTTTCTTAAGGCTAAAGAAAGGTTGGGAATTGAGAGAGCTGTCCTAAGTAATGTGTTTTCAAGCAACCAGTTTTCTCCTCTTATGTATAGGTTG
Source organism: Thermovibrio sp. (assembly GCA_015488335.1). Taxonomy (GTDB): domain Bacteria; phylum Aquificota; class Aquificia; order Desulfurobacteriales; family Desulfurobacteriaceae; genus Balnearium. The sequence continues at coordinate 1,397 of WFNZ01000070.1, forward strand.
TGGCTTAAACTGTTAGCAGAACAGAGAGCTTACTTGGATTCTTTTTATCACATAGCAGATAAAAGGACACTGGATCTTTATCAACAGGTTCTTTCCTCTGATACTTACAGAGAAGTTGAAAGAATGAGAAAGATTGCCTTAGAAAAAGCAACTACCGGTGATTTTGGTGTGGATCCTGTTTTTTGGTTCAAGACAATGACAGACTTTATAAATAAGATGAAAAATGTAGAGAACTTTATGAGTAATGATAATTTAGCTTTAATAAGAAAATATAAACGTGAAATTTTGGTGGGATCAACTGTATCAATCGTATCACTTTTTGTTTTCTCAGTTGCAGTATTTGGAATACTTTACTCAATTAATAGATCTTTGGTAAGTAAGCTTGAGTTTTTTAAGGGAAGAATATCTCAACTGTCTTCTTTGAACTTTCATATAGATGTTAAACCTAAGGAAATTAAAGATGAAATTGATGAGATGCTTAATGATATCAGCTATTTTCTCTCTAATTTAAAAGATACTCTGATTACATCTAAGAATTTTTTAGAGTCAAATATTGAAAATAGTAAGAATTTAAAAGAATCTGTTGATGAGTTAAATAGTATTTCTTCTCAACTTTTGAATGTATATGAACGTGTAGAAAACCTTGCTACGGAGACAAAATTGGAAGCAGAAGATAATAAAGAAATATCTACTTCCATAAAGAATACCCTTTCTACTGTTGCTTTACTAATGGAAGAGCTTATTAGACAGGCTGAAAGTTTTAAGAAATTGCTGATTAAGAGTTCTAAAAGACAGTCTGAACTTAAGGAAATTTCTGATTTGACTTCTGAGAGAGTGAAAGAAATCACAAAAATTGTTGATATTATATCTGAAATAGCTGAACAGACCAATCTTTTAGCTTTAAATGCTGCTATAGAAGCTGCCAGAGCTGGTGAAGCTGGAAGGGGATTTGCTGTTGTTGCAGATGAAGTTAGAAAGCTTGCTGATAAGATACAAAAATCGTTGGAAGAAATACGATTGTCCGTTGAAAATATTTCTGAAGCTATGATGACCATATCTGAAAGTGCTGTTCAGTTTACAGGTGATCTTGAGAATATGAATGCTTCTTTTGAAGAGCTGGCTAAAAAGACACAAAATAGTAAACAAGACATTGATGATGCGTCTAAAAAAGCAGTTACTTTATACAGGAATCAGGAGGAGTTGGTTAATAGAATGGATGATTTAGAGAGAGAGGTATCACATCTCCACTCAAGCTTATCAGAACAGAGTAAAATTCTAAATTTACTTAACGGGATTGCTACAAATCTTCAAAAAGAGGCATTTAATTTGAAGTCTATAATTGATAAATTCAAATTTTAATGAAATAAAGCAGGAAGCCCCTACAGGGGCTTTCTTAATTTGCTCTATCGTTGTTGATTTCTTTACAGATTCCTCTGTAGCATATTTTTAATTTGTCCATGCTTTCGTTTGGTTTTGTTAATCTGTAGGGTCTAAATGGCAGACTTTTAAGTTTTTCTTCTTTCCCCTCTAATATCTGGAATTCCTGATAAATGATAAGACTTTCAAGACTTGAGGGAATGGCAGATGGGTGTTTTCTTAGAAGGTTTGATAGGCTCCTGAGGCTCTTTTCAAGGGTTTTCTTAAAACGAATTTCTCCTGTAAGGTGGTAGAGGAATGAGAGGTTCTGGAGCATAACGCTGTTTCCACAAGGGTAGGCGCCGTCTAAGAGTTCCTTCTGTTTTATGGGGAGCTCCCTTCCCGTAGAGATAAAAAAGTTTCCTGAAGTTTCGTCGTAGAAGAGCTTTACCGCCTTCTCGGTCAGCTCAACAGCTTTTTCAAGGAGCTCCCCTTCACCTGTTGCACAGTAGAGTTCCAAAATCCCCCTCACTGTAAAGGCGTAGTCGTCTAATATTCCCTTTTCTGTTGGTTGGCCGTTGTAAACTGTATGGTGGAGCTCCCCGTTTCTGTAGTGGTTTTTCAGAAGCTCAGAGTAAATTTTCACTCCAGATGCGAAGAATTCCCTGTTTCCAGTATTCCTGTATGCAGAAGTAAATCCCCATAGGAGATATCCGTTCCAGTCTGTCAAAATTTTCTCGTCCCTTGCCGGTTTAACCCGCTTTTCCCTTCTTAAAAGGAGTTTCCTGTCAACCTCTCTCTTCCTCTTGAGGAGCTCTTCAATTTCCATTCCAAGCTCATCTGCTACTCTTTCAAAATCCCTTCCGACAAATGGGAAGTTGTAGCCGTTCTCGTAGTTCCCTTCTGGCGAGAGGTTGTAGAGGTGCTTTGCAAATTCAAGCTCTTCTGGGCTTAGAACCTCTTTTAGCTCTTTCCATTTCCACAGGTAGTATTTCCCTTCTACTCCTTCAGAGTCTGCATCCTGTGCAGAGTAGAAAGTTCCGTAAGAGCTTTTCATCTCCCTTTTTAGATATTCAAATATCCCGTTTACAGTTTCCTCAAAGAGCCAATACTTACTGTAGCCAAAGGCTGTTGAGTAAGCTATGAGAAGCCCTGCCTGGTCGTATAACATCTTTTCAAAGTGGGGGACAAACCACATGCCGTCTACAGAGTACCTGTGGAAACCCCCACCAATCTGATCGTATATTCCGCCCAACCTCATTGCTTTCAGCGTGTATGCTGCCATTTCAAAGGCTTTTGTTTTGCCGTAGAGAGCTGAGATGTTTGTAAGGAGCCACAGGTTGTGGGGTTGGGGGAACTTTGGAGGAGGGGAGAAACCACCGTTGATTTCGTCAAAACGCCCTTCCATATCTGAAACGTAAAATTCTACTACCTCTTCAACCTCAGGAATCTCCCCCTGAGACTCTAAAGAGAAGCTCTTTAAATGTTTGACAACCTCTTCTCCTGCAGAAAGGAGTTTATCTCTTTCTTCTCTCCACATTCTTGCTATTTCGCTGAGAATTCTTAAAAGCCTACTTTTTGGAATGTAGGTTCCTGCAAAAAAGGGTTTTCCATCTGGAGTTGCAACAACGGTTAACGGCCAGCCTCCGCTACCTGTCATTGCCTGACAGGCTTCCATGTAGAACCTATCAACGTCTGGTTTCTCTTCCCTGTCAACCTTTACGGGAATAAAGCTTTCGTTTAGAACCCTTGCAACCTCTTCATCTTCAAAGCTTTCCTTTTCCATAACGTGGCACCAGTGACACGATGAGTAACCTATTGAGATAAAGAGAGGTTTGTTCTCTTTCTGTGCTTTTTTAAAGGCTTCCTCTCCCCACGGAAACCAGTCAACGGGGTTGTGGGCATGTTGCCTCAGGTATAAACTCTTCTCGTTTATCAGCCTGTTTGTTTTCTTCATAGCTTAACTCCTTCTTATCAGGAATGATTATCAATTTAGCATCATCTTTCAGAAATGTCTATAATCATTTCGTCAAATTTAGAAAAGGAGGTTGCTATGACTTTTGATGAGTATCTGAGGAACTTTGACTACGAAGAGAGAAAGAGAATGAAGATTGGAACGGAGGAGCTCCTTGAGCTCTACGCCAGAGGTGAAGCGGAAATTGTTGATATCAGGTTTCCTGAAGAGTATGAGGCGTGGCATTTTGGATTTGGAAAGCACATACCATTAAACGAACTTCCTGACAGGCTCAATGAACTTGATAAGGACAAAGTAATAATTACCGTCTGCCCCCACAAGGACAGGGCTGAGATTGCAAGGCTCTACCTGACTTTTAAGGGCTTTAGGGCAAGGTACTACACAGAGGGACTTTTAAAGCTTGCAGACTACCTGAGAGGAGACAGAGCTAAGAAGTTTATAGAGAGGATAAAGAAGGGTTAACGGTCTTCCATCACAAACCACTTACCGTTGAAGCTTTCAAACAGGTATTTTCCGTTTTCCACTCTGAACCTGTGGGGGAGGAGGGGAACTTTCCCGTATCCCCCAGGGCCGTCTACCGCGTAGTAGGGGATTGCAAGGGGAGAGAGCCTTTTAAAGAGCTCTTTGAGAATCTCAAGCCCTCTTGTTATAGAGGTTGAGAAGTGGATCACTCCCTTAACGGGGTCACAGTGGAAGAGGTAGTAAGGCCGAACTTTTATTTTCTGGAGGTTTCTGAAAAGTTTTTCAAGGGTTTCAACAGAGTCGTTTATTCCTTTTAGAAGAACCGTCTGGTTGTTTACGGGAGCTCCACACTTTAAGAGTGCCCTAACAGCCTCTTTTGCCTCTGGTGTTATCTCATCTGGATGGTTGAAATGGGTGTTTACCCATACCTTTTCTGACCTTTCAATGAGGAAAAGGAGATCTCTCCTTAGAACCCTCTCAGGGTCAACGACGGGAACCCTTGTTCCTATCCTTACAACCTCAACGTGGGGGAGCTTTTTTAGTTCTAAAAGGACTTTTTCAAGAAGATCTAAGGGTAGAGTTAACGGATCTCCCCCGGATATGAGAACGTCCCGAACCTGTGGATTTGACCTGATGTAGGAGAGAGCTCCCTCAACTTCATCTTCAGAGATCGTGAATGTAGGTCTTTTCCAGTTCCTCTTTCTCATACAGTATCGGCACAGAACGGGGCAGTAGTTTGTTGTTATTAGTAGAACTCTGTCGGGATACCTGTGGGTAAGATTGGGAACCTTTGAGTCCCTTTCCTCGTTTAAAGGGTCGTCCTCTCCGGCAGACTGAACATCCTCATCAATCTCTTCTAAAGAGGGTAAAACCATTTTCCTAACAGCTTCAGATTTTCTTGCCAGCCTTATGTAGTATTCGCTTGATGAGAATGGATAGACGGAAGAAACGCGCTCAAAAGCCTCTTTCTCTTCAGGAGAAAGAGGGAGGAGCTCCTCAAGTTCTGAGAGGGTTTTTATCACTCTACTCAAGCTTCCACCCGCAGGTCTCAAGCTCTCCGTATATGGAATCCCTCTGGCCAAACCTCACAAACTTAATCGTATCTCCCTCCATCTTCAGGTAGATAGCCCTGTACTCCCCATAAGGAGAAGTAACCCTTATTCTGTAGATGTCGTGTTTTGAATCTCTCTTAATTAGTTTTGACGTTGTATCTATTCGTGAGAGGGCAGAGATAAAGCTGTCAAATAGGAAAGGGCGGACGGATACCTCTTTAACCATATCTTTTCTAAATCTCTTTGAAAAGAGTACCTTTAACCTGTTTTTTCCTGCTGCAAGACCGGAAACGGAATTCAGAGCAACCTCTATGAAAAGTTCAACTTTTGGCTTTGGTACTTCCTGAGCTTTCAGGTTTTCTATCTGCCTTTCTTTTTCTGCAATTTCCCCTTTCAGTTTTGCTATTTCAGTTTGAAGGTTCTCAATCTTTTCCTTGTAGGTAGTTATCTGTTTAAATTCTTCTTCTTTTCTCTCAATCTCTTTCTGTCTCTTTCTGAAGCGGGAGAGTTCGCTTCGGAGCTCCCCTATTTCCCTGTAGAGCTCCTTAATCTTCCTATCCTTTCCCTTCAGCTTTTCATTCAGGTTTTTAATCTGGTTTATGAGGTTTTCTCTCCTTGGTAGCTGTTTCTGGTTCTTCTCCTTCTTTTCTCTTATCTCCTTTAGCCTCTTCTCCTCTGCCTCAAGGAAAAACTGTTCTATATCGCTAAAGCCCTTTTTCATTTCTCTTCTCCTTTGATGGGGTAAAATCAGAAACATGGCAGTACAGATAAAAAATTTAGGACACTCAACCTACCTGGTAAAGTTGGAGAGTTTGGAAATCCTAACAGATCCTTTTCTCACCACTTCTGCCGGCGGAATTCCAAGGGTCGTTCCTCCGGCCTGCAGGCCAGAGGATGTCTCACCACAACTCGTTCTCATCTCCCATGCCCACTACGACCACCTGGATTTAAAAACCTTGAGGAGGATTCCCGCTGATTTCATAACGGTTACCCCGGAAAACTGTTCACAAATCCTTAGAGAATGGGAAGTTGTTGAACTTAAGACCTTTAGCTCTTTCAACTACGGCGGCGTGAGAATAACCCTTGTTCCTGCAAGGCACAGCAGAGGAAGGAATCTTCTCTATCCCAGTACAGGGGTTGGAGGTTTCGTTATAGAATATGGCGGGATAACTCTCTACTTTGCAGGGGATACAGCTTTTTCGGAACACCTCTACGTCTCTATTGCAGAGCGTTTTAACGTTGATGTTGCCCTTCTCCCTATTGGCGGTTTTAAACCCTTCTTTCGGAAGTTTCACCAGACTCCAGAAGAGGCAGTTAAGGGGTTTAAGATACTGAAGGCTAAATGGCTAATTCCCATCCACTACGGGAGCTGGCACGTTGTTCCCTTCCTTGTAAAGAGGGAGAAAGCACTTGAAAGACTCCTCTCCTACAGCTATATTTCAAACGTTAGCGATAAGGTTGTTCCACTTAAAATTGGAGACTCTGTAAGTTTAGAGGTTTGATGAAGCTTAAAAAGCTTTTCATAGGTGTTCTTCTCATAACAGCAGTTGTCTGCGGAGGAGTAGAGTTTTCTTCCTTTAGCCACGGTTTTACAAGCCCCGTTGCAGCCGTTTCCATTTCAGTTTCCCACCACAGAGAAGCTGTTTCCACTGAAACCTCAGATTCCCTTGATAGAGAAGTTGAGACGGAGCTCCACTACAGGTTCACAGAAAAAATCTCCCACCGATTCAACTCTTCACCACCAAGGGCTTCACCTTTAGCCTGACTCTAATTCATTTTCTCCTGCACTTTAAACCAAAACTGGAGGTGAAGCCGTGATTAACGCTATTCTCACCAAAATACTTGGAAGTAAGAACGAAAGGGAAATAAAGAAATTAAGACCCATTGTTGACAGAATTAACGCTTTAGAGAAAGAGTTTGAGAAGAAGAGCAAGGAGGAGCTCCAGTCTTTAACTGCAAAGTGGCGCTCTGAACTTGAGAAGATAGGAGAGGCTGAAGAGCAGTTCAGATACATGGACAGGATACTCCCTGAAGCCTTCGCGGCAGTTAGGGAGGCTGCAAAGAGAACCCTCGGAATGCGCCACTACGACGTCCAGCTCATTGGTGGAATCGTTCTCCATCAGGGGAAGATTGCAGAGATGAAGACAGGTGAAGGTAAAACCCTTGTTGCCACGCTTCCCGTTTATCTTAACGCCCTTGCCGGTAGGGGTGTCCACGTTGTTACAGTAAACGACTACCTTGCAAAGCGTGACGCAGAGTGGATGAGTCCCGTTTACAACTACTTGGGGATAAGTGTTGGCTACCTCCAGAACCAGATGGAGAAAGATGAGCGAAAGGAGATGTACTCAAGGGACGTCACCTACGGAACAAACTCAGAGTTTGGATTTGACTACCTGAGAGACAACATGGTCTTTTCAAAAGAGGATAAAGTTCAAAGGGAGCTCTTCTACGCAATCGTTGACGAGGCAGACTCTGTTCTCATTGATGAAGCCAGAACTCCGCTTATTATCTCAGGGCCATCTGAGGAGAGCGTTGACGTCTACTACATTGCCGATGGAATAGTGAGACAGCTCCAGAAAGGGAAACACTTTAAGGTTGAAGAGAAGACAAAGACTGCAACCCTTACGGACGAGGGGATAAGAAAGGTTGAGGAGATAGTTAAGCAGATTACAGGAATGAAAGAGTTTAACCTTTACGACCCCAAGTTCTCAGACCTACTCCACGCAATAATCCAGTCCTTAAGGGCTCACCATCTCTTTCATAAAGATATTGACTACGTTGTGAAAGACGGCAAAGTGATAATCGTTGACGAGTTTACAGGCCGTATCATGCCGGGAAGGAGGTGGAGCGACGGCCTTCACCAGGCAGTAGAGGCAAAAGAGGGAGTAAAGATAGAGGCTGAAAACCAGACCCTTGCAACGATAACGATTCAGAACTACTTCAGACTTTACAAAAAACTTGCGGGAATGACGGGAACTGCAGAGACCGAAGCTGCAGAACTCAAAGAAATTTACGGCCTTGACGTTGTTGTAATTCCAACAAACAAGCCCGTTATAAGAAAAGACCATCCGGACCTGATATACAAGACGAAAAAGGCCAAGTTCAACGCCGTTATAAAGGAGATTGAGAAGAACTACAGAATTGGAAGGCCTGTTCTTGTCGGAACCAACTCCATTGAGGACTCTGAATACCTGTCAAGGCTCCTTAAGAGAAAGGGCATTCCCCATCAGGTTCTAAATGCAAAGCACCACGAGAGGGAAGCTGAAATTGTTGCTCAGGCTGGAAGGCTTGGAGCTGTAACGATTGCTACCAACATGGCGGGTAGGGGAACCGATATTCTCCTTGGTGGAAATCCTGAATTCCTTGCTAAGAGGGAACTTAAAGAGAAGGGAATAACCCCTGAAAAAGTTGGAGAGGAGAAGTATCAGGAGATTTACCAGGAAACCCTGAAAAAGTATAAAGAGATAACAGAGAAGGAGAAAGAGAAGGTTAAGGAGCTCGGCGGTCTCTACATCATTGGAACTGAGAGGAACGAGTCAAGGAGGGTTGACAATCAGCTGAGGGGAAGGGCCGGAAGACAGGGTGACCCTGGTGAGTCAAGGTTCTTCCTCTCTTTAGAGGACAACCTCTTGAGGCTTTTCGGTTCAGACAGAATTAAGAAGATGATGGAGATGATGAACGTTCCGGAAGACGAGCCCATAACCCACAAGATGGTAAGTAAAGCCCTTGAAAACGCCCAGAGGAGAGTTGAGGAGCAGAACTTTCAGATAAGGAAGAGGCTCCTTGAATACGATGAGGTTTACAACGTTCAGAGGAAGGTTGTTTACGAGCAGAGGAACAGGATTTTAGAGGGTGAGAGTGTTAAGGATGAGATTTTAGGTTTCTTTGAGGACGTTGCCTGGGAGCTTGTTGACTCCTTTGCTCCTGAGACCGTTCTTCCCGACGAGTGGAACCTTGAGGAGCTCAAGAAAACCCTTGAAGCAAGGTTTGGTTTTGAGTTTCCCATACCTACAAGATATGAAGAGCTGATGAACCTGCAGGTTGAGGGAGCTCCCACCGACCGGGAAAAACTGGCAAAACTCATCTACGACACCCTGGTAGAAAAGTACAAAGAGCTTGAAAAGTTGGTTGGAGAGGGTCAACTGAGAGAGATTGAGAGGATGATACTCCTTGACAGGCTTGATCACTATTGGAGAGAACACTTAAGAGCCCTTGACCACATAAAAGAGAGTATCGGCTGGAGAGGTTACGGCCAAAGGGATCCGGTAGTTGAGTTTAAAAAGGAAGCTTACCAACTCTTTGAGGAGCTCCTTTCAAACGTTGAAAACGGTGTTGTAGATTCCCTTATGAACTACTATAGGTACGTTAAGGAGCAGGTTGAAACAGAAGGAGCTTTGGCTTAAGTGTGTTAAAATGGTAGTTCACCGTATAGGGGAGAGACTGGAGTGAGGAAGCTGATTTTCGCCGTTGTTTTCTTCTTGGCCTTTTCTGTCCCCGCTTTTTCACAGATTTACATAGTCAAAAGGGGAGATTCTCTCTACAAAATAGCTAAGAGGTTCCACACAACTGTTTCAAAGATAAAGAGAGCTAACCATTTAAGGAGTTCCCGCATAAGAATAGGTCAGAGGCTCTACATTCCCCCTAAGTTTCACTCCGTTAGCTGGTACCGCCGGTTTAAACCAAAAAAGAGCCTTGAGACCATAGAGTTTTTAGAGGAGAAGTCGGAACAGGTAAAGTCAAAAGTAGTTTCTGAGGAGATCTACCCCATAACAGACGTGGTTTACAGAGAATCTGAAGCCCTTTCAGACGTTCTTTCAACTCCTTTGAACGTTAAGTACGATAACTGGAGTCTCTCAATACTTAATGATCCCCAATACAAGGGAACCTTTTTCCAGATACTGGCAGACATTTTTAAAACCTTGAAGAATACCCCTTACGTTTTTGGGGGGAGCTCCCCGAAGCTCGGCTTAGACTGTTCTTCCTTTACGATGTACGTTTATAGGAAGTTAGGGATAAACCTACCAAGAACTGCAAGAGCACAGTTTAACGTTGGGATGCCTGTAGATAGAAACCACCTAAAAGTAGGAGACCTTGTCTTCTTCAGAACTTACGCCAGCTACCCTTCCCACGTTGGGATTTACATTGGGAACGGTAAGTTTATCCACTTCTCTTCAATGTACCACGGCCTTGCTATTTCCTCTCTTAGTGACCACTACTTCAGGCGCAGGTTTATTGGAGCAAAGAGAGTTTTGAGTGAGAAAAAGGTAAAAGAGCTTATAGAGAAACTCTATGCTGAGAAAGGCAACTAAAAATAACAGAAAAGGAGGTAGTGCGATGAACACAAGACAGCTTCTAAAGTGTGCCCTAACAGTTGTTACAACGCTTTCACTTACCACCTCATCAGTTTTTGCCTCTGTTCAAGCTACTGAGAAGGATTACTCTGTAGCTGAGTCTCTCCAGCGGGTTTTTGAGACCGTTGCAGAGAAGGTAAAGCCTGCTGTTGTAAACATCAGTACAGTTTCTGAAGTAAAGATAAACCACCCACCTATTCCCCCTGAGTTTAGAGACTTCTTCCATCAGTTCGGTTTTCCGTTTCCTGAAATTCCCGACCATTTCCAGATGAGGGCCCTTGGTTCAGGTTTTATCGTTAAAGAGGAAAAGGGTTGGGCTTACATCCTTACAAATAATCACGTTGTTTCCCGGGCTAAGGTGATAAAGGTAAAGCTCAGCGACGGTTCAGTTTACAGGGCTAAAGTTGTTGGTAGAGATCCAAAAACAGACGTTGCCCTGATAAAGATCAAAGTTGGTAATAAGAAAGTTCCTACAGTTGAGTTGGGAGATTCTGACAAGATTAAAGTGGGAGAGTTCGTTATTGCTGTGGGCAACCCTTATGGTCTTAACTGGACAGTTACCCACGGGATAATTTCTGCTAAAGGAAGACACGGTTTAGGCCTTAACCCTATTGAAGACTTTATTCAAACAGACGCTGCCATTAACCCCGGAAACAGTGGTGGTCCTTTATGTGATATCCACGGCAGGGTAATAGGTATAAACACAGCGATAGTGAGAAACGCTCAAGGGTTAGGTTTTGCAGTTCCCATAAACATAGCAAAGAAGGTTATGAACGATCTTCTTAAGTATGGAAAGGTTATCAGGGGATGGCTTGGTGTTTACATTGAGGACGTTTCCCCTGAACTTGCCCAGAAGTTTGGAGTGAAACACGGGGTTCTTATTACCAAAGTTATGCCCGGTTCTCCTGCAGAGAAGGGTGGTTTAAAGAGCGGAGACATTATTGTTGAGTTTAACGGTGAACCTGTTAAAAACGTTACGGATCTTCAGCTCAAAGTTATAAATACTCCACCCGGAGAAAGGGTTAAAGTTACGGTTATCAGAGACGGTAAAAGGAAGGTTCTTACCGTTAAGATTGGACAGATGCCGGGAGGAACGAGCGTAGCTTCCGTAGATCTAATGGGCAAGTACGGTCTGTCTGTTCAGAAGCTTACACCAGAGCTCCGCAAGAAACTCGGCGTTCCGGACTGGATTAAACATGGCCTTCTGGTAACTTCCGTTAAGCCGGGATCTCCTGCAGATGATGCCGGTTTACGTGAGGGTGACATCATCGTTGAGGCCGGAATAACTCCGAGGACGATGAAACCTGTGAGGAGCATTGACGACCTTGTGAAAGCTCTCAGTCAGGCCGGTGATTCTGGAGTTCTCCTTAAGGTTATTAGAGGAGAAGGGGTTATCTATGTAGTTCTTAAGCCGGAGGAGTAGAATGGAAGAGAAAGAGTTCTTCTTGGAAGATGAGGAAAATCAGCTTTTTGACGATAACGTGGGAGTTCCTTCTGAAGAGGGGGAGCTCCCCCTTTTTGATCAGGAGATAGACCCTTCACTTATTGAATCTTTCGTTCCCGATAAAGACTCCTTAGACGCCTTTTTAAAGGCCATATCAAAAATTCCTCTCCTCTCACGGGAAGAGGAGATTGAGCTTGCAAAGAGGGCGAAAGCCGGAGATAAAGAGGCACTGAAAAAGTTAGTTGAATCTAACCTCAGGTTTGTTGTAAGCGTTGCAAAGAAGTATTTGGGATGTGGTCTTCCACTCCACGACCTTATAGCAGAAGGGATTTTAGGGCTTATAGAGGCTGCAAGGCGTTTTGACCCGGATAAGGGAGTAAAGTTTATCTCCTACGCCGTCTGGTGGATAAGACAGTCTATCATGCAGGCTTTAGCCCAGCAGACGGGAGCTGTGAAAATACCTGTAAAGCAGGCTGTTCTGGTTAATAAGATTACCCGATCTTACGGGGAGCTCCTCAAGAAACTGGGCCGTGAACCCACAACCGAAGAGCTTGCCGAGTACGTGGGTATGGATCCAAAAGAGATTGAGAGACTTCTTTCAATCTGTCAGGTTCCCCTATCCTTAGATACCCCGATTGGAGACGAAGAAGACACGACCTTTAAGGATTTCCTCAAAGGAGAGGGGACTGCAGAAGTTGAAGAAAAGGTTGTTCAGGAAGAATTGAAACAGAGCATTCAAGAGATGTTAGAGCAGTTAACTCCTCAGGAGAAGAAGATAATAATTATGCGGTTCGGTTTAGACGGGAATGAACCGAAAACGTTAAGGGAAATCGGCGAGAAGCTGGGTATCAGCCGCGAAAGGGTGCGCCAGCTTGAGACCAGGGCAAAGAAAAAGATGAAGGAGTATGCTTTAAGAAAAAAACTCAACGTTTTTTTGAATTAGTTCTTTCCTGCCCTTTTCCGGGCAGTTTCTCCTCTCTTTTCATCTCTATCTTGTTTTCCCTTTCCTCCTTTGGAACGGCGACCTTTATGTATATCTCAACTCTCCTGTTCCTCGCCTGAAGTATCGGATTATTCCAGGTATAAAGTGGACGTGTTGTGTCATATCCAACGGCTTCCAATTTTGACGGGTCAACACCTCTTGATACTAAGTACCTTACAACTGCAGTTGCTCTCCTTATTGATAGATCCCAGCTATCTTGAATATTTGGCATTGGAACGGAAGGTTCCCCTTTACTTGTATGGCCTTCAACAACAACCTGATAGTTTCCTTTCAACCCTTTTATCACTTCAGCTATTTTATTTAGAGCTTTTTTTGCCTGGGGTGTTAGTTCAAGGGAGTTTTCTTTGAATAAAATTCTGTTGAAAAGCCTCACCATTACGTAGTTCTTCGTTACAACTATCTGGTATCCCGAAATGGGTAATATCCTTTTAAGTATCTTTTTTATCTTCTTCGCAAGGTCTGTTGTGTATATCTGAATTGGTTTAACAACTGAAACCTGTTTAAACGCTTTTGCCTTTTCCCCCTGAAAGTACGACAAGAACTTCATGGCTTTTGTTATGTCTAAAGTAGACATAGAATAGAGGAGAATAAAGAAAGTGAGTAAAAGTGACATCAGGTCGCTGAAGCTTGTAAGCCACGCTGGAACCGACTTACACTCTTCCTGCTTCTTCCTTGCCATGGTTTTCTCACATCGGTAAGTGGATTACGATTTCTATTCTCCTGTTCTTAGCCCTACCTTCAGGAGTTGTATTTGGAGCTATTGGCCTGTAAGGACCACAACCTGCTGCCGAGAGTTTTTTTGGGTCGTATCCACACTGAATAAAAAGCCTCAAAATACTCGTTGCCCGTGCTGCAGAGAGCTCCCAGTTTGAAGGGAACCTCTTGCTCTTTATAGGTGTGTTATCTGTATGGCCTTCTATGGTTATTGGTAAGTCAAGTTCCTTTAGTTTTCGGCATATCTCCATAATTATCGGTATCGCCTGAGGATAGGGTTTATCGCTTCCCGGTGGAAAGAGCTTGTCTGTGTTAATCCTCAGCCTTATGCATGTTCCAAATTTTGCAACGTCCGACTTAATCCCCAGCTGCTTAAGTGTTTCTCTTATTTCGTGGAGTTTCTCTTCTATCTTCTTCCTGCTCCTCATTTTGGGGTACATATTTGGCATTTGAACAGGAACGTTCTTTCCCTGAATTACCTTCTCCTCGTAGATTACGTAGTGGCCTCCAAAAGCCTCAATAATTCCCTTTATAGCCTGCTGGAACTTTTCAAGGGAGATTGTTGACATTGAGTAGAGGAGAATAAAAAAAGTAAGGAGGAGGGACATCAGATCACCAAAACTTGTAAGCCAGGCTGGAGGAGCTTTGCACTCCTCCTTTTTTTTCCTTGCCATTACTGACCCTCTTTCAGTTCAACTCCAAAAAGACCGGCAAGTTTCTGACGGAGTATGTTGGGGTTTATTCCCTTCTCTATTGCCTCTGCGGTGAGTATGTATGCTTCAAGGAAGAGCATTTTGAGGTCTTTGTAGTATTTGAGTTTCTTTGCTACAGGAATGCAGAGGGTGTTTGCAAGTATTGCACCGTAGAGTGTTGTAATCATGGCAACGGCCATCCCGGGACCTAACGCTGAGGGGTCTGACAGGTTCTGGAGCATCTGGATGAGACCTATAAGCGTTCCTATCATACCGAAGGCCGGGAATAGATCTCCTAGGGATTCCCAGACCGATGCCTCTGTTGAGAGTTTTTGGTCTATCTGTGCCATGGAGCTCTCTGCGGTGCTCTTTATCTCTTCAACTTCAAGGCCGTCTATCAACATCCTCATAATGTTTCCCAAAAATGGATCTTTTGCGTAGAACTGATCTATGTCTGATTCAAGTGCCAGTATCCCTTCCTTTCTTGCCTTTTTGGCTATTTCTGTTAAGAACTCAACGGTCTCTATTGGATCTCCTACTTCGGGTTTTATGGCTTTTAGAATCGCTTTAAGGGCTCCTATGAATTCTCCCAATGGATAGCCCGCCATTCCTGCAGCAAGGCCACCACCAACAGTGATTAGGAGAGAGGGAACGTTTATGAAGGCTCCAGGGCTTCCACCAATGATTATTGAACCGATAATCAGTAGGTATGCTGCAGCAATACCGATTATCGTTGCTATGTCCATGTTTCACCGCCGTGTTTTTGGTTTTGGCCTTTAAGTGTCTCTATCCATTTTCGGCTTTATTTTAACGGTTTTTAGCCCCATTTGTGTCAAATTGTGTCTTAAAAGGGCGATAATATTTTTTAAAGCAGGGACTCTTTCCCTGATGCCCCACAAATAGCCGTCCCCTCGGCTGCGGAGCAGCCTGAAAGCCCCTCCTTCCGGAGGGGTTCCTTTAAGCTGTATAATTTCCCTATGGTTTTCTTAGTTATTTTCCTCCTTTTGATACCTTCCCTTTCTTGGGCTCTGACTTTAAAGAACGCTGAGCTTTTTGTCCATTCGGTTAAAAGGGGTAGTTTCTGTTCTGAGAGCTTTAAAGAACTTTTCAAAACGGATCTTAAAGAACCTGCCATCCTCCTTTATCTTGACAACTGTTCTATTTCTGAGCGTGTTCCTGAGCCTAAAAGCCTTTATGGAAAGCTCAAGTTGGCTTCTATTTTGAGAGAAAGGGGAAAAGAGAAGGAAGCGAGGGAGCTCTACCTGAAGGTTTTTTCACTTACCAACGACCTTGACGAGGACATTCTTACAGCCAACAGGAGAAATGTTTCTTTTCTGCTTAGACCTGAAGTTTTGAGGCAAAAGGTCTGGCTTGCTGCAAAAAATGGAAATACAGATACAGCCCTTTTTTACCTCTCTTTCTTAAGGGAGGACCCTCACTACACGTACCTCCTTGCCTATATTTTTTTGAAAGAAAAAAAAAGAGCTATTGCCAGAGAGCTCTTTTCTGCCTCTCTCCCCAATGAGCGTTACTTCTTCCTTATGTTTCTTTCCTCCGACCCAGTAGAGAAGTTTGACTTTTATACTAAGCTTATGAGAAGTTCTGATAGGGTTTCCTTTAAGAAAACGGCAACTATCTATATACTGGATAGGTTTTTCAGCAGAGATCTGGGCCTTTTCAGGAGAGCTCTCCCGTACGCCAAAGTTTTCCCGGAAATTTATAACTATTACCTTGCCCGCTACTATGCTTTAACTGGAAACTGTAGAGGTTTGAAATCTCTATCCAGCAGAAGCGAAACGGCAAGAGCTCTTTACTCTACTTGCTCTGGAAAGAGGTGGCGAGGTTCATCTATTGATTTCTACACTCTTCTCCTATCCCCTCTCCGGAAGTTTCCTTACAGTAAAAAGAGAGCTTTCTCAGGACTTAGGCTGAAAAATAAGGGATTGGAATTCCTATACAAGCAGGGTTTTTGTAGTGCAATTTCCTTTATAGACGAACCTTCTCCTCAAAACGCCCTTGCTCAGTATTTGTGTGGTAATTACACTGAAGGGATAAAGTTGGCAGCACCTTTTAAGAAAGAACTTAAGAAATATCCCTATCTCCTTCCCGTTCTCTATCCAAAACCTGCTGTTTTTGGAAACGATATCTTTTCTCTGGCCATAGCCCGTCAGGAGAGCCTCTTTGACGGGAGGGCCCTCTCAAGGAGCGGCGCCATTGGCCTTATGCAGATAATGCCATTTACGGGAAAGTACATAGCTAAAAAACTCAGAGTGAAAAATTTTAAAATTCATCACCTCTACAGGCCGGAAGTTAACTACAAGTTTGGTTCATTCTACATCCATTCTTTGATAAAGCAGTTCCGACTCTTTCCTCTGGCAGCTGCTGCTTACAACTGTGGCCCTACAAGGGTTAAAAAGTCTTTGGAAAGGTTCGGAAAAGTAAAAACCCCTGAAGACCTCATCATCTTTACAGACATTTACCTTCCCTTTCAGGAGACAAGGGATTACGTTAAAAGAACGTATGTTAACCTATATTACTACTCAAACCTGTATGGAAAAGGGACGGAGTGGAAGATTTTCTCTCATCGCTGATAGAGGATGGGTATAAAAAGAACACTATAGACACCTACAGGCGGGTTCTCAGGTATTTCAGGACGTTTTTAGACCTCTACGGCTACGACCTTACAGACTTTGACGAAGACAAACTCTACGGCTACTTCTCTTCCCGCTACAGGACTGAAAAGAGCTTCAGGACTGCAATGTCTGCAATTCAGCACTACCTGAAATTTAAAGGGATAAAGAGAAGGCTGAAGTTCGTTCCGCCGGAATCGGGGGAGTTTCAGGAGTTCAGACCTGTTAAAAAGGAAGAGTTTGACGCCCTTTACAGCCAGCTCTCAAGGTTAAAGTCTGAAGACCTCCAGACCGCACTACTTATGATTTTCAGGCTTGGCCTTTCTCCTGCAGAAATAGGGAAGCTGAAGGTAAGTTCTTACGGCTACTTTATGGGAATTCCTGTCCTTACTGAAAAAAAGATAAAAAGGTTTATTATTGATAATGAGTTAAAGGAAAGGCTTGAGTCAATAAGGCAGGAGAAGTTGCCTATAGCTCCGCTTTTAAACGTTAGGCCTGCCACTGTTAAGGTTACGTTTCACAGAATAATGAAACAGTTAGGCTTCAACCTTACGGTTGCCGACTTTAAGGATAACTACGTGGCGGAGCTCCTCAAAATCGGCCTTCCCATAGACATTGTTGTTGAATACTCAGGGAGGAGTTTAGAACGGGTTTCGTACATAAACAGGGTTTTAAACCTTCGGAGTAAGGCCGAAGTAATTGAGAAGAAACTTAAAAAGAGAGATTAAGCAGAAGCTACTGTGAGTTTGACGCTTCTGTTAAGTGGGAAGACCCTTGAGATGAAAATTTCCTCTCCGTCTGTAAAGGTCGCTATTTCTCCCTGTTTTGTGAGCTCTAAAATGGCCAGGAAATAGGTTATTGCCTCAAGTTTACAGGAGCTCTTTTTCAAAAGCTCAGAAAAGGGAACGAGGTAATTTTCCCTCATAAGGTTCTTTATCTCTTCCACTTTATCCGAGACTTTAAAGCTTTCTGAGGATAGAGTAAGGCCAATTTTCAGCTTTTTGGGCTTTTTCCTTTCAAAAATTCCAATAAGTGCTTCCTTTAAATCTTCTACCGTGTTTGCTATTTTGATCTTGTCCTGAAACTGGAAGATCAGATCTGAAGGGTCGTGCTTTAAGTATTTCGCCGCCTCTTCCTCTAACTTCTCAAGCTCCTGGGCGGCTTTCTTTGACTTTAGATACTCCTCAATAATCTGAACCAGATCTTTCCGTGGGTCTTCCTCTTCTTCCCTTGGAATCAGGTATTCAGACTTTATCCTTGCAAGGGTCGCCGCCATAAGGAGGAACTCTGAGGCCAAGGGGATGTTTAGCTCCTGCATTCTGTAGATGTAGTTGAGGAACTCCTCTGTAATTTCGGCTATGGGGATGTCGTATATGCTGACTTCCCTTTTCTTTATCAGGTATATCAGCAGGTCTAAAGGCCCTTCAAAGACCGGCGTTTCAACCTTTATAGCCAAACCTATCCCCTTATGGCAGCTATCAGGTTTGCAAATTCGGTTGTGAGGAGCTCCATCACGTCGTCTATTGAGATAAGCCCTACCAGTTTTCCGTCTTTATCAACAACTATTAACCGCCTTACTGCTGCGTCCCTGAAAGTTTTTGTAAGCTCAAAGAATGTGGCATCTTCGTTAATAGTTATCGGATCCTTTGTCATCACTTCCCTTACGGGAGTATCCGGGGATTTCTCGTTTCCAACAACCCTGAGGGCTATGTCCCTGTCAGTTATTATCCCAACAGGCCTGTCTCCCTCAATTACAACCAGGCTCCCCACCATCTTGTCTTCCATTCTCTTTGCCGCCAGCTTAACAGGGTCATCTGGTTCAATAACAACAACTTTCCTCTTTATCAGGTCTTTAACAGGCATCTCTCCCTCCTAAAGCCGTTCTACTCTTAATATTAAATCAGAGGGAGAGATGGTGTAAAGGAGGGCAGGGAAACCCTACCCTTTGGAAATTCCCTTCAGGATGAGAACGTAGCGTGGATGGTTGATGTTGTACATTGCAGGGAACTTCTGGTAGATGGGACCTGCGTAGATTGTTTTCCCGTTCTCCTTAACCTCAACTAAGATTGCAGGGTTCTGGGGCTCGTTTGAGCCGGAAGTGTACCCGTTGTCAAGAACTAAGTGGGGAACGATGTAGAGAACCTTAATCTCAAGGCCGCCATACTTAACGGTCTCTCCGTTGTGAACTTTAAACTCTTTAACAACCTTCCCTGAGGCCTTGTCTACAACGTCAACAGTTGCAGTCTTCCACGTTTTTGTAACCTCTTCAGGAATCCTTATAGGCCTGTCAAACTTTGTCATGTTCTTGCTTGAGTGCATTGACATCAGGTCTTTGTTGACCGGCGGGTGACCTGGAGGCATTTTTCCGTTGAGTGGTGGGTGGCCTGGAGGGAGTTTAGGGTGCCCCGGAGGAAGATTTGAGTTCTGGCTCTCAAGTGATGTTAGGGGTTTTGGCATGGGAGCTCCCTTTTCAGCCTTTGGAGCTTCACCCTTCTTAACCTCTTCCTTCTTCCCGCATGAAGAGACGGCGGCGGTTGACAGCCCGACTAAAAGGGCAAGAACTGCTGCTCTCAGTTTCATCGCACTCTCCTTTGAGCTTTGATTTAGGAAACAATTCTATCAAACGCGGAATCTAAACTTATAGTTATTTTCTATTCCAGCTATTGATTAGTAAAATTCGCTAATAAAGTGTTTCTGGAGGAGGTATGGAGAGGAGAGAGTTCTTAAAGATTGCCGGATTGACCGTTCTGATTGGTGCCGGCCTGAAAGTTAAAGACTCTTCCGGCAGAGAGGAGGTATTCAAGCCCGTTCTCATATTTGACCAGGGAAAGTGTATGAGCTGTAAGGCCTGCATGGCCGCCTGCCAGCTTGAGCACGGCCTCAACGAAACACCAGAGATTAACCTCTTCTGGATAAAAGAGAAGGAGATTGGGGAGTATCCGAAGGCAAAGCTGGTCTTCAGTCAAGAGAAGATCTGCGTTCAGTGTTTTGACCACCCCTGTGTCTCTGCCTGCCCCTTTGGAGCCATTTCCGTTAAAGACGGCGGAGTTGTCGTTATAGATGAGAAAAAGTGCACGGGTTGTGAGAAGTGCGTTCCTGCCTGCCCCTTTGACGGCATAGTTATGGATAAGGGGAATAAGGCAAGGAAATGCGACCTCTGTTTTGAGAGGGCTGTTAAGGGAGGAGACATCCCAAGGTGCGTCTCTGTGTGCCCCAGCGGAGCTCTCGTCTTCGGAAACCTCTACAGACCTACAGGGCCTCTGGCACAGCTCCTTAAAGCAAGGCCGGAGGTGAAGAGAGTTCTCCTTAAAAGCCACCACGCAGAGATAGTTCCAGAAGTTGAGAAGGTTGACCCCTACGCCTACCCTGAAACTAAGAAACCGAAAGGAGACAGGATTGTTAATACCGTTTGCCTTGCCTGCAACGCCCGCTGCGGATTAAGGGTAACCGTTAAAGACGGAAAGCTCGTTCAGGTTGACGGAAACCCCTACCACCCCTACAACCGCTCAGGAAAGGAGATTCCGTACAACACCCCTGTAGAGAAAAGCTTTAAAGCCGTTGCAACAACCTGCGCAAAACCACAGATGGACAACGACTACCTCTACAACCCTTACAGGATTACACAGCCTCTTAAAAGGGTTGGAAAGAGGGGAGAGGGCAGGTTCAAGCCCATAAGCTGGGAGCAGCTCATAAGGGAGGTTTCTGAAGGAGGATACCTCTTTAAAGAGATTGGAGACAACCGTTACTACCCGGGAATAAAGGACGTCCTCTCAGACGAACTTGTTGATCCGGGAGCTCCAGAGCTCGGCCCAAAGAGGAACCAGCTTGTCTGGTTTACAGGCCGCTCTCAGGGTGGAAGGAGCCACTTCATAAAGAGGTGGGTTTTCAACGCCATAGGCTCAAAGAACTACATGGCCCATACAGACATCTGTGGAATCGGATTCAGGATGGGTAACTACGCCCTATCAGATGGAAAGCAGGTTGAGTTCAAGGCAGACTACTGGAACAGCAAGTATATGCTGGTCTTTGGTTCAAACATCTACTCTGCACAGCAGCCGGGAGTTAACACCTCTGGAGCAGTAATTGCAAGGAGGATTGCGGCAGGAGAGCTGAAACTTGTTCTCATAGACCCGAGAGCTCCAAAGGCCGTTGCCCACGCCCACAGGTGGCTCCCCGTCAAGCCCACAAAAGACGGAGCCCTCGCAATGGGCTTCATAAGGGTGATGCTTGAAAACGGCTGGTACGATAAAGACTTCCTCTCTATTCCATCTATGAAAGCTGCCAGAAAGGCCGGGAGGAACGTCTACACAAACGCCACCCACCTTGTAATCGTTGATGAAAACCACCCTGAAGCCGGAAGGGTTTTGAGGGTTAAAGACGTTAAGGGACTTAAAGGAAAGCCGGGCGAAGAGGTTGTTATAGACCCTGAAACGAAGAAGCCTGTTTCGGCGGGGAGTGTTGAGAGAGCTCTCCTTGAGTGGGAGGGAGAGGTAAACGGCATTAAGGTGAAAACCGCTTTTTCTCTTATGAAAGAGAGCGTAATGAAACACCCCCTCTCTTTCTACGCTGAAGAGTCTGGAATTGATGAGAAAACAATTAAGGAGGTTGCAAAGGAGTTCTGGGAGCACTCCCCTTATGCTGTTGCCTTTGCATACCACGGAGGTGGGAACTACGTTGGGGGAACCTACGCAAGCTACGCCCTTGCGATGATGAACGCCCTTGTTGGAAATATAAACAGGAAGGGAGGATACCTGTGCAGGGGTAAAGGAGCGGCCAGCTGGCAGAATGGCCTCTATGACCTCAAACACTTTCCCGGAATGAAAAAGCCGAAAGGAGTGAAAATTTCAAGGGAGAAAGCCCGCTACGAGGACTCAACGGAGTTCAAGAAGAAGGGATACCCCTCAAAACTTCCCTGGTTCCCGTTTACTAAAGGCGGCCTTTCTGTCTCCGCAATCTCCGGAATTGACCAGAAATACCCCTACCCTGTTAAGGTTGTTATCACCTACTTCTCAGACCTCATCTACAGTATGCCCGGTGGAAGGCGATTCATTGAAACCTTAAGCAACCACGATAAAGTTCCCCTCTACATCTCAATAGACACAACCATAAACGAGACCAACATCTACGCCGACTACATAGTCCCAGACGTTACCTACTTAGAAGGGCACTACGGTTTCCTGACTCCACATGCGCCCGGCTGCTGGTTTACTGCAGTTAGAACCCCTGTTGTTGAGCCTTTAACAGGAAGAACCAGAGACGGAAGGTCATTCTGTATGGAGACTTTCCTTATAGACGTTGCCCGCTACCTGAAACTTCCCGGATACGGAGAAAGAGCAATTCCCGGAAAAGACGGAAAACTCTACCCCCTCATTACTCCTGAAGACTACTACCTGAGGGGAATTGCAAACCTTGCCGAGAACGCGAAAGTGAGGAGAGCTCCCAAAAGCGAAATCAGATACGTTGAGGAGAACTACTACGTTGCAAAGTTCAAGGGAATCCTTCCAAAGGAGCAGTGGGAGAAAGTCTGCACAGTTCTTTCAAGGGGCGGAGTCTTCAGGCCTTACGAGGAGACCTTTGATAGGAACGGAAACTTCAGGTTTGGCATTCCAAAGGTCTGCATCTGGAACGAGAAGTTAGGAACTACCAGGAACTCTCTAACCGGAGAGAAACTTTGGGGAACGCTCCGCTACTACCCATCAACCACATACTTTGGAAAGCCCGTTGAGGAGGTTGATAGAGACTATCCGTTCAACATCATTACCTACAAGTCTGCACTCCATACCCAGTCAAGGACTATTGTTTACAACCAGGCCCTCGTTTACGACCCCGACTTTGAGCTGAAGATAAACCCGAAAGACGCTGAGGAGTTGGGCCTTAAGGAAGGTGATAAAGTTAGACTCTACTCAAGGAGCAACCCGAAAGGGGTTATCACGAAGGTTAAGATTACAAACCTTGTCCGCCCCGGGACTGTTGCCTACTCCCATCACTTCGGCCACTGGCAGCACGGGGCTTCTCCCGTCTATATAGAAAATGCTGAAAAGGTTCTTGTTGGCGGCAAAAAGGTTGCGAACGGCAACTGGACAAAGGTTGACCCAAGGCGCGGCGTCGGCGTTACGATGAACAGGCTCACAAGGAGGGACGAGGAGCTCTTCAACCTTCCATTGGTTGAACCTATCGGCGGAATTCCAGACTTCAGCAGCACGAGGGTTAGGATTGAGAAGATTGAGGAGGGTTAGTATGAAGAAACTCTTGACTGTAGTTGCCACTGTTCTGATTTCAAACTCAGCTTTTGGAGCAACCTACCAGCTTATAGAAACCGTTGACGTTAAGCCCCAGCCCAATGCAAAACTCGTTGAGATATGGATACCCGTTCCTTACGAAAACAGGTGGCAGAAAATAGAGAAGATAGAGGTTGACTCTCCTTACTCATTTACTCTTCAGAAAGAGGGCGAGTATGGTAACCGATTTATCTACATAAGGAAGGAGGGGGGAGTAAAGGAGCCCTTTAGAGTAAAAGTGAAAGTGGTTGTTGACAGAAAAGAGGTTTCACCCACTAAGAGAAACTGTCCCGTTCCACTTCGCTACTACCTTTCAGACAGGTTGGTTCCCGTAGAGAAGTTCAAAAAGCTTGCTGAAACGATAACCGCAGGGAAGAAGACAGACCTTGAGAAGATGAGGGCGATTTACGATTACGTTGTCTCCCACATGAAGTATTTAAAGGTTGGAAAAGGCTGGGGAAGGGGAGACGCCATCTGGGCCTGCTCTGCAAAGCACGGAAACTGCACAGACTTCCACTCCCTCTTCATAGCCCTCTGCAGGGCTGCCGGCATTCCTGCCCTCTTTGAAATAGGAATTCCCGTTAACGGAGATGGAACTGTTAAGGGATACCACTGCTGGGTTCTTGCATTCCCTAAAGGCTACACCTACGGTATAGACGCCTCTGAAGCTGCCAAGCACCCTGAAAAGAGAGAATACTACTTCGGACACCTCTGCGACCACAGGATCGGTATAACCAGAGGTAGAGACCTTCTACTCTCACCGGCCCAGCACGGAGACAGAATAAACTTCCTCTACAAGGCCTACGAAGAGGTTGACCTTCAGCCCGTAAACGGCGTTTCAACCACCTATACAGTTAAGAGGCTTAAGTAGTTTTCGGGGGAGCTCCATCTCCCCCTTCAACTTTCATCTTCCTTTTTAAGAATTTCAGGAACCGGCGGCAAAATGCCATTTCTTTTCCACAAATTCCCTCTCTAACCCCTTGACAACACTCTGCCTTTCCATATCTTTATTACCAGCAATTAGCACTCTCTTTAGGTGAGTGCTAACAAAACTAAGGGAAGAGGAGGGCGAGATGAAGCTGAAGCCGCTCTACGACAGGGTTGTTGTTAAGAAGATAGAGATGGAGCAAAAAACTGCCGGTGGAATCATTCTTCCAGACACAGCAAAGGAAGAGTCTCAGATTGGAGAGGTTATCGCCGTAGGAGAGGGAAGGCTCCTTGAGAACGGTGAAATCAGGCCCCTCAAGGTAAAAGAGGGAGACAAAGTTCTCTTCAGCAAGTATGCAGGAAACGAAGTGAAGATTGACGGCGAGGAGCTCCTTGTAATCAGAGAAGAGGACATCCTCGCAATTGTTGAGGAGTAATCAAAACTAAGAGAGGGAGGTGAGAGATGGCTGGAAAGGAAATAATCTTCAGCAACGAGGCAAGGCAGAAGATAAAGGCAGGTGTAGATAAACTTGCAAACGCCGTTAAGGCTACAATGGGTCCTGGCGGTAGGAACGTTGTTCTTGAGAGGAAGTTTGGCTCTCCACTCGTTACAAAAGACGGTGTTACCGTTGCCAAGGAAATTGAACTTCCAGATCCTGTTGAGAACATCGGTGCTCAGCTTGTTAAAGAGGTAGCTCAGAAAACTGCTGACAAGGCAGGCGACGGAACAACAACTGCTACAGTTCTCGCTCAGGCTATCTACAGCGACGGCCTCAAGTTCGTAACGGCAGGCGAGAACGCAATTGAGATTAAGAGGGGAATTGACGAGGCCGTTAAGGTTATCGTTGACGAGCTCAAGAAGATTGCGAAGCCTGTTGAGACCAAAGAGCAGATTGCTCAGGTAGCCACAATTTCTGCGAACTACGACCGTGAAATCGGTGAGCTCATCGCCGAGGCTATGGACAAAGTAGGTAAGGAAGGCGTTATCACCGTTGAAGAGGCTAAGGGTCTTGAGACAACCCTTGAAGTTGTTGAGGGTATGCAGTTTGACAGGGGTTACCTCTCTCCATACTTCGTAACAGACCCTGAGAAGATGGAGTGTGTTCTTGAGAATCCATACATCCTCATCTACGGTAAGAAGATCAGCAACATCAGGGAGCTCCTTCCAGTCCTTGAGCAGGTAGCAAGGGAAGGAAGACCGCTCCTCATCATTGCTGAGGATGTAGAGGGTGAAGCTCTTGCAACACTCGTAGTCAACAAGCTTCGTGGAACACTTCAAGTATGTGCAGTTAAGGCTCCTGGATTTGGCGAGAGAAGAAAGGCTATGCTCCAGGACATTGCAGTTCTCACAGGCGGAACTGCAATCCTTGAAGACCTTGGAATCAAGCTTGAAAACGTTACTCTTGACATGCTTGGTCAGGCCGACAAGGTTGTTGTTGACAAAGAGCACACAACAATCATCGGCGGTAAGGGTAAGCCAGAAGACATTGAGGCAAGGATCAAGCAGATTAAGGCTGAGCTTGAGAAAGCAACATCTGAGTACGATAAGGAGAAACTCCAGGAAAGGCTTGCCAAGCTTGCAGGCGGCGTAGCAATCATCAAAGTTGGTGCCGCAACAGAGGCTGAGCTCAAGGAGAAGAAGGCAAGGGTTGAAGACGCTCTCCACGCTACAAGGGCTGCAGTTGAGGAAGGTATCGTTCCCGGTGGTGGAACAGCACTCCTTGCAGCATCCCAGAAGCTTGACGACCTTGCAAAAGAGCTTGACGAGAAAGGTGAGATTGACAAGAAGCACGGCGTTGAAATAGTTAAGAAGGCTGTTGAGGCTCCACTGAGGCAGATTGCCGACAACGCAGGATATGCCGGACAGGTAATTGTTGAGAAGGTTAAGGAGCTCATCAAGGAGAAAGGCGTAGAGTGGGGCTTCAACGCAAGGAAGGGTGAGTTTGAGAACCTCGTTGAAGCCGGAGTAATTGACCCTGCTAAGGTTGAGAGGGTTGCTATCCAGAACGCTGCATCTGCAGCAGGTCTTCTCCTCACAACAGAGGCTACTGTAACTGAGATACCTGAGAAAGAGGAGAAGGCACCAGGGGCTGGAATGCCTGAGTTCTAAGCCTGACTGCTACAAAAACTTTGGGGCGCCTTCGGGCGCCCTTTTGTTTTTAATCTGAAACTACTCTGTTCTTGCCTGCCCTTTTGGCTTTATACAGCCTTTCATCTGCAAGTTCAATTACTTCTTTAGGACACTTAGAACACTTTGCTTCTCTACATTCAGCAACTCCAAAACTTACCGTTATCCTTTTCCCCGGATAGTTAAAAACGCTGTTTTCAATTATTTTTCTCAGTTTTTCAGCTACGAACTTTGCGTTTTCTTTTTCAGTTTCCGGAAGGACTATGAGGAACTCTTCACCGCCATATCTTCCGACAAAGTCTTTTCTTCTGAGGTTTTCTTTAAAGATTTTTCCTAATTCTTTTAGAACCCTATCTCCTGCCTGATGGCCGAAGGTGTCGTTAATCTGTTTGAAATTGTCTATGTCTGCCATTATTACGGAGTAGGGAGAACTTTCACAGTTTACAGCTTTAAGGCGAGAGAAGAGAGCTCTCCTTGTTAAAACTCCTGTTAAGTAGTCTTTGTCTAAGAGGAGGCGGAGCTCCTCTCTGAATCTGTCTAAAATAAACCTGTAAACGGCAGCTACCGTTGAGAAAACTAAATATGCTGTAAAAGCACTGAGTCCTAATTTGTATGTTTCTTTAGTAAAAAGAACGTAGCTACTATCAAAGAGCTGAAATGAAAAAATTAACGAAACTAAAAAAATTGGGGAGTAAGTAAAAAAGAGAAAAAGTTTAAAATCAAACAACATACTGGAAAGAAGAGGAATGAGAGGGAACCAGTAGAGGCTGTAAATTTCTCCTTTTATTAAGTGAAAACATAAAGCTAATGTGAGGGCAACTATAGAAGTTAAAGAGGATAAAAATGGTTTTCGGAAGAATTTAAGGAGGATAAGCGCAATAAAGTAAGCAGAAATAGTTAAGATATTTCCCCAGAAGAAGAGTTTGTTCCCAATGAAGTATTCTAAACTGATGAAAACAGATTCAACTATCAGCCCTGTTATTAAGGTAAGGAAACTTAAGAAAATTTGGCAGCCTTCTGAAAGCTCTGTGGAGGTGACAGTTCTTGAAAAACAGTCAGATGTAGCCCTGAGCATGTAGAACTCCGGTTAAAAGGGGGAAAACTCCCCCGGAAAATTTAACTTAGGAGTAGAGCTCGGAGAGCTCCGGGTAGAGCGGATGCTTTCCGCATATCTCTATGACTTCTGATTTTACCCTTTCAATGACTTTCTCGTCGTTGATATTCTTCAAAACTTCAGCTATCAGCTGGGCAATTTTCCTGGCCTCGTCTTCTTTAATTCCCCTTGTTGTTACTGCAGGAGTTCCAATTCTGATTCCGCTCGTTACAAAGGGGCTTCTTGTGTCAAAGGGTATTGTGTTCTTGTTTACAGTGATGTTCGCCCTTCCAAGGGCAGCTTCGGCCTCTTTTCCTGTGATTCCCTTGTCTGTCAGGTCAACCAACATCAGGTGGTTGTCCGTTCCTCCAGAAACGAGTCTGAAGCCCTGGCGCTGGAGCTCCTCAGCCATCGCTTTTGCGTTCTTAACAACCTGCTCCTGGTATTTCCTGAACTCATCAGTTTGAGCTTCTTTAAACGCAACAGCTTTGGCTGCAATTACGTGCATCAGAGGGCCACCCTGAAGTCCCGGGAATACGGCTTTATCAATATCCTTTGCAAACTCCTCTTTGCACATTACAACGCCGCCCCTTGGACCCCTGAGGGTTTTGTGGGTTGTTGTTGTGACGAAGTGGCATGCCTCAATAGGTGATGGGTGCAGTCCTGCAACGACCAGCCCTGCAATGTGGGCGATGTCTGCAAGGAGGAGAGCTCCCACCTCATCTGCAATTTCCCTGAACTTATCAAAGTCAATAACCCTCGGGTAGGCGGAGGCTCCGCAGATTATAAGTTTAGGCTTGTGTTCCTTTGCCAGCTTGTAAACCTGATCAAAGTCAATCGTTTCTGTATCTTTCCTTACTCCGTACTGAACAACGTTGAAATACTTTCCGGTCATGTTTACAGGTGAGCCGTGGGAGAGGTGGCCGCCGTGTGAGAGGTTCATTGAGAGGATTGTGTCTCCCGGCTTTAGAACTGCTAGATAAACGGCCTGGTTTGCCTGTGAGCCTGAGTGGGGTTGAACGTTAACGTGGTCTGCCCCAAAGAGCTCCTTACACCTCTTTATTGCAAGCTCCTCTGCAATATCAACACACTCACAGCCCCCGTAATAGCGCTTACCCGGGTAACCCTCTGCGTACTTGTTTGTAAGAACAGACCCTTGAGCTTCCATAACAGCAGGAGAGGTAAAGTTCTCAGAGGCTATGAGCTCAAGGTGCTCGTTCTGCCTCTTGTACTCGCATTTGAGCGCTTCAAAGATTTCAGGATCAACTGTTTTAAGGTGCTTCATCGTCTATTCCTCCACATTCGTTTTCTTCAATCTTGTGAATCTTGTTGATTCTCCTCTCGTGCCTTCCTCCATCAAAAGGAGTTTCAAGCCACGCCTTAACTATCCTCTTTGCAAGTTCCTCTCCCAAAACCCTTCCACCTAAACAGAGGACGTTTGCGTTGTTGTGTCTCCTGCTCATCTCTGCTGCGTAAACGTTGTAGCACAGTGCTGCCCTTATTCCCTTTACCTTGTTGGCAGCGATGGAGATGCCTATTCCCGTTCCGCAGATGAAGATTCCCCTGTCTGCTTCTCCGTTTACAATTCCTTTAGCGGCCTTGTAGGCAAAGTCCGGGTAGTCAACAGAGTCTTCTGAGTAGGTTCCGTAGTCAACGTATTCAATTCCAAGCTCCTCAAGGTAAGATTTGATAACCTCTTTCAGTCTGAATCCTCCGTGGTCACAGGCAAGGGCTATCTTCATAACTTTCCTCCTTGAGAGTTGACCGAATTATATTACTTCAGGGAGAGCGAATGAGACTGAAACTTTACGTAACCGGCCTTGTTCAGGGTGTTGGCTTCAGGCCTTTCGTCTACCGGCTTGCAACAGAGCTTGGTCTTAAAGGCTACGTTTTAAACAGTGAAACGGGAGTTGTAATAGAGGTTGAGGGGGAGAAAGAACGTTTAGAGGAGTTTCTAAAGAGGCTCCAGAGTGAGAAACCTCCCGCTTCTCAAATTTTCAGCATAGACAAGAAATTTTTAGATGAAGTTGGCTACACCAATTTTGAGATAAGGAAGAGCGAGAAAAGAGGAGAGGTTAAGGTTGCTGTCCTTCCAGACCTATCAACCTGCAAGGAGTGTCTCTCTGAGCTCTTTGACCCTGAAAACCGGCGATACAGGTATCCCTTTATAAACTGCACAAACTGTGGCCCAAGGTTCACAATCATTCTCTCACTCCCCTACGACCGCCCCAACACAACTATGAAAGACTTTAAAATGTGTGAAAAGTGCAGGGAAGAGTATGAGAACCCTTTAGACAGGAGGTTCCACGCCCAGCCCAACGCCTGCCCTGTGTGTGGTCCCCACGTCTGGCTTGTAAACGGGGGAGGAGAAACTGTTGCAGAGAGGGATGAGGCACTGAAGCTTCTCGTTGAGTGGCTGAAAGAGGGGAAGATTCTGGCTGTTAAGGGGCTCGGCGGGTTTCACCTTATCTGCGATGCAACGAACGAGGAGGCGGTGGCGGAGCTCCGCCGGCGAAAAAGACGCCAGGAGAAGCCCTTTGCCGTTATGTTTAAAGACCTTGAGCAGATTAGGGAGTTTGCAGAAGTTTCCCCTTTAGAGGAGATAGCCTTGACCTCTGTTGAGTCTCCCATCGTTATCCTGAAACAGAGAGAGGAAAACGACCTTGCTCCGTCCGTCTCCCCAGATACAAAAACAGTAGGGGCTTTTCTTCCCTATACTCCACTCCATCACATAATCCTCAAGGATTTTGGAAAGCCCATAGTTGCAACGAGCTGTAACGTTACAGATGAACCGATAATGTTTAAGAACTCTGAAGTTGAGAATGTTCTGGGAAATTTGGTTGACGGAGCTCTCCTCCACAACCGTGAAATTGCAAGGCGGTGCGACGACTCAGTTGTAAAGGTTATGGGAGGGAGAGTCGTTCCTTTCCGCCGCTCCCGTGGTTACGCTCCACTTCCCGTTCTCCTTCCGTTTGAACTGAAACGCCCCGTTCTGGCCTTAGGCCCCCACATGAAAGTTACTGTAGCCCTTGGTAAGGGAAACAGAGTTTACATCTCCCAGCACATTGGGGACATAGACAATCTTAAGGCTGAGGAATTTTTCAGAGAAACAGTTAAAGACCTTCTGAACCTGTTTGAAATTGAGCCTGAAGTTGTCGTTTCAGACTACCATCCCGGCTACTTCACAACGAAGTTCGGCAGAGAGGTTTTCAGAGAGAAGCTGGTTCAAGTTTACCACCACCACGCCCACGCAATTTCCGTAATGGCAGAGAACGAGGTTCCCCTTTCAGAAAAGGTTATAGCCTTTTCCTTTGACGGAACAGGCTACGGAACAGACGGTAAAATCTGGGGAAGTGAGGTTCTCATTGCCGGATATACAGAGTTTGAGAGAGCTCTCCACCTCAGGTATTTTCCCCTTCCCGGTGGAGACAAGGCGGTTAAAGAACCCTACAGAGTTGCAGTTTCACTTCTAAAGGCTGTTGGGGAAAATCCTGAAGACTACTTAAGGATTGAACCTAAAAAACTCTACTTCATTTCTCAGATGGTAGATAAGGGAATAAACTCCCCCTTGACTTCAAGTATGGGGAGACTATTTGACGGAATCTCTGCACTACTTGGAATCCGTTACACCGTTAACTACCACGCTCAGGGGGCAATTCTCCTTGAGGAAATCTCCTCAACTTCTAATGAGAGCGGAAGCTATCCTATTAAAATAGAAGACGGTGAAATTGACTGGAGAGAGACTCTCCTTGCTGTTCTCTCTGACATTAAGAAAGGGATTTCCCCTTCAGATGTTGGAATGAAGTTCCACAACACAGTGGTAAAAATGGTTCTGGAGTCTGCCCGAATTCTTAGAGAGAAAACGGAAATTGATACGGTAGCCCTTTCGGGAGGGGTTTTCCAGAATAAAATTCTTACTGAGAAGTGTTTGAGGGAGCTCCCTTCAAAAGGCTTTAAAGTTCTGGTTCACCAGGTTGTTCCACCTAACGACGGCGGCCTCTCTTTAGGGCAGGCTGTTTACGGAGGTCTAATTTGAGGAAAGTTGTGAAATTGGAGGGTATTCCCCTTACAGAAGGTCATTCCGGCCTTTACCTTGAAGTTGAAGATGGTATCGTAGAGAGAGGAATCTACTACGCTCTCGTTCCTGTAAGGGGATTTGAGACTCTCCTTCTTGGTAAGGACTCAAGGGTTGCTCCTACCATAACTACAAGGATTTGCGGTCTCTGTCAGGTTACCCACGCCATAGCCTCTGTAAGGGCAATAGAAGACGCTGCCGGTATTGAAGTTCCCCCAGAGGCTGAAAAGTTGAGAGAAGTTTTAGGTCTTGCTGTTCGAGTCTATAACAATCTTCTCCACCAGATAATTATTTCTGAGGATCTGTTCCCGGAGAAAAAGGAGCAGCTTGGTTTTATCAGAGAAGTTCAAGAAGTTAGAAAATTTGCCGGAATGGTTCTTGAAACGATAGGGGGAGAGATTATTCACTCTCCAAATGTGAAAGTAGGGGGAATCTCTGAACCTCTGGAAGAGTTTGTTAAAGACAAAATACTCTGTAGACTTTCGGATATTCTGCTTAAACTTCAGGCAAGTTTTTCACTTTTCAGAGAAAAACTTGATGACCTCTGGAAAAGGGAAGGTCTTGACGAGGAGTTTGGGAAGCACAATCTAAGCTTTTTTGCTACGGATCCTTACTACGGGAAGAAAATTGATTTTGAGAGGTTCTCTTTTGTCCTTCCTCAGGAAATACTTGAAGCCGGTCTTAAACGTAGAGCTTCTAATCTTTTCCCTGTAATTGACGGAAAGCCTTTTGAAACTGGACCAAGGGCGAGAGCTGTTCTCTTTCGCGGTTATAAACCTAAAGGTGGAGTTAAGGAGCTCCACCTGTTAAGAGCTCAGGAAAATTTAGACGCTCTAAAGAGAATTGGAGAGATACTGGAAAGTGGGAGGTTTGACGGGGAACTCTGGAACAGGAAAACCCCTTCTTCAGATGGAGAGACGCTTGGTATAGGGGTTCATGAAGCCCCCAGGGGAACCAACGTTCATGCTGTAAAAATTGATAAATCAGGAAAAATTATATATTATAAAATCGTAGTACCGACAGAGATAAACTTCTTTGCCGTTAGTGAGGCTTTAAGGGGAGTTCCCGCAACGAAAGTGGAGTTTATAGTTCGGGCTTACGACCCGTGTATTGTTTGTGCTGCTCATTGAAGAGGTTGGGATGTTTTACAGAGATAGACTCTCCTTTGAAGAGGAAGACTTCAAGCTAAAGGTGGGGTTTCTCCACTTCTCCAGCTGTTCGGGATGTCAGGTAGCCTTCCTGGACATGTTTGAGGAAGCTGTTGAAATCCTTGATACCGTTGAGCTTGTCTACTCAAACATGCTTACCAAAAGGCGGGATATCCCCCGCATGGATGTGGCTTTCGTTGAGGGAGCTCTCTGTGTTGAAGACCCCCACCACATAAATCTGTTAAGGGAAGTTGGAAAAAAGGCTAAGGTTATAGTAGCAATTGGTGGCTGTGCAGCTTTCGGTGGAGTCAGGAGACTTTCCTGTGGAAACCAGCTTCCTCAGCCCCAAAGCCAGACCTTTGTTCCCGTTACAGAAGTTGAGTTCTTGAGGACAAAGGTTAAGTATGCAATTCCTGGATGTCCACCCAACCCTTCTCTACTTTACAGCTTCCTGTTAGCCCTTTTAGAAGTTAATGAAGATTTCCTCCTTCCCTTTGAGCTTATGACCTCATCAACCAAAGCTTCCGGTTTTGACATAATTTCTGAAGTGGTTAACAAAGGTTTCTGCGTGGGTTGTGGTACCTGCTCTACGGCCTGTCCTACCCGTGCCATATCCTTTAACAGAGAGTGCGGTAAACCGTCCTTTAACTCAAACTTGTGTGTTCACTGCGGTTCCTGTTTGGCTGCCTGTCCGCAGAGCTTTAAGCCTTATCCTCAACCAGTTTACGTGTAGGAGCGGAAGATGGTTGGTTTGAACCGCCGTTTTCTGATAGGAGATTTTCGTGGGGCTTTTGTCGTTGAAGGGAAGGGCAAGAACCCTATTGAATCCATTTTCAGGTTAATGATTAAGCACAAGTTTATAGATGGTCTTCTGACCTGCAGTAAAACAGGAGACAGTCCAAAACTGATTCTGAAGAGTGATGAGGTGGAGCTTCCTTCCAGAAACACCTGTTTCGGTGTTAACTCTCTTCTTAAAAGAGCCATCCAGAAGTATAGATTTTCAAGGCTTGCTGTTTATGCTCCTGCCTGTACCTTTGACGGCCTCAACAAAACCCAGTACTTCGGTATAGGGTGCAACTGGACAAAAACTGCTATTTCTTTAAAAGTGGGTTTCCTCTGTCCCGGACTTTTAACAGAGAACGGTTTTACTGCAGAAGTTTCAGACATAACTGGGAAACCCGGCAAAGTGGAAAGGTTTTACTTTGATCGTGGAGAACTCTTTTACCTCCTTGAAGATGGGAGTAGTGTGAAAGTTTCTCCATCTATTCATCACCACTACATTAATAGCGCCTGCCGATACTGTTTGAACATGGCTGCAAAGGGGACAGACATTACCTGTGTAAGCCTTAAAGAAGAAGACAAAGTTCTTTTTATCGTTAGAAGTGAAAGAGGCTGGAGTACGCTTGCTCATCTTCAAAAGGTGTCTCCTGGAGAGGTTCTCTTCCGTAAGGCTGATGGGGAGCTCCTCACATCTGTTGAAAATTTCCTCAGAGAGAAAATTCTTCTCAATATAGCCGATATTGTTGAGAGAGTTGAGCTTGGGCTTCCTGTTCCTAAGTGGAACGACAACAAACTCAGGAAGTTTTATCGTATTTGGAACTCAGTTGATGTAAACTTTGAAGAGGAGGTGTTCTGATGACTACTTTAGCAGAAGTAGAGGAGAGAGAGCTACTTGAAAAAGCGGAGCTCCTTAAAGTTTTAGGTCATCCCGAAAGACTTGCAATCATACTTTTGACCCTTGATAGGGAGCTCTGCGTGAAAGAGCTGGTAGAGATTTTAGGTATATCTCAGCCAAAAGTTTCTCAACACGTTGGTCTTATGAAAGAGCTCGGTATCCTCTCTTACAGAAAAAAAGGAACTAAAGTTTTATATAGAACCACCAATGAAGCTGTTAAAGAGTTAATAGAAATACTTTTTTAAATTTTAATAGAATTAAGCTTAAATCTGTTTAAGGAGGGTTCTATTAGGGGGGATATGTTTCCTTTTCTTTTTCTGGTTTCTCTTGTTTTTAAATAGACTTTAGATAAAGAATTCTTTATATTATCATCTATGTTAAGCACTAAATTAATTTCTAAAAATAGAAAATTAGCATACCGTTGACATCTTAATAAGCTTATTCTAAAATGAAAAACAGACAGCAAATAAACTTATCTTTAGGAGGGCACCATGAACAGAAGCCTCTTTATGGGGGGAATACCGGGGACGATGTCCCGTAGGGGTTTCCTCAGGGCCTGTGCCATAGCTACAGCTGCAATGGGACTTCCCATGGAGATGGTTCCAAAGGTTGCCGAAGCGGCCTCAGACCCCAAAAGACCAAGTGTTGTATGGCTCCAGTTTCAGGAATGTACTGGTTGTTCCGAGAGCTTACTTAGAGCTTCACATCCTGATGTAGCAACTTTAATACTTGACCTTATCTCCTTGGACTACCACGAAACACTTTCTGCAGCAGCAGGAAAACAGGCAGAGGAAAACCTTGAGAAGGCCATTGAGAGAGGCAACTACGTTTTAGTGGTAGAAGGTGGAATACCTCTCAAAGACGGTGGAGTTTACTGTAAGATTGCAGGAAAAACAGCTGTTGAAATCCTTAAGCGTGCAGCTGAAAAAGCCCTTGCCATCATCTCTATTGGAACGTGTGCTTCCTTTGGAGGTATTCAGGCTGCAAAACCAAACCCAACCGGTGCTGTTGGCGTTTCAGATATCATTAAAGACAAGCCCATAATCAACGTTCCAGGATGTCCTCCAAACCCTGAAAACTTCCTATCAACAGTTCTCTACTTCTTAACATTTAAGAAACTTCCACCTACAGATAAGTTTGGAAGGCCACTATTTGCCTACGGAAGGAAGATTCACGACCACTGTGAAAGAAGACCCCACTTTGATGAAGGCCGCTATGCAGAGCAGTTTGGAGATGTTGGTCACAGGTTAGGATTCTGCCTCTACAAGGTTGGATGTAAAGGACCTGAGACCTACTCCAACTGTCCTGTTATCAGGTTTAACGACGTAGAGGTGTGGCCTGTTTCTGTAGGTAACGGATGTTACGGTTGTACAGAGCCCAACTTCTGGGATACTATGACTCCATTCCACAAGAGACTGCCTAATGTTAAGATACCTGGAGCCGGTGAAGGTATCCAGGCAAGTGCCGGTAAGATTGGAAAGGCTGCACTTGGCGTTACGGCAGCAGCAGTTGCAATCCACGCCGGTGTTGGTATAGCTAAAAGACTTGCAACAGGTTCAAAATCTGAGGAATAAATAAAAACCCGGATGGGGAGGTAAGAAATGGCTAACAGAGTGGTAGTTGACCCGATTACCAGGATAGAGGGTCACCTTAGGATAGAGGTTGTTCCTGAAAACGGATACATAAAAGACGCTTACTCCTCTTCTCAGATGTGGAGGGGAATTGAGGTTATCCTTCAAGGTAGAGACCCAGATGATGCATGGATGTTTGCCCAGAGAATCTGTGGTGTGTGTACAACGGTTCACGCAATAGCTTCAGTAAGGTCTGTTGAAAACGCTCTTCAATTAGAAGTTCCTTATAATGCTCAAATGGTAAGGAACCTTATAATTGCTGGACACTTGCTTCACGACCACATCGTCCACTTCTACCACCTTTCTGCTTTAGACTGGGTAGACGTTGTCTCTGCCCTTAAGGCAGATCCACACAAAGCTGCAAAGATCGCTGAGAGCTATCAGAACTGGAAACTGAACGGAGTTCCTATCTTTAAGGCAGTTCAGGATAAGCTTAAGAAGTTTGTTGAGAGCGGACAATTAGGTCCGTTTGCCAACGGTTACTGGGGCCACCCTGCAATGAAACTTCCACCTGAAGTAAACCTGATAGCAGTAACCCACTACCTCCAGGCCTTAGACTTCCAGAGGAAGGCCGACCAGGCAATTGCAATCCTTGGCGGAAAGAACCCGCACATCCAGAACCTTGCAGTAGGTGGCGTTTCAACTGCCATCAACCCAGACAACGAAGCAACCCTCAACATGGAGCGTCTCTACTACATTAAACAGCTCCTTGAAGAGGTCAGAGACTTTGTCCACAACTGCTACGTTCCAGACGTTATCGCAATTGCTGCTTTCTACAAAGACTGGCTCCAGTACGGTAGGGGAGTTGATAACTACCTCGCAGTTCCAGATCTTCCTCAGGATACAAAAGGTGAAGTCTTTGACCTTCCTGGGGGAACTATCTTCGGTGGAGACCTTTCAACAGTTAGGCCTATTAAGAGCTTCAACGATGAGTACTTCATTAGGAACGTAAGGGAGAACATTACCCACGCCTGGTATAAGGGAGACTGGACAAGGCATCCCTGGGATGAGGATACAGTTCCAGACTACACTGGAATGCCGGGCGGCTACGTTGATCCCAACGGTAAGTACTCCTGGACGAAAGCTCCAAGGTTTATGAAGGGGAACGACTACGTCCCAATGCAGGTTGGGCCTCTTGCTCAGATTCTTGTCGGATACGCTCAGGGCCATAAGCTCATTAAGAAGTACGTTGACCAGGCACTCTCTGACCTTAAGAGCGTTCTTTCCCTTCTTGGAGAAAGCTCTGACGGTATTGACATTAATGTTCTCCAGTCCACTCCAGGAAGGCACCTTGCAAGGGCCCTCAGGGCTAAGGTTGCTTCTGATCTTGCACTGAAACAGTGGGAGCAACTTGTTGACAACATTGGCCGTGGCGACCTTGAGATCTACAATCCGCCAAGCTACCCTGCCGGTGAGATTAAGGGCTGTGGTTTCCACGAAGCTCCGAGGGGAACCCTCTCCCACTGGTGTGTAATTGAAAACGGTAAGATTAAGAACTACCAGGCAGTTGTTCCTTCAACCTGGAACTCCTCTCCGATGGACGATAAGGGACAGCACGGTCCATACGAGGCATCCCTCATCGGTAACCCACTCGCAGATCCTGAGAAGCCCCTTGAAGTCCTCAGAACTGTCCACTCCTTTGACCCCTGTATCGCCTGTGCCGTCCACCTTGTTGATCCGGAAGGAAATGAGATTACGAAGGTTAAAGTCCTTTAATTTCAGGGAGGGAGCTCCCCTCCCTCCTAAAGCTAATGAGGAGGGAAAAAATGGCTGTTTACGAGAAGAAATACGTCTGGAGCATACTCCTGAGGCTCTTTCACTGGACGTTTGCTCCTTCAATATTCACCCTCATAGTTACAGGTCTTTACATCCACTGGCCCTGGACAAACACCTGGCTTGAAGGAAGCCACCAGTTCACGATGGCCACAATGCGCTGGATCCACTTCATAGCTGGAATGCTCTTTACCTGCGCAGTCCTTGCAAGGCTCTACCTGTGGTTCTTCGGCAACAAATACGAAAGGGTCTGGGACTTCCTCCCAATAACCGGCAGGAACATTAAGAACCTCTTTTCAACTCTCCTTTACTACGCATACCTTACAGACCACCACGAGGAGAGGCTTGGCCACAACGCCCTTGCCGGAACGGCCTACTTCTTCACAATTCTCCTTGCCATCGTTCAGTTTTTAACAGGCCTCTATCTCCTTTACCCTGAGGGAAGCATCTTCACATCAATTGGTGCTTCACTCTTTGGAACACAGCAGGAAGCAAGGTTTATCCACTACATCCTTAACTGGTACTTCGCATGGTTTGCAATGGTTCATATCTACATAGTTGTCTGGAACGATATTAAACATCCAGAAGGTCTTATTTCCTCTATCTTTGACGGATTCAAGTTTGCAAAGAAAGAGCAGTAAATCCGGTTGTTCTACAAAAGGGAAGGGGGAGTTTTGCTCCCCCATTTTTAATTTGGAGGAAGAATGAAAATCGGTGTTATGGGAGTTGGAAATGTTCTTCTGAGAGATGAGGGCTTTGGAGTAAAGCTTCTCTATCTGTTAAAGGCAAAGTACGATTTTCCCGAAAATGTTGTTCTGATAGATGGTGGAACTGCAGGAATTTTCCTCTCTCCTGAAATAGACTACCTTGACAAACTCTTAATCATTGACGTTGTAAAAGCTAAAGGAGAGCCCGGGGAAATAAAAATATACGAAAAAGAGGATTTCTTCATAGATAAACTTCCCTTAAAGCTCTCTCCCCACCAGTTGGGACTTCAGGAAGTTCTCCTTCTTAATGAAATTAAGGGAACCTGTCCGGAAGATGTAAAACTGATAGGGATTATTCCAAAATCTATAGAGACTGGAACAGGATTGACACCTGAACTTGAGGCAAAACTTCCAGAAGTTGAAGGAAGAGTTTTAGAAATTCTTAAAGAGTGGGGAGTAGAGCCAAAGTTAAAGGAAAAGCCGGAAGACCCAAACATCTGGTGGGAAGAAAAGGTAAAGGAGGCTTAAATGTGCGTGGGAGTTCCCATGAAGGTTGTTGAGATTAACTACCCTATGGCCGTTGCAGAGGCTAAGGGAGTTAGGAGAACCATAAGCCTTATGCTCCTTCCTGAGGATGAGGTGAAGGAGGGAGACTACGTGATGGTTCACGTTGGAAACGCCATAGAGAAGATAGACGAGAAGGCGGCAGAGGAGATATGGCAGGCCTTGGATGAAGTTCTTGAAGCCCTTGAAGGGGAAGGGTGATGCATGAAACTTCTATAG
This sequence comes from Thermovibrio sp., assembly GCA_015488335.1. GTDB lineage: Bacteria > Aquificota > Aquificia > Desulfurobacteriales > Desulfurobacteriaceae > Balnearium. The sequence continues at coordinate 40,294 of WFNZ01000070.1, forward strand.
CCATGGGTCTTCTTGACTCACTGAACCAGATGGCAGAGAGGGAAAAGGCTAAAAAGGTTCTAAAAGTTCGTGTAAAGATAGGAAAACTCTCAGGGATTGTTGTTGATTCCTTCGTTTTTGCCTTTAATGCACTAAAAGAACAGTTCCCGAAACTATCTAAAACTGAGCTGATAGTTGAGGAGACGCCGATTCTCTACAGGTGTAACGAGTGTGGTAAGGAGTTTGAAGTTGAGACGGTTTTCTTTCCTGAGTGCCCCCAGTGTGGTTCTATAAATTTAAAACTCCTCTCAGGTGAAGAGCTTGAAGTTGTAGATGCTGAAATAGAGGTGTAGATGAGGGTTAAGGAGATATTCAACAGCGATTTTGCCGTTTACTATGAAAAGTTTATAAACAGGCTTTCAAGCCCTGTTCAGGTCAACAGATGGAGGAGAGCTCTAATAAGGGGAGCTCTCTCTGTAGTTCCAGAGCCTGAGGTTATAGTTGACTTCTGCTCCGGTGCCGGGAATATGGGGGAGCTCCTCCTTGAAGAAAAACCGGGAGTGAAAATTCTGAACTGTGATATAAGCAAACCGCTTCTTCATCTTGCCAGAGAGAGACTGGAAAATAGCGGCTATTATATATGTTCTGATAACAGATTTTTCCCTTTAAGAAATTCTGTAGTTGACGTTCTCTTTTCCTCTTTTTGCGTCAGGAATTCACCAGAACCGCCCCTTACAGTTTCAGAGTCTTTGAGAGTTTTGAGAAAAGGTGGTGTTTGGGCTGTTCTTGATTTCTTCAAGCCCAATAAAGGAGACATGTTGTTTAAGTTGAACAACTACCTGTTTAAAAGCTTTATGAATTTGAGCCGCCTTATAACAAAGAGCAAAGAGGCCATTGATTACCTGTTTGAGTCTATAGAGAACTTCTTTACAATGTCTGAATTTGTTGCTCTCCTCAATAAAAGCGGCTTCAGGGTTCTGGCAGCTCAGGAATTCATGGGAGGGGTTGCAGGGGGAGTAATAGCGATAAAGGAGGTAGAAAATGTGTGATGTATGCGGGTGCGGACAGCACGACCACAGCCACGAACACGACCACTTTGTAGTTTCAGACGACACAACTAAGAGGAACGTTGAGATTAAGAAGAGTCTTTTGAGTGAGAACGAAAGGGTTGCACAGTCAAACAGGGAACACTTTGACCGCCACGGGATTCTTGCCATAAACCTTATAAGCTCTCCCGGTTCTGGAAAGACGACTCTCCTTGAGAAGACCGTTGAAGCTCTAAAGGACGAGCTGAAGATAGGAGTCCTTGAGGGAGATATTGAAACAGAGAGGGATGCTGAAAGGGTAAGAGCAAAAGGGGCTGCTGCTGTTCAGCTAACAACTGGAGGCGCCTGCCATTTAGAAGCTCCTTTAGTCCATAAAGGTTTCCACGCTTTAGAAAAGCAGATGGAAGGCTACCCGGACATTCTCTTCATAGAAAACGTTGGAAACCTCGTCTGCCCATCATCTTTCTACTTAGGAGAGCACATAAGGGTTGTTCTCATCTCCGTTCCTGAAGGAGAGGACAAGCCGGCTAAATACCCGAAGGCTTTTAAAACGTCTGATGTTTTCATCATCACAAAGTCAGACCTTCTTCCCTACTTTGACTTTGACGTTGAGAAAGTAAAAAAAGAAGCCCTTTCACTTAATCCCAACCTGAAGATCTTTGTTCTTTCGGCAAAAACCGGTGAGGGTCTTGAAGATTGGTTCAACTTCCTGAGGGAGAAGGTTCAGGAGAAGAAAGCTGCGAAGGTTGAGGGGTAGGAGCTCCCTCCCCTCTTTTGTATCATTACCTCTACAAATAGAGAAAAGAGGTAGAGGTTGAAGCTTCTAACCGCCGCACTTACCCTTCTTATTCCCGTTAACGCTTTTGCTTTAACACCTTCTCAGTTGAAAGTTCTAATACTGAAACGCTCTTTAAAGCTAAAAGTTAAGGAAGAGCAGGTTAAATCTCAGAAATTCAGAGAAAAGGCTACCTTCAGGTCTTACTTCCCGAAAGTTAACCTTACCGCCTCTTTTAACGAGTTCTATCCTGATATTTTCCAGAACTGGAACCAGAACTACTCCTATGGCGTTTCAATCACGGCAGAGCCTTTAAACCTTCAGAGGAACATAGAGCTCTCTATAGATAAGGAGAAAGTAAGGGAGCTCCGCTACGCCGTCAGCTCAACACTTCTTGACGTCTACTCTCAAGCTCTCTCTTACCTGTATAAACTGAAAGCCCTTGAGAGGGAGATTGACCTCAGGAAGAAGCAGGTTGAGAGCTCCGAGAAAATCCTCTCAGTTGCTAAAGAGAAGTTCAAAAAAGGCCTTGTGATGATTACAGACGTTCTGAAGGCGAAATCTGAGGTTGAGAAGAGGAGAGCTCTCCTCTCTCGGGCCGAGAACGAATACAGGAAAACTTTTAACTCCCTCAACGCCCTTCTTGACTTTTCACTGAAAGAGAGAGAGAAGCCAGAGGTAAACTTGATAGAGAAGAGATTGCCTCTATACTCCGGCGAGCTGGTTAAGAGAGCTCTTCTCCTGAGGCCAGAGGTAAAAGAAGCGAAACAGCAGGTTGAGATAGCAGAAAAGAACGTTCAGCTTGCAAAGAGAAATCTCTCTCCAAAGCTCTCTTTGAACTTTTCAGCCCAGAGAACAGGAACAGAGTTTCCCGGAGATAAGAACTACTCAGCCGGCTTTACCTTCAGCTTTCCGGTTTTTGACAGCGGTTTAACCAAATTTCAGACTTTGGAGCAGGTTTCACAGCTTAAAAAGGCGCAGCTAAACCTGAAAGAGACAGAGAACAGCGTTAAGCTTGAGGTTCTAAATGCCCTGAGCGATGTTAATTACTCCTACTCTCAGCTGAAATCTTCAGAGAGCTCCCTCAAATACGCTAAAAAAGCCTACGAGAGGGCTCTGAATGAGTATAAATTGGGCGTTTCAGACATTGTGGCTCTCCTTCAGGCCTTTGACTTCTACTGCCAGTCTCAGGAAGATTACGTCCAATCTCTCTTAAACTACAACCTCTCAATTGTTTCCCTTAGAAAGGCCACAGGGGAGCTCCTTGGAGGTGAGAATTGAAAAAGTGGATAGCCCTTCTCCTGATTCTCATAGCTGGAATTGGAATTTTCCTGAAGTTCGGAAGGAAAAAAGAGGTTCTCTTTCCCGGGAAAGTTGTTGAGGTTAAAAAAGGAACGGTTAAGAAGGTAATAAACGCAACGGGAATCATAAAGCCTCAGGTAGGGGCTGAGATAAAAGTTGGGGCAAGGATTTCCGGAACCGTTGTTAAGGAGAACGTTAAAGTTGGAGATCGGGTTAAGAAAGGAGACCTGATTGCCGTGATTGACAACAGGGAGCTCCGCGCATCCCTTAAAAGGGCTGAGGCCAACCTGAAAGAGATTGAGGAAACTTACCCGAAAAGGATAAGAGAGCAGGAGCTAAAGGTTAAGTCTGCACAGGCAGAGCTCTCCTCAGCCCTTTCAAAGCTCAAGGCGGCACGGGAGGATTACAGGGTAAAGAAGTGGGAGTTTGAGAGACAGAGGGAGCTCCTCTCAATCGGCTACACAACAGAGGAGAAGTTCAAAAACGCAAAGGCACGGCTTTTTGCCTCAGAGAGCTCTTTAAAGGCCGCAGAGGAAGAGGTTAAAAGGGCAAAGTTTAACCTGAAAGCCCAAAAGGCAGAGCTTGAGAGGTTAAAGGCCGAGTTCAGAGAGAACCTGAAAAAGGCAGAGGCAGACCTGAAACAGGCAAAGGTGCGCTACTCCTACTCCTACATCTACGCTCCCATGAGCGGAGTAATTTCCTTCGTCTCAACCCAGGAAGGAGAAACTGTAGTTGCAGGCCTCAACGCTCCACAGTTTGTAACCATCTTAGACCCCAAAAGGCTTGAAAACTGGATATATGTTGACGAGACAGAGATAGGAAAGGTTAAGAAAGGGATGCCCGTTGAGTTTACAGTTGACGCTTACAGAGATAAAGTCTTCAGGGCAAAGGTTGTTGAGATATACCCAAAGCCCAAAATCCTCAACAACGTTGTTTACTACATAGTTGTGGCAAGGGGCTTTAACGGAGAGAACTACTTAAGGCCTGAGATGACAACCCACAACAGAATAATTGCAGGGATTAAGAAAAACGTATTGGTCGTTCCAAACGGAGCCGTTAAGTGGAAGAATGGCCACTACATTGTCTATAAAGTTGTTGGGAAAAAAGTTGTTGAAGTTCCCGTTGAGGTCGGCTGGAGCGACGACACCTATACAGAGATAGTAAAAGGGCTGAAAGAGGGAGATAGAGTAGCTCTGACACTTGTTAAAAGGTAGAATTTCCTTTCTAAAACACATTCAGAACTGCTGAACTTCTGGAACGTTTTTTGCAGAAAGCGTTTAAGCGGTCAGCTTATAGCTTCCTTTAACTTTCCTGACGAGCTGATAAGCTCTATTCCTTCTTCCTTACACGGTTTCTCAAAGTCAGAGTCAAGGGATATCAAATAGGGAACGCCGTAGTATTTACAGGTTGAGAGAATAATGGCGTCGTTCGGTTTAAGTTTGTATTTTTCTACGAAATCTTTGAATAGAGATTGTATGTTTTTGTTAGCAGATAAAAATTCAAAGAAGTCAAGAAATTCCTCAAGTTCACGCAAATTTAGTTTTCCTTTGCCTTTTGTTATCAGGTAAAAGACTACTTCACTTTCAACAATAATGTTAATAAAGCAGATAACATTTTCCTGCAGTATGAGGTTTAAAATTTCAGAAGCCTCCTCAGACCCTCTCTTTTTAAAGGCCTCAATAATTATGTTGCTGTCAATAAGGTTTCCATATTTTCTCCTATGAGTAGAGTTCCTCTTCATTAATCTCTTCAATTTCAATGCTATGTTTATATTTTTCCAGAATTTTCAAAGCATTTTCTCTTTTTTTTTCTTTCTCAAGCTCTTCAAGTTTCTTCTTGATTTCCCGGTAGGGGAGCTCCGTCTCAATAACCTCCCTTACGTCTTCTGGAACTTTAATGATTATCTCTCCCATCGCCAACCTCCTTTTGAAGATTCTATCAATCTCTAATCTATATCGGGTTGACTTTAGTTGCCCATATCTATAACTTGATTACTGAGAATCATTCCTACTAAGAGGAGGGTATAATGAAAAAATACGTATGTGTTCCCTGCGGATACATTTACGACCCGGAGATTGGAGATCCTGAGAACGGAATTCCTCCGGGAACGCCTTTTGAGGAGCTCCCCGACGACTGGACCTGCCCCTGGTGTGGAGCAGGGAAAGAGGACTTTGAACCACTGGAGGAGTGATGGCGGCAAAGAAGATAAAAGAGGGCGTCTACTGGGTTGGAGCCGTTGACTGGGACAGAGTTCTCTTTGACGAGCTTGTAAGCCTGCCTGAGGGAACGAGCTACAACGCCTACCTTATAAAGGGAAGCGAAAAGACAGCCCTCATAGACACGGTTGAGCCTCATAAGAGAGAGGAGTTCTTCAGAAATCTTGAGGAGCTTGGGGTTGAAAGGATTGACTACGTAGTCTCAAACCACGCAGAGCAGGACCATTCCGGAACGATTCCAGACGTTCTTGAGAGGTTTCCCGATGCAAAGGTCGTTACAAACAAAAAGTGTAAAACCATGCTCATAGACCTTCTCCACCTGCCGGAAGAGGTTTTTCAGGTTATTGATGAGGGAGAGGAGCTCCCCTTAGGAGACAAAACCCTTCAGTTCTTCATGGCTCCTTGGGTTCACTGGCCGGAAACCATGTTTACATGGCTTAAAGAAGACAGAATCCTCTTTACCTGCGACTTCTTAGGCTCCCACATAGCCACCTCTGAGCTCTTTGACACGACAGACGAGAACAGGGCAAAGGTTTACCTTGAAACAAAGCGCTACTACGCAGAAATCATGATGCCCTTCAGGAACTTCATAAAGAAACACTTAGCCCTTATAGACAGACTCCAGCCTGAGATAATCGCCCCAAGCCACGGAGTTGTTATAAAGGACGTTGAGTTTATGACGGGAGCCTATAAGAGGTGGGTTTCAGACGAAGTGAAGCCCATGGTTATTATTCCCTTTGTCTCAATGCACGAGAGCACCCGCCACATGGTTGATTACTTAACGTCGGAGCTCTCCAAAGAGGGTGTAATCGTCAGGCCTTACAATTTGATAACTGCAGACATCGGAAACGTTGCGATGGACCTGGTTGACGCTGCTGCCGTCGTTATCGCCTCTCCAACAGTCCTTGCAGGTGCCCACCCGTCGGTTATCTCCTTTGCCTACCTGATGAACGGCCTGAGGCCGAAAACGAAGTTCCTCTCTGTAATTGGTTCCTACGGATGGAACGGTAAAGTTATGGTTAAGCACGTTCAGGATACGCTGAAAAACGTTAAGGCCGAGTGGTTAGAGCCAGTTCTTGTTAAAGGCCTTCCAAAAGAGGAAGACTATGAAAAACTCTCTCAGTTTGCTAAAGAACTTGCCGCTAAAGTTAAGGAAGTAAGCACCCTTTAAACTTTCTGCCCCTTCGGGGGCTTATTTCCTACCTGTTTAAACCTTCTACAGTCTCCTTTGCCCTTAAAACAGGGGAGTCAATCTTTACAACGGGGCAGACCCTTACGCAGTTTAAACACCTTAAACAGGCTGGGGAGTTGGGATCTTCGTATATCGGGTAGTTAACAGGGCAGGATTTCTTACACAGGTTGCACTCTATACAGTTCTCCTTTTCAACCTTAAAGTCAACGATGCTGAGCTTGTTGAAGAGAGAGAAGAGAGCTCCCAGCGGACACACATACCTGCAAAATGGCCTCTTTATGAAGATTGATCCGTAGAGGAACATACTTCCAAAGGCCAGCTTGAAGAGGAAAAAGGCTCCCGCCATGTTAGCAATCATTGAACTTACGGCAACCCAGTAGATTCCCGCCTCTATCGTTCCCGTGGGGCAGACCATACAGAAGTAGTGCTCTTTAAAGAAGTAGGGAAGAAGAATCACTCCAAATATGAGCATCAGGTATTTCAGGTAGACAAAAGGCTTTGGCAAGTCAAACTTGAAAGAGGGGATTTTGTTGAGGAGATCCTGAATCAGTCCGAATGGGCAGACCCATCCGCATATCCACCTGCCGAAAGAGGCTGAGACTGCAGAGATAATTCCCAGAGTTAGAAGCGGGATTTTGCTGATTACGAAGAAGTGGGAGATCGTTCCAATGGGGCAGGAGTAGAGGGAGGCAGGGCAGGCGTAACAGTTCATTATGGGAAAAGGAATGGCCTTGAGCTTTCCCGTGTAGAGCCTTGCAGTTATGAAGTTCCACATGGGCAGGTTCGCCGTTATTCCTGTTAAAAACTGATAAACCCGCCTGTTCTTCAGAAAGGGAACTTTTAGCATAGCCTCTCCTACTTGATGCCTATACAGGTGAGGCAGAGGATTTTCCCGTTGCTCCAGATGATTCTGGGCTCGCCCAAAAGGATTCCGATGATTATAAGAAGGAGGGAGAGGAGGAGAGCTCCCCCCGCCAGAACTTTCTTAATTGGCAGCTTCAACCTTCTCTCCCACTTCTTTAAGGAGCTTGTCTGTAATCTCTTCAAGCGCCTTTGCAGAGTGGCTTTCAGGGTGGGAGACAACTATCGGAACGCCCTTGTCTCCGGCCTCAACAACTGCAGGCTCAATGGGAACCCTTCCAAGAAACGGAACACCAAGCTCCTCGGCGGCCTTCTCTCCTCCACCTTTCTTAAAGAGGTCAATCTCCTTTCCGCAGTGGGGACAGATAAGGCCGCTCATGTTCTCAATAATTCCAAGGACCGGAACGTTCATCATTTTGGCAAAGCTGATGGATTTCCTGGTGTCAAGGAGTGAAACTTCCTGTGGAGTTGTAACGATTACAAATCCGTCCATAGGCTTAATGAGCTGGGCAACGCTCAGTGCCTCGTCTCCCGTTCCAGGCGGCAGGTCAACGATGAGGAAGTCAAGGTCTCCCCAGTCTATATCTGCAAGGAACTGCTTTATAACCTGGTGCTTTAAGGGGCCTCTCCAGACAACCGGCTGGTCGGCGTTTTCAAGGAGAAAGGCCATGGAGACGATTTTCAGGTTTGGAATCCCAAGGGGAATAAAGGGCTTAATCGTTTGAGTGTTCGGATCTGCAAAGAGCCTCTGTCCTTCAGCTCCAAGCATCTTGGCAACGTTAGGCCCGTGTATATCTGCGTCTAAAAGGCCAACTTTGTAGCCTCTCTTTGCAAGTTCAGCTGCAAGGTTCGTTGCAACCGTTGTCTTTCCAACACCTCCCTTACCGCTCAAAATCCCGATTCTGTGTTTTATCTTAGAGAGGTTGCAGGTGAGCTTTACGTCCATAGGGTCTTGAGCTGTCTGGCACTTATCCTTATGTGCACAGCCTTCACACTTCTTCTCGTCAAAGGCCATTCTCTACCTCCTAAGTTAGATGTCTCTGAACTATCTCAAGGAGCCCTCTGTAGGTGTTTGGTGAGGCTCCTACGATGTTTCCGCTTCTTAGATACCCGTCTTTGCCCTCAAAGTCTGAAACCTTACCGCCGGCCTCTTCAATCAGAAGAACTCCTGCGGCTATATCCCACGGGTGGAGGGACATCTCCCAGAAGCCGTCAAAAACCCCCTTTGCTGTGTAGGCAAGGTCTAAGGCGGCAGAGCCGCACCTCCTTATTCCTGAAACTTTGAGGAATACCTCTTTAAAGCACTTCAGGTAGCTGTCTAAGAGCTCCTTTCCTCTGAAAGGAAACCCTGTTGCAACAAGTGCCATCTCAAAAGGCCTTGAACTGACTCTCATCCTCTCTCCGTTGCAGTAGGCACCGCTTCCCTTCTCGGCGATAAAGTTTTCGTCCAGAACAGGAGCCTTTACAACAGCTGCTACCAGCTCTCCCTTAAACTCAACTCCTATAGAGATGCAGAAGACCGGTAGGCCGTGGATAAAGTTCTTCGTCCCGTCCAACGGGTCTATATACCACTTCCAGTCGTTTCCCGAGTGGAGGCCGCTTTCCTCTGCAACTATAGTGTGTTGTGGGAAAACTTCCTGTATAGTCTTAATAATAATCATTTCTGATTTTTTGTCAGCCTCGGTTACAAAGTCGTTCTTTGCCTTCTCCTCAACGTCTGAGGCTTTAATCCTTCCAAAGTAGTCTAAGAGGACTTCTGAAGCCCTATCTGCCGCTTTTACTGCCGTATCAATAACCTTTTCCATACATATCTCCCGGAACCGGTCTATAGGATAGGGAAATGAGGTTCCCGTTCTCTAATAGGAATTCCACCTTAAATGTGTGGTGGAAAGAGACGTAGCCAATACCGTGTTCTGAGATGAGGCTCTTTGTGTGGAATATGGCCTCGTCCCAGGTTTCAAGGTCTTGAAACTCTACGTTCAGATCAAAGCCTTTAACGGTAAACGTTTTCTCAACTGCTGCTATGAACTCGTCTGATAACATCTTAACAGTTCCTTAAGGTTTTTGTCCTATTTTAAACCTTAATGTAGTTCCGGAGGAGCTTTGAGAGTAGCAGTTGTTGAGGATGACCTCTCTATTGTAAACCTTTTAAAGCGGGTTCTGATTAAAGAGGGGTTTTCTGTCAGGGAGTTCTCAACGGCCGAGAAGTTCCTCAGTGCCGTTTTTGACTACGGCGAGGAGTTTGACGTTGTTATCTTAGACGTAATGCTTCCCGGATTGAACGGCGTTGATGCGTGCAAATTTTTAAGAAATAGGGGAAGCGATGTTCCGGTTCTGATGCTTACAGCCCTTTCTGAAGAAGACGATAAGGTGAAAGGGCTTGACAGCGGGGCAGACGACTACCTGACAAAGCCCTTCAGTATAAGGGAGCTCCTTGCCCGTTTAAGGGCACTTTTAAGGCGGAGAGGTAAAGTGGCACTTAATCTTGAGACCTCTGGAATAGTGATAACAGACGTTGGAGTTCTCGTTGACGGAAAGGAGGTTAAACTGACGGGCAGGGAGAGGGAGCTCCTCAGAGTTCTTTTGGAAAACAGGGGAAAGGTTGTTTCAAAGGAGGAGCTCCTTCAGAAAGTGTGGAAAGGGGAGGCCGTTTCAAAGAGGGTTGTTGACGTTCACGTAAAACACCTGAGGGATAAGATAGGAGACAGGATTGAGACGGTTTGGGGAGTTGGATACAGGCTGGTTGAGGGAGCTCCAGAGTAAGTTCCCCGAGATAAAGGTTGTTGACGAAAAAGGGTTTGTTCTGGGCGAGGACTTTAAAAAGCTGTGGGACGTTTACCCGTTTCAGGAGGTTGTTAAAGCCTTTGAGGAGGCAGTAAAGGAGGGGGAGAGCTCTGCAACCTTTACAGAGGGAGATAGGACTTACCTTCTAAAGCTCTCTAAAGTTGGCAGTTTAATAGTTGCCCTGAAGAAAGACATTACGCTTGAGGTTGAGATAGAGGAGCTGAAAAAGAACGTTGTTTCAACCCTCTCCCACGAGATAAAGACTCCTCTAACGGCCATAAAAGGGAACGCAGAGTTCCTCCTGCTCTACGGTGAGTGCTCAGATCCCGATGCTGTAAAGGAGATTTACGAAAAGGCCGAAAAGGTGGAGTCCATCCTGTCTGGCATCGGGAAGCTCTTTTCCTCTAAAGTTTCTAACTTTGAGTGGGTGAACCTGAGGCCTTTAACGGAGGAGGTTGTTGCCTCTTTTAAGAAGAGGGCAGGTAAAAAGGGAGTGGAGCTCCGCTATTTCCTTGAAGACGTGAGTCTTCCAGCCGACAAAGTCCTGTTTCAGCAGCTTTTGAGGAACTTAATTGACAACGCACTGAACTTTACAGACAGGGGAAGAGTGGAAGTTGAGCTCACTTCCGACTACCTGAGGGTTTCAGATACCGGAAAGGGAATACCGGAGGAGCTCCTTCCGAAAATTTTTGAGAGGTTTGTTAAGGGTGAGGGGAGCTCCGGTTCAGGCATAGGCCTCTCTGTAGTTAAAGAGATTGCCCGTTTCCACGGCTGGAAGGTTCAGGTTGAGTCTGAGGAGGGGAAAGGAACCGTTTTCACCGTTTACTTTCAAGGAGATACCCGATAATTTCGGCCAGAAAGTCAACGAAGTAGAAGAGCTTTAGAAAGTTCTCTTTAGTCCCAAACTCAACGGCAACTCCGTGCTGGATGGCGTGGCGGTTTAAGAGTCCCTCTCTGTAGTCAACAAAGGGGTGCCAGTCTAAAAAGGGGGGAATCTCCTCTTCCGAGAAGACCCTTTCAACAATCAGTTTTACTGCATACTGAATTGTTACAAACTTCCTGTTCCTCTTCCTAATAAGGGCTTCAATGTCTGCCTCTAACGTGTTTTCTCTTACAAAAGCATCCCACACAACGCCTTCAGAGAGGGGAAAGAGGCCGTAGATTCCAAGTTCTAAACAGTTGAGCCGGTAGGCCTTCAGAATGTCTTTAACTATCTTTTCCCGCCTTTTGAAAGGCGGGAGCTCCATCCACTTCTCAACCCTTTTTCTTAGGAACTCCTCTGTTGAGATTTTTGCTATCCAGTCTTCAAATTCCTCAGTTTTTCCCTTAAATCTGTTGAGAACATCCGACGGCAGTAGCCACTCCTTCCTGTAGAGCTCCCTCATCAGCTCCCAGTTTTCAACCTTCAGCAGATACCTGCTTGCAGCCCTGTGGAGTTTTTCCTCAAACTCCTCTCGCCAGTTCTTAATCTTCCTGTTCCATTCCCTTTCAACTTCACTCCTTAACTTCTGCCTGAACGCTTTTCTGAGGGCGCTGTAGATGTTCTTGTTCTTTGAGGGGAAGAAGACCTCCTCTAAACGGTTGGCCTTAACTATCTCCTTTATGAGCCTTTCGTGGTTAAGCTCCTTTACCTCGCTCCGGTTTAAACCTGTAAGGAGCTCCACCAGTTTAAAGAAGAACTCGCGGGAGCTCCCTTCCTTTTCCGCCTCTTCCAGAACTTCCTTTCTAACGGTCAAGGACGTGTTTTGACGGAACGAAGCAGGTAAACCGTCCTTTGAAAACTTCCTCTCCATCTCTGTAGCCTACAACGTCAACAACCCTTTTCTTGTTTCCCGTTTCACCTTCTGCAACGAACTCAACAGTATCTCCTACCTTTACAGGTTTTAAGAACGAAACCTCTGCGAAGCCAAGAACTACGTTGGGGTGGTTTACAGAGAGCATTGCTGCGTAGTCTGCCGCAGAGAAGAGGAAGCCGCCGTGAACCAGCCCTTTCTCATCTGCGGCCATAAAGGGCTTTGTTTTCAGAACAACTCTGGCGTAGCCCTCTTTAACCTCCACAGGCTCTCCGGAAATCTCCCTGTCAATCTTTTGGTGCGTCTTAATCTCCATCTCAACCTCTACTTACAGTTTTTAACGCAGAACTTGTATGGAATTATCTTTCCACCGCAGGAGGTAAAACAAGCGTTGTAAGTCTCTTTACAGCCGCAGTCTGCGTTACAGGAGGCGGAGAGCTCCGAGATTATCTCTGAAAGCTCCGGCTTTTTCGGAGGAACTGGCGCTGTAGGCTTTGTGTTGTTGAGAGTGTCTAAAGCCTCTTCAAGCTGGTCTCTCCTGTCGCAGGCGTAGTAGTCCTTTGTCTTCTTGCAGGCCTTCTTAAAGTAGAGGTAGTCCCTGTAGAGTTTCCTGTAGTTGTTGTTCCAGTCAAGGAGATTCCTCTGGTAGTTCTCATAGGCCCTGTTGTAGGCAGAGAGCTCCTTTTGGTAAACGTCAAGCTCCTTCTGATAGATAGCCTCTGCCCTTACTCTGACATCCTTCAGGCACTTTTCTCTCTTCTCCATGCACCTCCTTTTGCACTCTACAAACCGTGAGTCGCAGCTCTTCAAACAGGTTTTGTTGTTCTCAGGGGGAACATACCTGTAGCCTACACTGAACTCTGGGCCTCCGCAGGAGAGAAGAAGGGGAACTACTGAGATAGCGGTTAGGAGCAGTTTTTTCATCTCTTCCTCCTTTTCCTGTCCTTGAAAAACTATTTTATAGGTTAATCTTTTTAAGGCGAAAACGGAATTGAGGGGTTGTTATGGAGAAGGCTATTGAGACGAGGCTTGAGAATATCGCTAAGAAGTTTAAAGAGATAGAGGAGAGCCTGGGGAAACCTGAAGTAATTTCTGACCAGAAGAAGTTTCAGGCACTTGCAAAGGAGCACAAGGAGCTCCAGCCCATCTACGACACCTACATGGAGTATAAGAAAGCCAAAGAGGGGATAGCTGAAGCCATTGAGATGATAGAGGCCGGAGAGGATGAGGAGCTTGTGGAACTTGCAAAGGAGGAGAAGAAGGAGCTTGAGAAGAAGGTTGAAAGGTTAGAGGAAGAGCTTAAGAAACTCCTAATTCCTAAAGACCCCAACGACGAGAAGAACGTTATTTTAGAAATAAGGGCAGGAGCAGGCGGAGAGGAGGCTGCCCTATTTGCTCAAGACCTCTTCCGCATGTATTCCCGCTACGCAGAGAGGAAAGGCTGGAAGGTTGAAATCCTCTCACTTAACGAAACGGGGCTCGGCGGTTTTAAAGAAGTAATTGCAATGATTTCCGGTAAGGGAGCCTACTCAAGACTTAAATACGAGTCCGGCGTCCACAGGGTTCAGAGGATTCCTGTTACAGAATCCGGCGGAAGGATTCACACTTCAACCGCTACCGTTGCAATCCTTCCAGAGGCTGAAGAGGTTGATATTGAGATAAACGAGAAAGACCTGAAGATTGACACCTACCGTTCTTCCGGTGCCGGCGGACAGCACGTCAACACAACTGACTCTGCCGTCCGCATCACCCACATTCCAACGGGAATTGTGGTTACCTGCTCAAACGAGCGCTCACAGATTCAGAATAGGATTAAGGCAATGAAGATTTTGAGAGCAAGGCTAAAAGAACTCTACGAGAGGGAACAGAAAGAGAAACTTGACTCTGCCCGCCGCTCTCAGGTTGGAAGCGGAGACAGAAGCGAGAAGATAAGGACTTATAACTTCCCCGAGGGGAGGGTGACAGACCACAGAATTAAGCTCACCCTCTACAACCTGCAGGAGTTCTTAGACGGTGATCTGGACGAGATGATAGACGCCCTTGCAGCGGCCGAACAGGCTCAGAAAATAGAGGAGCTTGCAAAGGCTGAATAGTTATTTGAATTTATAATTTACAAAACATAAAAAATCAATAATTTGAGAAAGTGACATAAATCAATTACTCCCCCTCCAGAAACTGGAAAGATAGAAAAGAACCATATCTAAGGAGGGGGAGCTATGATAAGAAAGCTCCTGCTTTTCTCTGCTGTAGCATCTGCCTTCATACTACCCCAGGCCTCTCTGGCCAAGAGCCGGTGTATTGAATGTCACGAGAAGGTGACACCCGGCATCGTCAAGCAGTTTCTCTCCGGGAAGATGGGGAAGGCCGGAGTTGACTGCTCTGCCTGTCACGGCAGTGAGCACATGACGTCAACCGACTACAAAAAGGCCAAGTTCCCAACGCCGGACACCTGTAAGAAGTGCCACCCTGTTCAGGTTCAGCAGTTCAGGGCTGGAAAGCACGACCTTGGCTGGATAGCCTTCAACGCAATGCCTATGGTTACCCACCAGCCAAGGGCAATTGTTGGGCCCGGCTACAAGGGATGTTCAGGGTGCCACAAGATTGGGAGGAAGCCCCCAGAGGTCATGGCACACTACAGGTATGGAAACGCACAGTGCGATGCCTGCCACACCCGCCACAAGTTTAGTGTTGAAGAGGCCAGGTCTCCAAGGGCCTGTTCAAACTGCCACATGGGATTTGACCACCCTCAGTGGGAGATGTACGAGTCCTCTAAACACGGGATAATCTGGGACATAGACGGGAGGAAGCCCAACGGGAGAGCTCCCACCTGCCAGTTCTGCCACATGCCGGAGGGAACGCACAACGTTGTTACTCCGTGGGGCTTCTTAGCTCTAAGGATTCCGACGAAAGAGAACGTTCTTGCCTTGATTAAAGTTGCTCCTCAGCTTGAGAAACAGCTCAGGTCTCTGGCCGCTAAACTCCCCTCTGGCCACTACATTGACCTTGACGACGACCCACAGTGGACGTTTGACAGGGCTGTAATCCTTCAGGGAATCGGAGTCCTTGACGAGAACCTACAGCCGACAGAGAGGCTGGCAGTTGTTTTGAAGGCGAGGGTTGTTAGAGGGCCTGAAGAGTTTAACAAGCTCAGGATGGCAATGAAGAAGCGCTGTTACACGTGCCACTCAAAACCTTACATAGACAGCCAGTTCAGGGCAGCAGACGAAGTTGTTAAGGCTGCAGACCACGAGTTTGCAAAGGCAATACTCACCGTTAAGAAGCTCTACGACGACGGAATACTTAAAAAACCCAAGGGCTGGAAATATGCCCCAGACATACTCCACTTCTACGACTCACCTTCAGAGCTTGACCAAAAACTCTACCTCATCTTCCTTGAGTACAGACAGAGGGCATTCCAGGGTGCTTTCCACATAAGCAACGACTACATGCACTGGTACGGCTGGGCTCCGTTAAAAGAGACCGTTGTTGAGATCCAGCAGAAGGCTAAAGAGCTGAGGGAGCTCCACCAGCTTGAGGAAAAAGAGTAGTTTTTCAGTTCTGGGGAGGGGAGCTCCCCTCCCTCCATTCCTTGATGAATATTCCCTTCCTCTATAATTTCAATTAAACCAATCCATTAAACTATCAGGAGAGAGAGAATGGCCGTAAAAGAGGAGTTTCTGCCAAAGTGGATAGCTTGGGAGATTACAAGACGCTGCAACTTGGAGTGTATCCACTGCCGTTCCGCTTCAACTATAGAGTCTGAGCAGGGAGATTTCTCAACCGAAGACGGGAAAAAACTCCTTGACGATATAGCAAAACTCTCAAAGCCTACCGTCGTTCTTACAGGAGGTGAACCGCTACTGAGGGAGGACATCTGGGAGCTTGCAGAGTACGGAACAAAACTTGGATTCAGGATGTGTATAGCCACAAACGGAACGCTGGTTGACGACGAAGTGTGCCGTAAGATGAAAGAGGTTGGAATAAAGATGGTCTCCCTCTCTTTAGACGGTTCAACCCCAGAAATCCACGACGACTTCAGGAAGCAGCCGGGAGCCTACGAGGGGGTTATAAAGGCGGCAGAGCTTTTCAACAAGCACGGAATCCCTTTCCTCATTAACTCCTCTTTTACTAAAAGAAACGCTTTTGACATCCCAAACGTTTACAAAAAGGCGAGGGAGCTTGGGGCAAAGGCCTGGTATATGTTTATTGTTCTTCCAGTTGGAAGGGGAGAGGAGGCAAACGCGGAGCTCCTCAACGCTGAAGAGGCCGAATACTGGCTCAACTGGCACTACGAACTTGAGAAGGAGCTGATTTTAAAGGGGGACAACACGATATTAGTTCGCCCGACCTGTGCTCCCCACTACTACAGGATTTTCTACCAGAACGCCAAGAGAGACGGCTTAGACCTTAAGAGGAGAAACCTGGTCTTTGGAACAGGCGGTGGAAAGGGCTGCGTTGCAGGTCAGTCTATTGCCTACATAGACTGCCACGGCTGGTTAAGGCCCTGCAGCTACTTCCCGATTTCCGACGCCAACGTCTTTGACATTCCATTCCACAGAGCCTGGTTTGAGTCAAAGATAATGCAGGACATGAGGAAAATTGAAGAGTATAAGGGCAGGTGCGGAAGCTGTGAGTACGTGAAGATCTGCAACGGCTGTAGAGTCCGCGCCTACTGGGAGCACGGCGACTACATGCACGAGGACCCCATCTGCACCTACATTCCTGTAAAGATGAGAATCGGGATTAATACAAAGAACGGACTGTAGGCATGCAGAACCGGGCAAGAATCATAATAGGCGACAGCCGTAAAATGGTTGAGCTTGAGGATAGTTCTGTTCAGCTGATAGTAACCTCTCCACCCTACTGGCACATAAAAGACTACGGAACAGAGAATCAGATAGGCTACGGCCAGACTCTACACGAGTACCTGAAGGACCTCTACAGGGTCTGGAAGGAGTGTTACAGAGTTCTGGAGCCCGGGCGAAGACTTGTAATAAATATTGGCGATCAGTTTGCAAGATCTGTAATTTACGGTAGGTATAAAATAATTCCCCTCCACGCCGAAGTAATTGCCCAGTGTGAGGAAATAGGCTTTGACTACATGGGTTCCATCATCTGGCAGAAGAAAACGACGATGAACACTACAGGGGGAGCCACCGTCATGGGCTCCTATCCCTATCCTCCAAACGGAATGGTTGAGATAGATTACGAGCACATTCTTATTTTTAAAAAGCCTGGAAAGAGTAAAAAGGTTCCAAAAGAGATAAAAGAGAAGTCAAAACTCACTAAAGAGGAGTGGAAAACCTACTTTAGTGGCCACTGGAATTTTGGAGGTGCTCGACAGGTAGGCCACGAGGCGATGTTCCCTGAAGAGTTGCCGAGAAGAATAATAAAAATGTTTTCTTTTGTTGGAGAAACGGTTTTAGATCCTTTTTTAGGAAGTGGAACAACTGTAAAAGTAGCCCTTGAGCTTAATAGAAATGCCGTTGGCTATGAGATAAATGAGAGCTTTGCGGATGTTATTAAAGAAAAAGTAGGAATTAATACATTAATTAACTTTAATAAAATTGAAATTGTTAGAAGGAAAGAAAACTCACTTAGTTTAGAAGATGTTAACTACTCTTCAAGGATTAAAGATGCAAAGCCTGTTATAGAACCCAATAAGCTGAAATTTGGCAGGGAGAAGCTTTATAAAGTGAGAAAGGTTCTTGAAGATGGAAGTTTACTTCTTGATACTGGTTTAACTGTGAGTTTTCGTGGAGTGAAGTTAACTGACCTGAAAAAAGTGAGAGATTACTTGGGTAAATATGTTCTCGGTAAAGAGGTTTATCTTAAGTTTGATAAAGGTTATGTTGCTGAAAATGAGAATGTAGAGGCTTACGTTTACCTTAAAAACAGGATTTTTATTAATGCTTACCTTATAAAAAATGGTTTAGCTGTTGCTGATAGGGAAAAAGACTACGACTTAAAGAGAAGGTTCTTGAATATCAAGTCAACATCTGAGGCGTTGGGATGGAAATAAAAACAAAGAATGAAGAAATAAGAGCTCTTCTGGGAATAGGAAGTCCTGAATTCCCAAAGTATGTAACCCAGATACTGAATTTGGCCAATCAGAATGCTCAGGCAACCCGTCCAAAAGTTGTGGGGCAGATGAGTGAGTTAATAAAGGGGTTCAATGGGAAAACTTTAGCGGAATGGGAAAATTGGTACTTAGAGAGATATCCTGAGGCAATAGATAGGGCAACTGAAAAGATTCTCAATATGATTGAAAACTTTAAAGAAGCTATTGGGAAGATAGATGAGGATATGGTTAGACGGTGGGTTTGGGATTTAGTAATAGTAAAAACTTTCTTAGGTCTTAGATTTCAAGAGGCTGTTTTGAGAAAGCTATCAGAGGAGTTTGGTCTGGACTACAGGCTGGCCAGCCCTGAAGAGGAGAAGAAGGGAATAGACGGCTATATAGGGGGTGTGCCGGTTAGTTTAAAGCCAAGATCTTATGACTCTAGGAAACTACTTCCTGAGAAGATAGAAGATTATGTTATTTACTATGAAAAAAAGAAGGATGGACCCAGGATTTTTATTCCTGAAGATTTAGAGAGCTTGCTAAAAAGAGGCAAAGATAATAAGGAGTAAAATTATACCTCTGGAGGATGTAATGTCCCTTAAAGACCATCCCATTCTGAAAGCTGCAAGGGGAGAGGAGACCGAATATACACCCATCTGGATAATGAGGCAGGCGGGGAGATATTCTGCCAGATACAGGGAGATAAGAGCAAAAGCGGGCTCTTTTATGGATCTGTGCAAAAACCCTCAACTTGCGGCAGAGGTTACACTTATTCCCATTGAGGAGATTGGAGTTGACGCTGCGATTCTCTTCTCAGATATCCTTGTTCCCGTTGAGAAGATGGGGATAAACGTCTCCTTTGTTGAGGGGAAAGGGCCCGTTCTTGAGCCAAAGGTTGAGAGTTTAGAAGACGTTGAAAGGTTGAAAGTTCCAGAACCTGAAGAGGATTTGCCCTACGTCCTTGAGACGATTCAGATAATTAAGAAGAGACTTACCGATAGACCTTTAATTGGTTTTTCGGGAGCTCCCTTTACACTTGCAAGCTACATGTTAGAAGGGGGGAGCTCCAAAAACTACATAGCTGCCAAGTCAACGATGTGGAATAGGCCGCAGCTCTGGGACGCCCTCATGTTAAAGCTTACAGATACGGTTATAGAGTATCTCTCTGCTCAGATAGAAGCAGGAGTTGACCTTGTTCAGATATTTGACTCCTGGATGGGAGTTCTTTCAAGGGAAGACTACGAGAAATTTGTTTTCCCCTACACTGAGAAAATTGTAAATGAGTTAAAGAAACGGCATCCTGAAACGCCTATAATCCACTTCGGCGTAAACGCCGGCCACCTTTTAGAGGTGAACAACCGGCTTAACGTAGATGTTTTGGGGCTTGACTGGAAAACGGAAATTCCCTTTGCCCTTGAGAGAGTTGACAAGTCTATACAGGGGAACCTTGACCCTGTGGCTCTCTTTGCAGATGAGAAGACCATTGAAGCGAAAGTGAGAAAGATATTGGAAGAGGGAATGAGAGCGAGAGGACACATCTTTAACTTGGGGCACGGCATCCTTCCACAAACAGACCCGAAGAAAGCCAAATTCTTAGTTGATACAGTTCACAGGATAAGCAGGGAGCTCCGCAGATGAAAAAGAGAGTTGCTCTGGCCGTGGTTCTTTTCACTGCGGCCCTCATTTCTGCCTACTTTGCCCTTGAGTCCTTCGCCAACGTTAAACTGAAGGAGAAGTTTGATAGGCGTCTCTCAAAGCTTCCCTACGCTACCTCTTACTCCCGCTTTCACTACAGCCTCGGACCAAACGACGTTGAGATAGACGGTTTGAGTATGAAAGGGAATCTATTTTCCCTTCAAGCCCAAAAGCTCCTGATAGATTTACCCTACAACTTCAGAGAGAAACGTTTTCCGCCCTTTCTGAAGGTTGTTGTAAGAAACGGATACTTCCGGCTGGAGCTCCCTCTCCTTGACGAACTCTTAGGCAGGTCAAGTTTTGGCTTTGACCTTGCCGGCTGGTATGACTTTGAGGGAAATAGACTTGACGCGTTTTTCTTCTTAAACCTGAAAAGTCTGGGAAGCCTTTCCTTTAAGGCCGATATAGATAACCTTGATTACCCAACCGTAGAAAGGTTCTTTGAGGGAAGAACCACCGTCAATCCGATTTTGAGGAAGGGAGAGCTCTCCCACCTTGAAATGGTTTTCAAGAACGACGGCTTTTACGATACTTTTCTCAGATATGCCGCAAAACAGGAGGGAACCACGCCTGAGAATATCAGAAAAGAACTCCTTTCAATGATAAAACAGAGTTTTCAGGATGAAACTCTCTACACCAGAATAGGGAAACCTTTAGAGGAGTTTATAAACAATCCTACGTGCTTAAAATTTGAGTTTAACCCACCTCACCCTGTAAGCCTTCGGGAGTTGGAAAAGCTGGTTTCTTCCAAGCCGAACGTTAAAAGAGTTGTTGAAGAGCTTGGATTAAAACTTTCCCTTTGTGGTTAACGGGAGTTCTTCCTTGCTTTGACCCTTTTCTTCATTTCTTCTAAAGGAATCGGCTTTGCCTCTATACTCTTTGCCGGGCAGATGTTTCCACAGTGCCCACAGCCGGAACAAATTTCAGGGAACTCCGGAATAACGTTTCCGTTTTCGTCCAATCCTCTGGTTTCACACAGTTCTAAGCATTTTTCACAGTTCTGGCATTTACTGTGGTCAATCTCCTGTAAGTAGGTGGGAGTATAGAGTATTCCTCCCAGTGTTAGGTAGGCATAGTTTCCGTTTTCATCGGAGAGGAGTTCCTCTTCGTTTACCTCCATTTCCTCCGAACCGGAGGAGCAGTTTATGCCTCAGAGGAAAGCATCTTCGGGGCAGACAATCTTACAGAAGCCATCTCCTATACAGAGTTCGGGTTTGGTTATTATTGCAACTGTTTTTCCGTTTATCCCTTTAAGTTCAATACAGTTCTGTGGGCATATTTCAACACACTCACCGCAGCCTGTACACTTCAGGACGTTTATTCCACCGGGGTACTGGGGAATGAACGGTGAACCGTCTTGAGTTAAAATCACTTGGGTTTTGACTTCAACAGGTGCTTTCATGATTTCACCTTTCGCATTATCTGAAAGATCTCAGCTTATTTTATATCTATAATCAATTTATTCCAAGATGC